>JAUXRH010000161.1 GCA_030682075.1 Nitrosomonas sp.
ATCGTAGCGAGCAAAGTGGGAAAGCGAGGACAGATTGGCCGGATTTTGAGGCGCATAGTCATTCTATGCAACGAAAAATCAGGGTAATATGAACCGCTTGTCCCATTTGTGCAGTAGATCAACCTTAAGTCCGACAGACTCATAGGGCATTGATTCTGCAATGACGAGAACGCTTTGGTCGCCACCCATCAGGCCTGAAATTAATTTATGGGCACCTTATGTAAATCCACCATGACAGTCATTACGAATGGACACGATTGATCTCAAAAATCCCCAACTCTATATCAACCGCGAGCTGAGTTTACTTGAATTCAACCGGCGTGTTATCGAACAGGCAAAAGATGAAAACCTGCCGCTGCTGGAACGGCTGCGATTTCTTTGCATCGCGAGCACCAACCTGGATGAGTTCTTTGAAATACGCGTTGCCGGTCTTAAACAACAGGTCAAGTATGGCTCCGTACAGACCGGTTTAGATAACCTGTCTCCGGCTGAGGTGCTGACACGTGTCGGTAAAACCGCGCACCAGATTGTGGAAGAGCAATACAATGTCTGGAATAATCTGATCATCACTGCGCTGACCAGGAACAAAATCAGGGTGCTGCGTCGTGCTGAATGGAAACCCAGGCTGGTCCGCTGGATAAACCGCTACTTTAACAGCGAGGTTTTGCCTGTACTCAGTCCGATTGGACTGGATCCAGCGCACCCCTTTCCTAAGGTATTGAACAAGAATCTATATTTTATTATATCGCTGGAAGGTAAAGATGCTTTTGGCCGTGATACGGGATTGGCCATTGTACAGGCGCCACGTTCATTACCCAGGATTGTGCCAATTCCTGCTGAGCACAGTTCCGGGAGTCATGACTTTATCATGCTTTCTTCTATTATCCACGCCCGTGTAGGAGACTTGTTCCCGGGTATGAATGTCACCGGCTGTTATCAATTCAAAGTCACGCGTGATAGCGATTTGTTTGTAGATGATGAAGAAATTGATGATCTTCTGCGTGCGCTTGAAGGGGAATTACCTTCCCGTCGATTCAGTGATGCCGTGCGTCTGGAAGTCGCTGACAATTGTCCCGCTGAACTCAGTCTTTTCCTGTTAAAAAAATTTGATTTACAGGAAAGTGACCTTTACCGAGTATCGGGTCCGGTAAACCTTGGCCGGTTGCTCGCTATCTGTGACTTGGTGGATCGCCCGGAATTGAAATTTACTGGCTTTACGCCCGATATTCCGCAGCGCTTGCTCAAGAACAACAATATTTTTGATGTCCTGCGTAATGGCGATTTATTGTTATACCACCCGTTTCAATCCTTTGCGCCGGTCATTGATTTTCTGCGGCAGGCGTCGACTGATCCGAATGTGCTGTCGATAAAACAGACCCTGTACCGTACCGGAGCTGATTCAGTGGTAGTCGAGGCGTTAAAGGATGCCGCCCGTATCGGCAAGGAAGTTACCGTCGTGATAGAGCTGCGAGCCAGATTTGATGAAGAAGCCAACATTGAGCTGGCAAACAAGCTGCAGGAAGCAGGGGCACATGTTGTGTATGGTGTCGTGGGTTATAAAACTCACGCCAAGATGATTCTGGTTGTGCGCAGGGAAGGTCGGACGTTACGTCGTTATGTTCACCTGGGAACCGGTAATTATCATGCGCGGACCGCGCGCGTGTATACCGATTACGGACTACTTACTTGTGACAAGTCGGTAGGTGAGGATGTTAACAAACTTTTTCATCAAATAACCGGTCTGGGCCGAGCGGGGAAATTGAAAAAGCTACTGCAATCGCCCTTCACCCTGCATAAGGGGATCCTGGCTTACATAGAGGACGAAATAAGCGCGGCCAACAAAGGGGAAAAGGCCAGGATTATTGCCAAGATGAACGCCCTGGCCGATCCGGAAATTATTGTCGCACTGTATAAGGCGTCACAGGCCGGCGTCAAAATAGACCTGATCATCCGCGGAATATGTTGCCTATACCCCGGGATCAAAGGGGTTTCCGAAAATATCACCGTGCGTTCAATCGTCGGTCGCTTTCTGGAACATACCCGTGTTTTTTATTTTCACCATGGGGGGGAAGAATTGGTTTTCTGCTCCAGTGCCGACTGGATGACAAGAAATTTACACCACCGTGTCGAGGCTTGCTTTCCTATTGAAGAAAAACGGACCAGTGACTCGGTGATCAAGTACGGACTGTTGAGTTATCTCTCTGACAATACGCAGGCCTGGCTGCTGCAAAGTGATGGTTCGTACCAGCGCGCCAAAACTGGCGCTAAACCGCGTTCGGCGCAGCAGCTCATTCTGGAACACTATTGCGAGTTGTCTCACTGAAATGTCAACTTGATGTCTGCCACCTGTAGATAACTTTGTTCGGTGTTTAAATCCACCCGCGTTAAAGGATAGTTATCCAGCCACCCTTGCGGAAATACCAGATCAATTTTGTCTTTATCAGCGCGAACCTGTATTTTCGGAAGCGTGCTGTAAGAGCGACTTCTGTGTATGACGACAGCGAGTCTTAACAGGATACAGAGTCTAAGGATGGAGATTTTCATTGAACTGGCGACTAAGTCAAGTTCTTCCCGTGGAAATTTCCTGCGATGCGCGCGGACAAGCGTCGCCAGATTTGTCTGTTCCTGCCGGGAAAAGCCCGCCAGATCGGAATGGGTCATCAGGTAAGCTCCGTGCCGATGATACTGGGTATGGGCAATTGATAGGCCGATTTCGTGGATTAAACTGCCCCACTGCAATAATTTCAGATCGCTTTTTTCATCCAGTAACCAGTCTGCTTTTACTTGCCAGAAAAACAGCTCAGCCGTTTCTTTCACCCGTTTTGCCTGCTCCGTGTCGACACCGTATCTTTGGGCTACGTCCATCACGGTTTTATCCCGGGTGTCCTCATTATGAACGCGGCCGATCAGGTCATGCAGCAGACCTTCCCGCAACGCGCCTTCAGATACACTGATCTGATCCAGATCAAAGGCCTCGAAAATGCCACTTAATACGGCCACGCCACTTGCAAACACGGGCTTGCGGCGTTCTGACAAACCTTCCAAGCAGACCGCCTTGCTGTCACCGATCGCAATAAGTTCGTCCTTTAATTTAGCCAGTGCTGAAGCGGTAATGCCTGTTTCGCACCAGCCCTGAGCCTGCACCACATCGCGTATTGAAATAACCGTGCCGGAGGATCCCACAGCAAGGTCCCAGCCCATCTTTTTATAGGGCGCTTCAATCGGCTCCAGTTCCTGTCTTGCAAACAGCACCGCTTTGCGCATTCTTTTGGCCGTTATCCTGTCGTTGCTGAAAAAATGCGGTCCCAAATTGACGCAGCCCATATAAAGGCTTTCCGTATAGTATGTATCAAAGCCACGGCCAATGATCAACTCGGTGCTGCCGCCACCAATGTCAATGACCAGTCGTTTGTTTGTCTCGTCGTATAAGGTGTGTGCAACCCCAAGATAGATTAGCCTCGCTTCTTCCCTGCCGGCCAGGATTTCTATCGGATGGCCCAGGGCCGTATGCGCTTTGGATAAAAAAATTCTGCTATTTCTTGCCTGGCGCAGGGTATTTGTTCCTACGGCACGTACATTTACGTGGGAGATCTCCCGGATACGCTGACCGAATCGCTGCAGACATTCAAGCGCATGTTGCATTGATTCCTCAGATAGCTCCTGGTTGTCATTCAGTCCCGAGGCCAGCCTGACCATATCCTTAATTCGATCAATTATCTGCAGGCGGCCTTCGACAAAATTGGCAACAATCATGTGAAAGCTGTTAGAGCCCAAGTCTACGGCAGCGTAGGATCCTTCCCGGCTAGATGTCATGGCAATGCTAATATAAGATGTAGGTTAATGTATATTATGGACTGAAAAAACATGCTGGAACACAAACTTCTAATAATGCGTCATGCCAAATCAGACTGGTCTGCTGACAGCGATACAGACTTCGACCGCCCCTTATCAACAGAGGGAACAAAAGCTGCAAAATTAATGGGAAAATGGTTAAAGAAAAACAGGTTTAACCCCGATCGGGTGATTTGTTCCCCTGCGTTACGGGCAAGTCAGACCTGCCAGCTGGCATTAAAGGCGCTTGGTGTTGCTGAGCACAGCGTAATCCGGGTAGCTGAAGTCTATGACGCTTCACTGCAGGATTTACTTTTCATCGTCAACCAACATAGCAAGGATATCGGTACTCTATTGATTGTTGGACATAATCCCGGCCTGGATCAATTGCTTTGTTACCTGTCAAAAGATTCACCTTCGGTTAACGCGTCCGGCAAGCTACTGACGGCAGGCGCACTGGCCATACTTGACTATGGTAGTGAGGCAATCGCGGCAAAATTCCACCAGGCACACCTGCAACGCCTGATCAGACCTAAGGAAATTTGCTGCGATTGACAGGAAAATCGACACACAATTCTCCTTCTTCATAAGTTTCCTCATCGCTTTGAATTTTTCTGCTGCATTTGGCTGCTACTTAATGGCGCTGGAAATAGAACAGATTATTTGTTTTCAACGGCAGAATTAATATGTGGGCACCTCTAAAAATTCAGAGTTCTAAACAAGACCAGGCGCGAATAAAAAATATTGACGCAGCATATGATGGATAGGTAAGGAAATGTTTTTTGTGAGCAACGAAGTATTGTGACGAAACGGGGTAAGCAGGCAAGCCGCAAAGCGGCTGCTCGCAAATATGGATTTTTAGAGGTGCCCATGTGTTGTTTATAGTTAACAGATAGATATAATGCAGTTTCCAAACATCTATAAAGGATCTAGTCATGACTAAACTAACTGAGGTAGTAGGGATAGGGCCTGTTATCGCGAAGTTGTTATCCGACCACAAGATCAGAACAGTTGAAGAACTTGCTTCAGTCAGCATGGCAGAACTGCTGAAAGTACCTGGCTTCACTGAAAAGCGCGCACGCATCATGGTAAAAGCAGCCGTTGATTGTTTGCACAAAGGCACGGACCTGAAATCAACCGCTAATACACAAACAACGGGAACAAAGACAGCAGTCAAAAAGACCATTGCCGACAAAGCTGTAGCTCAGCCTGTAGAGGAAGTGGTAAAAGACAAGAAGAAAGACAAGAAGAAGGATAAAAAGAAAGATAAAAAGAAAGATAAGGACAAGAAAAAGAAGGGTAAGGGAAAAAAATAAGTCATAACCCGTATGAACTCAGACTTGATCTAACTATCTGGGATACTGGATTTACGAGCCCAAATCTGACCCACTGAGCGAAGTCTCCATAGGAATTTCTCCATGGCAGATTGTGCGCGGCAAAAAACTCGGCAGATTCCGCAAACTGATGTTCAGTGGATGCCGCAAACATAGGCCACGACAGCAATTAGCGACCGAATAAAAAATATTGACGCAGCATATGATGGATAGGTAAGGAAATATTTTTTGTGAGCAACGAAGTATGGTGACGAAACGGGGTAAGCAGGCAAGCCGCAAAGCGGCTGCTCGCAAATATGGATTTTTAGC
>JAUXRH010000003.1 GCA_030682075.1 Nitrosomonas sp.
GAAGGTTTTGAAAATGTACTGGATAGGGTGGAGACAGCAAGTCAAGGATTGCTGGAACATATACGTAGTCATAAATTTTAACGCGCTATTCCTTTCAGGGCGCCTCTAAAAATCCAATTTTGCGAGCAGCCGCTTTGCGGCCTGCCAGATAATCAGCCCATTTGAATTCTAAATATTTTTTCTTCTAACTGAGTAAAAATGGAAATTACCACCCAACATATAGAACCTTATACTGCACCCGCCTGGTTGCCGGGAGGCAATGCACAAACAATCTATCCTTATCTGGTAAAACCAGCCAAGTCTGCTATATATCGGCGTGAACGCTGGGAACTTGATGATGGCGATTTCGTTGACATTGATTGGATGGATGGATCTACTGACAAACCGCTGGTCGTAGTGTTTCATGGGCTCGAAGGAGGATCCTGTAGTCATTATGTGATAAGCATGATGAATGAACTACGTAAAAAATCCTGGCGTGGTGCAGTGATGCATTTTCGGGGGTGTTCCGGCGAGCCTAATCGATTACCACGCGCTTATCATGCAGGAGATTCAGAAGAAATTAACTGGATGCTCCATCGCATATACCAACAAAGCCGACTGCAGGATTTTGGGCAACCACTTTATACCATTGGCGTATCACTGGGTGGAAATGCCTTATTAAAATGGCTGGGCGAACAAGGAGAAGCAGCCCGTCAAATTGTATCAGCTGCCGTGACTGTCTCTGTTCCTTTAGACCTTACCGCCGCAGGCGTCGCTTTGGACTCAGGTTTTAATAAACTTTATACTCGTCATTTCTTGAATACTTTAAAACATAAAGCGCTGGAAAAACTTGAACAGCATCCAGGGTTACTTGATGCAAATGCGATTGCGGCATGCAACACGTTATATCAATTTGATAATCTTGTTACGGCGCCTTTACACGGCTTTCGTAATACCGATGAGTACTGGCAACAATCCAGCAGTAAACCTTGGCTTCAATCTATTCAAGTACCTACACTTGTAATCAATGCACGCAATGATCCTTTTATGCCGGCATCTGCGCTGCCAAATCAGCATGAAGTCTCAGCTGCCGTTACATTAGAATTCCCTGAAGAAGGAGGACATGCTGGATTTATGCATGCGCCATTCCCAGGTAAACTCACCTGGTTACCAAAAAGAATACTTGGATTTTTTAATACACCGTAAGTGTGCTGCTTTAGCGTGCAAGCCTCTGCTATGCGATGCTTGAAGTATGGCAAAAACCTTGCATTAAGCGCATCTGGTTGACCATTTGTTAATTAAAGCTGGCTTCAAAAAACAGGGTAATAAGAAAGTATTTAAATTCCTGGTACTTTGTATTGAGTACACGGGTTTATACTTTCTGTGCCTATTTATCCATTACTTAGCCATCGGTTAACGAATTAACTGGCAGCTCCTTAACGTACACTATAACGAAATCTCAGCCATTGATTGTAATATCATGTCAACCCCTCCTGCTTTTATCCACCTTCGTTTGCATAGTGAATATTCTATTCAGGATAGTATCATTCGTATCCATGATGCCGTCTCCATTGCTGCGGCTGATCATATGCCCGCATTGGCATTAACCGATCTTTCAAACCTGTTCGGCCTGGTAAAATTTTATCAAAGTGCTATCGACAGTGGCGTAAAACCCATTATTGGCTGCGATGTCTGGATCACTAACGAAACTGATCGTGACAAACCGATACGATTGTTGTTGTTGTGCCAATCCTACACCGGGTATTTATTGCTATGTCGTTTGCTATCCCGAGCCTATCGAGAGAATCAGTATCGCGGTCGAGTTGAAATAAAAACAGCCTGGCTCCACCAGGAAGAAAATGGAACCGCTGGATTAATCGCGCTATCTGGTGCCAGAATGGGTGAAATTGGACAGCTTTTATTGCAAAACAATCAAGCTCAAGCAGAGTTACAAACCAAAAGATGGGCAAAACTTTTCCCGGACTGTTTTTATATTGAAATACAGAGAGAGGGACACCCGAATGAAGAAATACTGGTTCAACACTCGCTCATACTCGCGTCAAAACTAAACTTGCCGGTTGTTGCGACGCAATCCATACAATTTATTAACCAGGATGACTATAAAGCACATGAAGCGCGGGTGTGTATTGCAGAAGGTTATGTATTAGGTGATCGACGACGCCCTAAAAATTTCACCGAACAGCAATATTTCAAAACTCAAACTGAAATGGTGGCACTTTTTGCTGATATCCCAGCAGCACTTGCTAATAGCATAGAGATTGCCAAGCGCTGTAATCTTTCTCTTGAACTGGGTATTAATCAGTTACCGTTATTTCCTACGCCAAACCACGAAAGCCTTGAGGATTATCTACATAATCAGGCGCTGGTTGGATTAAATAAGCGCATGGCGGTCCGTTTCCCAGTTATTGCTGAATATCATGCACAGCAACTGAAATATCGACAACGTCTGGATTTTGAAGTCGACACCATTATACAAATGGGGTTTGCTGGTTATTTTCTGATTGTTGCTGATTTTATCAATTGGGCTAAAACGAATGATGTCCCTGTAGGTCCGGGGCGTGGCTCAGGCGCCGGTTCTCTGGTTGCGTACAGCCTGGGCATTACGGATCTTGATCCCTTACGATACGATTTACTATTCGAACGGTTTCTCAACCCTGAACGCGTATCAATGCCTGATTTTGACATCGATTTTTGTCAAGACAGACGAGAATGTGTGATTGAATATGTTAAACATCAATACGGCACTGAAAGCGTCTCACAAATTGTAACTTTTGGCACCATGGCAGCAAAAGCCGTCATTCGTGATGTGGGACGGGTGCTGGATTTGCCTTATAACTTTGTCGATCAACTGGCAAAATTAATCCCGTTTGAGCTTGGTATGACGCTGAAAAGAGCGCGTGATATTGAGCCACAATTAGACCAGCGTGCGCGTGATGAAGAAGATGTCCGTAATTTACTGGAGTTAGCTGAGCGTTTGGAAGGGCTAACCCGGAATGTTGGCATGCATGCGGGTGGTGTATTGATCGCGCCCGGCAAGATTACCGATTTTTGCCCTATTTACTGCACCGAATCTGGCACCTCAGTTGTCAGTCAACTGGATAAAGATGATGTAGAAAAAATCGGTCTGGTTAAATTCGATTTTTTAGGGCTAAAAACGCTGACAACCATTGATCGTGCTGTTCAGTACATCCGACAACAAGTACCAACAATTCAGGAAAATAATGCGGCAAATAAGTCCCGCAGTGAAGAAATCTTTTCACTTGAAGAACTTCCTTTAGACGACAACGCCACCTATACCCTACTACGCCAGGGAAATGGGATCGGTATTTTTCAATTTGAATCACGTGGCATGAAGGATTTGTTACAGAAAGCTAAACCTGATTGTTTTGAGGACATTATTGCGTTAGTCGCCTTGTATCGCCCCGGTCCAATGGATCTGATTCCAGAATTTATCGAACGTAAACTTGGCAAACGAATTAATTATCCTGATCCTCGCTTACAACCCATATTAAGCCCCACCTACGGCATTATGATTTATCAGGAACAAGTCATGCAAATCGCGCAGGTAATCGGTGGCTACAGTCTTGGTAGCGCTGATTTACTCCGTCGCGCAATGGGTAAAAAGAAAGTTGAGGAAATGGCTCAGCAGCGGGAAATCTTTGTCAGTGGCGCGGTTAACAATGGCTTAACCCAGGATAAAGCGGCAGAACTCTTTAGCCTAATGGAAAAATTTGCCGGCTATGGTTTTAATAAATCTCATGCCGCAGCCTATGCATTGATTGCCTATCAGACGGCCTATCTTAAAACCCACTATCCCGCTGAATTTATGGCGGCAACTTTGTCAGCGGATATGGATGACACGGATAAAGTTCATATATTTTTAAAAGACAGCATATCCAATAATCTGACCGTTTTACCGCCTGATATTAATCTCTCTGGCTATCATTTTGTCCCTGTGAATAAAAATACCATTAGATATGGTCTGGGCGCAGTAAAAGGAACGGGGGAAACGGCAATCTCGACGATTGTTGATGAACGAACTAAAAACGGATTATTTACTGACTTATTTGATTTCTGCTGTCGCGTAGACAAGCGCATTGCTAATCGCCGTGTTATGGAATCTCTCGTTCGTGTCGGTGCATTTGATTCACTCAATAATAATCGTGCCAGCTTGTTGGCATCGGTTGGCGCGGCTATCGAATCAGCCGAACAAATCAGCCAGGCGGCAAGCCAAGGTAGTTTGTTCAATGAGAGTGATGATGCAACCGTAAAGCCCCAACTCATTAAGAAGGCACCATGGTCTGAGCGTGACCGGCTACAAAATGAGAAATTAGGATTAGGCTTTTACTTGAGCGGACATCCCTATAATACCTATGTCCCTGACCTCAAACATTTTATAAAAACCCGGCTTGACCGCTTGACACCACAGCGTGAGCCACAGCTCCTGGCGGGAATCATTTACAGTGTTCGAATCCAAATGACCAGACGGGGTCGAATGGCCATCATTGTTTTGGATGATGGCTGCGCACAGGTAGAACTGGTCATTTTTGATGAATTATTTGTTACCAACCGGGATTGGCTAAAAGAAGACCAACTATTGATCGTTGAGGCCAAAGTTCAAACCAGAGGAAACATTCAAGAAAATAGTGGAGAAATACGTGTCACTGCTGAAAAATTATACGATTTTGCTAACGCCCGTTCGCGCTATGCTAAACAGATCAAATTGTATGGCGACCAATTATCATTATCAAATATCACCAAGCTGAAAGAATTGCTCACACCTTATTGTCATCATGGGGAAACCTCTTCTGCTAATGGGAGTAACAACAATAATGATTACTACTGCCGGATATCCCTGGTCTACCATAACTCGAATGCTGTCTGTGAACTTGATTTGGGTAATGACTGGGAGGTAAGCCTACATGACAACTTGTTGCAGTCCCTGACAAGCCATTTCAAGGCCGATAATATTAAAATAATCTATTGAGGTACCCTTGATTCATAGCGCAAATTAAACAGGAAGAAAAAAACCAAGTTTGTCCCTTCTGATTTCTTGCCACAGAAAATCTGACTTGAGATCTCTGTGTCCTCTGTGGTTTTCAGTATTAAGGGCACCTCTAAAAATCCATATTTGCGAGCAGCCGCTTTGCGGCTTGCCTGCTTACCCCGTTTCGTCACCATACTTCGTTGCTCACAAAAAATGTTTCCTTACCTATCCATCATATGCTGCGTCAATGTTTTTTATTCGCGTCTGGTCTTGTTTAGAACGCTGAATTTTTAGAGGCGCCCTTAATAACTACGCTTCAAGCAATGGACTCATTGGATACTCCAGCGCCTCTTTCATCGCCACTAAGGCCAATACCGCCTCTCGACCATCAATGATGCGGTGATCATAAGACAAGGCAAGGTAATTCATCGGACGAATAACAACTTGTCCATTTTCAGCGACCGGTCGATCTTTCGTTGCGTGAATACCAAGAATTGCACTTTGGGGCGGATTAATAATGGGTGTTGAAAGCATTGAGCCAAAAACGCCACCGTTGGTAATGGAAAAAGTACCCCCCGTCAATTCATCAATCGTAAGCTTTCCATCCTGGGCGCGCCTGGCAAAATCCGTAATCTGTTGTTCGATTTCAGCAAGTGATAAATGATCAGCATCACGGATTATAGGGACAACCAAACCACGCGGACTACCGACTGCAATTCCTACATCGTAGTAATTATGATAAACAATGTCAGCACCATCGACAGAAGCATTAACAATAGGAAACTTTTTTAATGCGGCCACTGCTGCTTTAACAAAGAACGAGGTAAACCCAAGTTTAACGCCATGCTTCAGTTCAAATTCATTTTTGTAACGGGAACGCAGCTCGATAATTGCCTGCATATTGACTTCATTGAAAGTCGTTAGAATCGCAGCGGTAGATTGCGACTGTACCAATCGTTCTGCAATGCGCAGGCGTAACCGTGACATTGCAACTCTTTTTTCGGACCTGGTATCGGTTGACGCAGTTACCTTTATTTCTGGCGTCGGCATTACTTGATGATTCAGTGAAATATTGGCTCTTTCCTGTAGATACTTCAGTACATCTTCTTTGGTGATACGCCCTCCACGACCTGTTCCACAAATTTCACTAATTTCCTTAGCATCCAGTTTATTTTCTTCTGCCAGATTCCTGGCAGCGGGCATCAAGATAGTATTTGTACCATCGACAGACCGATCATCTACGTCATCTTTAGTTGCCGTCTCTTTTTCTGATGAGGTCGTACTCTTCGCATTAGAATCTGTAGCTTTAGCTTCAGTATCAATCGTCGCAATAATCTCACCCCCCACTACCGTTGCGCCATCATTTTTGATGATCTTAGTCAATACGCCTGAACTCGGCGCGGGCAATTCAAGCACAACTTTATCCGTTTCGACATCAATTAAATTTTCATCACGCGTAACATAATCACCTTGTTTCTTATGCCAGGAAATAAGGGTAGCTTCCGCTACTGATTCAGATAGCACAGGTACTTTGACATCTACTAACATTACGCATCCCCTTAACTAAATTTTATCCCGGAAAGCAGCCACGATTAACTCGCTTTGTCTGGCCTTGTGTCTTGCCAAATATCCCTCTGACGGCGAAGCTGATGATGGACGTAAAGCATAACCCAGTGTTTGATCTGGTCGCATATGGCGTAATAAATAGTGTTGTATCCGTTGCCAGGCACCTTGGTTGCCAGGCTCTTCCTGACACCATATCACTTCTTTTGCTTTACTGTAGCGCTCAATCTCAGCTTGAAATTCATCATGCGGAAATGGATAAAGCTGCTCAATACGAATAATTACCATATTGGCAATCTGTTGTTCCTGACGATAGGCCAGTAATTCATAATAAATTTTTCCACTGCAGGCAATAACGCGTCGTATTCTTCCCGGTTCCAGTTCTTCTGTTTCCGGAATGATAGGCTGAAAGCTACCCTTGGCAATATCATCAAGAGTTGATACCGATAGCTTATGCCGCAACATACTTTTGGGACTTATGATGATAAGTGGCTTACGTAACTGTCGAATCATCTGCCGTCGCAGCATATGAAACATTTGTGCCGGTGTGGAAGGAACACAAACCTGAATATTGTAATCTGCGCATAATTGCAAATACCGCTCTAGTCTTGCAGAAGAATGTTCTGGCCCTTGTCCTTCATAACCATGTGGAAGCATCATGACCAAACCACAAAGTCGCCCCCATTTGGCTTCCCCTGAAGCGATAAACTGATCGATGACAACTTGAGCACCATTGGCAAAATCACCAAATTGCGCTTCCCACATCACTAATTCATTAGGTTGTGCTGTAGCATATCCATACTCAAAAGCCAGTACCGCCTCCTCTGAGAGCATGGAATTAATAATCATGAAATCCGGTTGACCCGGAACAATATTCCGTAGCGGAATATATTCGCCATCATCCCTTTTTAACCGATTCTGATCATGAAGAACGGTATGTCGATGAAAAAAAGTACCTCGACCAGAGTCCTGTCCAGAAATACGTATGGGATATCCATCATTCAATAAAGCGGCGTAAGCCAGATTCTCAGCCATCCCCCAGTCCAGTGGTAAATCACCCTTACCCATCAAACGGCGGTCGTCTATAATCTTTTCTACTCTGGGATGCAACTTGAAATCAGGTGGAATATCCGTAAGCCGTTTAGCCAGGTGCTTCAGATCCTTGATCGACAGACCGGTTGTTACTTTCTGATTCCACTCATTGGGTTTTAGATAGGGCGCCCAATTATCCGCGTAAGGTGATTTGTAGTTGTAACAGACTGTTGTATTCGGATTAACTCCGATATCCATGGCACTTCGATATGCTTGCACTAAAGCTTCCGCTTCACCTGCTTTGATGACCGCCTCGGCTTCTAATTTATCGGCATAAAGCTGACGTGTACCTGGGTGGTTTTTAATAATTTTATACATCTCTGGTTGCGTCACCATTGGCTCATCCTGTTCGTTATGACCCAGTCGACGGTAACAAACCATATCAATCACTACGTCCTTATGGAATTTCATTCGAAAATCCAGCGCAATTTCGGTCACCATGACTACTGCTTCAGGATCATCTCCATTGACATGAAAAATGGGTGCCTCAATCATTTTTGAGACATCGGTGCAATAAATTGTCGAGCGGATGTCACGTGGATCAGAAGTTGTAAAGCCGATCTGGTTATTGATAATGACATGTACTGTGCCGCCGGTGCCATATCCACGTGTCTGAGATAAATTGAGTGTCTCCATGACCACACCCTGACCCGCATAGGCAGCATCTCCATGAAGCAGTACCGGAAGAACAAAATTGCCCTCTTTATCTCCTAATCGATGCTGCCGCGCACGCACCGAACCTTCAACAACTGGGTCAACAATCTCAAGATGAGATGGATTAAAAGCTAAAGCCAGGCGAACAATGCCGCCCGGTGTTGTAATCGCAGATGAGAAACCCTGATGATACTTAACATCACCGGAAGGAAGATCCTGTATCTGGGTGCCTTCAAATTCCCGAAAAAGATCTGAAGGCATTTTTCCAAGTGTATTTACCAGTACATTAAGTCGTGCACGATGTGCCATACCAATAACGATTTCCTTAACTCCCAACTGACCTGCATGTTGCAACAAATTATCCAGCAATGGAATCAGGCTCTCGTTGCCTTCACCAGAAAAACGTTTTTGCCCAACATAGCGCGTATGTAAATACTTCTCGAGTCCCTCTGCAGCACTCAGTCGCTCTAAAATATGACATTTTTCTTCTGCGGAAAACTCAGGTCGGGCGTGTTTTCCTTCAAGTCGTCCTTGTATCCAACGTTTTTGTTCTACGTCAGACATGTACATATACTCAGCACCAATCGTGCCGCAGTAGGTTTGCTTTAATGCCTGCAGAATTTCGCCTAGTGTTGCATGTTCGGGACCCACCAACGAACCTGTATTAAATTCCGTATCAAGATCCGCTTCAGTTAACCCATGATAAGAAGGGGTTAGCTCAGGAACATCGAGCTTTTCCTCGCAATGGAGTGGATCAAGTGCTGCCTGGTTGATACCAAGATAACGATAGGCATTGATCAGTTGCAAGACCGCGACTTGTTTACGCTCTGCCGTATCAGCCAGCTTATTTGCTGAGATAGAAGCTTCGCTAGCTTTGTCTGCTAACTCACTGCTTGGTAAAGACTCAGATTCTGTTGCCGCCTGATGTAGTTGCTTATTTAAGATCGTTGCGTGCGTCTGCTGAATTTTGTCAAAGAAATCACGCCATGTCAGTGAAACTAAGGCAGGATTCTTAAGATAATCTTCATAAAGCGCCTCTATGAAAGGCGCATTTGAACCAAATAATAAAGAATCTTCAAAAAACTGCTTTGCCATGGCTTAAGGCCTTATGAAAAATAAAACTATTTACGTCGTGATGTCCCGCATGATAGTGCCCGTATAGAGTTGGCGTGGACGACCAATCTTATATTCGGGGTCAGATATCATTTCACTCCATTGCGCTACCCAGCCTACGGTACGCGCCATTGCAAAAATAGCAGTAAACATAGTCGTAGGAATTCCTAAAGCACGTTGAACAATACCTGAATAAAAATCAACGTTTGGGTAGAGTTTTCTGGAAATAAAATACTCATCTTCCAATGCAATTCTTTCTAGTTCCAGCGCCAGCTTGAACAAACGATCATTATGCAAACCCAATTCATTCAAGACTTCATGGCAGGTTTCCCGCATCAATTTCGCACGTGGATCAAAATTCTTATACACTCGATGACCAAATCCCATCAGTCTATAGTTGTCATCTTTATTTTTAGCACGTTTTATATATTCATCAATACGGGAAACATCACCGATTTCTTCCAGCATATTAAGACAAGCTTCATTTGCGCCTCCATGTGCGGGTCCCCAAAGACAGGCAATACCCGCTGAAATACAGGCAAAAGGATTGGCGCCGCTGGAACCAGCCAGACGAACCGTGGATGTCGAAGCATTCTGCTCATGATCCGCATGGAGGATCAGAATACGATCCAATGCTCGCACGATGACAGGACTCGGCTTATATTCCTCGGCTGGAACAGCAAACATCATATGTAAAAAATTTTCTGAATAACTTAGATCATTACGTGGATAAATAAATGGTTGCCCAATATTGTATTTATAGGCCATCGCTGTAATCGTCGGCAACTTCGCTATTAAGCGCAAAGCGGACAATTCGCGATGAGAAGCTTCCGTAATATCCATCGCGTCATGATAAAACGCGGATAATGCCCCCACCACACCCACCATTACCGCCATGGGGTGTGCATCACGCCGGAAACCGGTATAGAATTTCACCAATTGTTCGTGCAGCATGGAATGGCCTTTGATGGCATTATCAAAGGTTGACTTCTGATCACGGTCAGGTAGCTCTCCCTTCATCAACAGATAGCATACCTCCGTGAAATCACAATTCATTGCTAATTGCTCAATTGGGTAACCCCGATAAAGCAAGATGCCTTCATCACCATCAATGAAGGTTATTCCAGAACGACTGCTGGCCGTTGAAAGATAACCAGGATCATAAGTGAACATCCCGCTTCTGGCATGGAATGTACGAATATCTACCACGTCTGGTCCCATCGTCCCTGACAGGATAGGTAACTCAATCGGGTCACTGCCATTTCCAAGATCCAAGATCGCTGTACTTTTTTGCGTCATATCATCCTCCACTTATTGCTTCTTGATCTATAAAATATAGTCCTACTCAGCCTGGTAAAATCTATCCTCCAATTAACCTAAAAACCTCAGTTGACCGTTATTCGCAATGACTAACGGTATGAATAAATAGAACAACCCGAACAATACCAACTCATCCAAATGGTGAATCACACTATGGTATTTATAGCACGCCGCTTTTTAATTCCGGCTGCGTTGC
>JAUXRH010000004.1 GCA_030682075.1 Nitrosomonas sp.
GCAACGCAGCCGGAATTAAAAAGCGGCGTGCTATAAATACCATAGTGTGATTCACCATTTGGATGAGTTGGTATTGTTCGGGTTGTTCTATTTATTCATACCGTTAGTCATTGCGAATAACGGTCAACTGAGGTTTTTAGGATCATGGGAATAGGGGTTTCAGGTTTATCGCTATGGCTTAAAATAATCGCTTATTTCCCAATAGCATTCGAAAATGCATCTAATATGGGCTGAATGGTTTCTCGTTTTAACTTGAGTGCCGCTTGATTAACGATCAAGCGTGATGAAATGGGTATGATCACCTCAACTGCTTTGAGGTGATTGGCTTTAAGCGTGCTGCCGGTAGAAACGAGGTCAACAATGGCATCGGCCAGACCAACCAGCGGTGCAAGTTCCATTGAGCCATAAAGCTTTATGAGGTCGACATGTACGCCTTTATCGGCGAAGTGTTCACGTGCTGTTCGCAGATATTTAGTTGCTACTCGAAGTCGTGCGCCCTGAAAGACAGCAGATTCATAGTCGAAATCCTTGGGCACCGCGACCATCATTCGGCAACGTGCAATATTTAGATCCAAGGGTTGGTAAAGTTCTGTCCCGCCATGTTCCAGCAGCACATCTTTTCCAGCAATTCCAAGATCCGCCGCGCCATATTGTACGTAGGTTGGTACATCCGATGCGCGGACAATAATCAGCCGCACATTTGCATGGTTGGTGGCCAGAATTAGTTTGCGCGAAGTTTCCGGGTCATCGAGCGCAATAATCCCCGCCGCTTTCAGCAAGGGCGCGCTATCTTCAAAAATGCGTCCCTTGGAAAGGGCAATGGTAATTTCAGTCATAAATCAGCGAATCACCCAAGATTGGCTGTTGCAAAATCCCAGTTGATTAACTTGTCCAGAATAGCGCTGACATAATCAGGACGGCGGTTTTGATAATCCAGATAGTAGGCATGTTCCCATACATCGATCGTTAATAAGGGCCTTAAGTTTTTAGTTAAAGGTGAACCTGCATTGCCTGTTTTAGCGATGGTGATTTTGTCGCCATCAAGTGCTAACCAGGCCCACCCACTACCAAACTGTGTTAATGCTGCGGTTGCAAATTCTTTTTTGCAGGCATCCACACTGCCAAATGCAGCTTCAATTTTTTCTTTTAATGCGCCAGACGGTTCGCCGCCGCCATTTGGACTCAGGCTATGCCAGTAAAACATATGGTTCCAGACCTGTGCTGCATTATTGAAGATAGGTGCTTTGTCTGCCTGGCCTGCTGTCGCTATAATGATTTCTTCCAGAGACTGACCTGCAAATTCAGTACCCGCCACCAGTTTGTTCAGGTTATCCACATAAGCTTTATGGTGTTTTCCATAATGAAAACTCAATGTATTGGCAGAAATAACCGGCTCGAGCGCGTTATCTGCATAGGGCAGGGGAGCTAAAACATATTCAGAGCCAGCCAGAGCCGCACTGGAAAAATTATCTAAATTAACATTCGTCATTGTTTTTTCCTTTGTAAAATATGAAAAACTGAAAGGTGATGCCAGTAGATATTTTAACAGATGGGCAAGACATTTCTGTTTGCTGAAAAAGAAATTACTGGGTGTTATCTATTTCAGTTGTAAACGTGATTTTGTTGTACCCTGCCAAGCGTGCCGCTTCCATCACGGTGATGACCGATTGGTGGGTTGCTTTAGCATCTGCATTGATAGTAATCAGTGGATCAGGCTTGTCTCCAGCAGCAGCGTGTAGTTCCTGTTGAAACCCTTCAATACTGGAGAATGTAACAGGCACCTGATTAATTGTGTATCTTCCGGTAGCATCGACTGAAACATCAATTACATTGGGACGATCAACATTGAGATCGATTTCTGCTGCGGTTGATTGTGGTAAATTGATTTCAAGTTCTGCGAATTTCGAGTAGGTTGTAGTAATAACCAGAAAAATCAGAATGACCAATAAAACATCGATCATGGGCACCAGATTAATTTCTGGTTCTTCTTTTTGTCTACCACGCTGAAAGTTCATAGGATTATTTAGGTAACTGGAAATTTTACGGTAAGCAGGTTTATTTTTTCAAAATATCACCTATCCTGAATGCGGCAATTCCCTGCATGCAGCGTATAGTTTATCATTAGTATAACGGTCAGTATCACAACTTTCTTTTATTCTGAAATCAGCAATATATCAAATGAAAAAACCATTAGTCAGCATCGTCATGGGTAGCAGCAGTGACTGGGAGGTCATGCAGCATGCAGTTAACGTATTGAAGGATTTTGATATCCCGTATGAAGCATTGATAGTATCTGCGCATCGTACGCCTGATCGTATGTTCGAATTCTCTGCGACAGCAATGGAACGTGGCATCAAATGTATCATTGCGGGCGCCGGTGGCGCGGCACACTTGCCTGGCATGATTGCCGCCAAAACTACTTTGCCAGTATTGGGTGTGCCAGTCACTTCCAAGCAACTTCAAGGTCTTGATTCGCTGCTTTCCATCGTACAAATGCCTAAGGGAGTTCCCGTTGCGACTTTTGCAATAGGGGAAGCAGGCGCAGCTAATGCAGGTTTATTTGCTGTTGCAATTTTAGCGGTTGCGAATGACCCGTTAGCTAAACAGCTGGCCGTATTTCGCAAAAATCAGGAAGAGAGGGTTATTGCAATGACGTTGCCAGAATAATGAGTATTATGCCAGGGGCGATGCTGGGTCTCCTTGGTGGCGGCCAACTTGGGCGCATGTTTATCATGGCGGCTCAAAGCATGGGTTATCAAGTCACTGTACTGGACCCATCAAGGGATAGCCCGGCCGGGCATGTGGCGGATCGCTTTTTATGCGCTGATTTTTCAGATAAGACGGCACTGCGTGAACTCGGCACTACGTGTGCAGGTGTCACCACGGAATTTGAAAATATTCCAGCAGATTCACTGAGTTTTCTGGCGGAATATTGCATCGTAAGCCCGGATGCTGATAGTGTGGCGATTGCTCAAAATAGAATTATGGAAAAACAGTTCCTGGTGACAAATGGGTTTCCGGTTGCGGCGTTTGCCGTGATTCAGAGTGGTAATGCGGTATCGCCAGACACACATCCTGAATTATTTCCGGGGATACTTAAAGTAAGTCGCTTTGGCTATGATGGAAAGGGTCAAGTGCGGGTGAGTAATAAAGCGGAATTGGATGCCGCATTCTCCAGTATGAAGGGAGAAAGCTGCGTGTTTGAGCAGTTGTTGCCATTAAGAAGTGAAATATCCGTGATTGTGGCGCGCGGCTTTGATGATGAGCTAAGTGTTTTTCCAGTGGCGGAGAATCGGCATGTTCAGGGTATTCTCGACGTCAGTATAGTCCCTGCCAGCGTACCTCGGGAAATTATTCAACAAGCCAGTGAAGCGACCATTCGTGTCGCTGAAAAACTCGATTATCGGGGAATATTATGCGTGGAATTTTTTATTCTGGCAGATGGTCGGCTACTTATTAATGAGATCGCACCGCGAACGCATAACAGCGGGCACTATACGATTGATGCCTGCATGACCTCCCAGTTTGAACAACAGGTGCGAACACTCTGTGGATTACCCCTGGGGAGTACAAAACTGTTGAGTGCCGCAGTCATGGTGAACTTGCTGGGCGATTTGTGGCAACAGAAAGAACCCGACTGGAAACAAGTGCTGCAACACACGAATACCAAATTGCATCTGTACGGTAAACGGGAGGCGCGGCCTGGCCGGAAAATGGGTCATTATACCGTGCTGGATACAACGGCTGAAGCGGCATTGCAACAAGCGTTGCGTATCAAACAATTATTAAGTGAAAATACAAATTAACCTCATGACTGATAAATCCGCCTTGTTTGAAACAAGCCTCAAGAGTTTACCTTTTTTGCACCGTGGGAAAGTACGTGATATTTATGCGGTTGATGACGATCATTTGTTAATCATTCAAACGGATCGGTTATCTGCATTTGATGTCATCCTGCCAACGGCGGTTCCTGGGAAAGGTAAAGTACTAACCGCAATTTCAAATTTCTGGTTTGGCAAGCTGGATCACATTATTCCCAATCATCTGACGGGTATTCCACCGGAATCGGTGGTATCGCCAATAGAACGTGAACAAGTCACAGGTCGTGCTTTTGTCGTAAAACGACTGCAACCGTTGCCAGTAGAAGCCATTGTACGCGGTTATGTGGCGGGTTCTGGCTGGAAGGATTACCAGAAAACCGGCGCCATTTGCGGCATTGCACTCCCGGTTGGCCTGCAGGAAGCGGCCAAGTTACCGGGGGGTGCCCTTTTTACCCCCTCAACCAAGGCCGAAGCAGGGGCGCATGATGAAAATATTTCGATTGCAAAAGTTGAGGAACTGCTGGGTAAAGCGTTAGCCGAGAAAGTGCGTGACAGTGCCATCAGGCTTTATTCGGAAGCTGCCGACTTCGCCCTACAGAAAGGCATTATTATTGCCGACACAAAATTCGAGTTCGGGCTGGATAATGCCGGTACGCTGTATCTGATAGATGAGGCGCTGACACCGGATTCCTCACGCTTCTGGCCAGCGTATCAATATGTGGCAGGGGAAAGCCCGCCCAGTTACGACAAACAGTTTGTACGCAATTGGTTGGAAAAACAGGACTGGAACAAGAAAGCACCCGCACCGGCATTACCTGCCGAGATTCTGGAGCAGACAATAGCAAAATACCAGGAAGCACTCCGGTTATTAACCTGATGTCCAAGTTAGAAAAGCCCATACAACATCTTGAAAGCCAGGCAATAGAGCAGCGCCACAAAAATCTTTCGCAGGGTTGCCGTCTGTGTCGCATGGGTCATTCTCGCCCCTGGCGGGGCCGTTAGCATACTGGCCAATACGAGCCACCCTAATGCCGGCAAATAGACGTAGCCCAAGCTGTAATCGGGCAATGGTTCTGCTTGCATCACTCCATTTATAATATAACCAACCGTTCCAGCGACGGCAATTGGAAAACCAATGGCGGCAGCAGTACCGATGGCATGATGAAGTTTGACATTGCAAAGCGTAAGAAACGGTATTGACAGCAATCCACCGCCGATGGCCACCAGGCTGGATAGTGTCCCGATCACCCCCCCCGCCGCAAACATGCCCATCTTACCGGGAAGCTGACGGCTGGGCTTGGGGCTAAGTTTCAACAGCATTTGGGTGGCGGCATAAAAAATAAAAATAACAAACAGGAGGCTCAGTAGCTGGCTGGTGAGCGTCCCTGCCAGCGTTGCGCCGCCCAAAGTTCCAATAATAATCCCTGGCGTAATCGTTTTTACAACCTCCCAATTGACTGCACCATGCGCATGATGCGTGCGCAAGCTGGAAGCCGAGGTAAAAATGATGGTTGCCATGGTGGTACCAAGGGCAAGGTGCAGGATACGATCAGGCGGGAAATCCTGTGCGGTAAAAATAAAAGTCAAAACCGGGACAATCACTAAGCCACCGCCGATCCCCAACAGACCGGCGAAAAAACCCACAATTGCACCCAGTAGTAGATAAACCAGCCACCATTCCATATCTAGGCGCCTCTAATATTTCGTCATTCCCGCGCAGGCGGGAATCCAGTATTTAAAAACGGGTGATCAACCTTAAGTCCGACAGACTCCTGGTGTTCATTTATTGCTACTGAAAGTAAGCAACGTAAATGCGCAATAGTACCTTGGCTGCAAGTCATCATGCCAGAATCCCCAAAATAAAATTCCATTCGGCGGGATCAACGGGTGTAATAGACAAACGATTCCCTGTTTGCAAAACGCGCATATTATTGAGTTCTGGATATTTGCGTAATTCTTTAATTGTCACCAGACGGGTTCTTTTGACGAGGGTTACTTCGACATTAAACCACCGTGGGTTGTCCAGGGTTGCCTTCGGATCATAGTATTTGCTACCCGGATCAAATTGGGTTGCATCCGGGTAAGCAAGCCTGGAGACTGCGGCAATTCCGGTAATGCCCGGCTGAGCGCAGCATGAGTGATAGAAGAAAATGGAATCGCCCATACGCATCTGGTTACGCATGAAATTACGGGCCTGATAGTTACGTATGCCGTACCAGGCGACCGTTTGATCGGGCATCGCGGCGAGATCGTCAATGCTCATTTCATAAGGTTCGGATTTCATTAACCAGTAACGCATGTCTGCTCCTTAGGAGTCGTGAAGGAATAAGTGTGATAATTGAGCGCGTCTGGCTGGATGCAATGCAAGGCGAGAGGAGGAGTCATAGCGAGCTATGGCGACGACGAACAACGCCGCAGTGTGCCCGCCAGATGTGATTCAAGTGTTACAGTTATTTATGAACGACTCCT
>JAUXRH010000007.1 GCA_030682075.1 Nitrosomonas sp.
GCGAATAAAAAATATTGACGCAGCATATGATGGATAGGTAAGGAAATATTTTTTGTGAGCAACGAAGTATTGTGACGAAACGGGGTAAGCAGGCAAGCCGCAAAGCGGCTGCTCGCAAATATGGATTTTTAGAGGTGCCCAGTAAAAAAATGACTATTGCTCAGAATCTGCGCCATGGTACCTTTTTTAGAAAAACTTCAGCCTAATAGTCCATATGGTTTGGGTTTAATCAGTAACTTCATGGCAGAATAATAAGCGATCCTTTATAGTTTATTTTTAGTCGAAAAATAATCAAAGTAAACTAAATTTTAATGATCTCTTCTTTCCCTAACATTCGGTTTAGTGGATAATTAGGACATTTACCCCTGCTACATATAAGGAGCCATCAATGACGGATAAGTACAAGCAAAATGATAATGAAGCCAACGACACAAGACAGTCAAAGGCCGCAACACTGTATTCCATATTGAGCAGTAAGTTCGAACTGCTCGCCAGATTTCCAAATATGCAGGTACCCGCTTGGTATGGCTTAGTGTGTTTGGCATTGATAATAGTTATTTTTGCTTGGAAGCAAATTGCTGTGGGTCAAGTTGAGTCCGATATGGTCAGGAAACTTGAGAACGCACGGATATCAATTGCTCAGGAAGCTCGCGTGTACGCTGATAGGCAATATATTAAGGAAGAAGAGCGTTTTGGCCAGGTTTTATCTTGGGCAGTGCGCGGAGAACTTCTTCGTAATAATCTCGACCAGATCAGTCAGTATTTTAATGAGCTAGTTAAATTAAGAGATACCGAAATAGTTGTATTGGTTAGCGCTGATGGGCAATTACTAGTCTCAACTGACAAGCGGCACGAAGATGCAAAAGGTAAAGATCTGTTTCCTGTGGAAATTTTAAATAAAAAGAAGATTACTGTTGAATCAAATGTTGATGGTAAAAAACTACTGGTGATCCCTGTAATGGGATTGAATAACCGGATGGCTACTGTCGTGGTGACTTACAGCCCACCTGCATTAAACTAAAGTGTTCAAATTTTATGAGAAAAGGCCCACGAGTTTTCGTGGGTCTTTTCTTTTAGTTGATACGTTTAATTTGTGCACCTAATTGTGATAATTTTTCTTCAATGCATTCATAACCACGATCAAGGTGATAAATACGGTCAATAATGGTTTCTCCCTGGGCGATTAATCCGGCTATTACCAGGCTGGCAGATGCTCTCAGGTCAGTAGCCATTACATTAGCTCCATCAAGTTGAGGAACGCCGCGTACGATAGCCGTGTTACCTTCAACCTCGATATTTGCGTTCATACGCTTTAATTCCTGTACGTGCATCAAGCGATTTTCAAAAATTGTTTCGGTAATAATTGCTATGCCATTCGCCACACAATTTATGGACATAAACTGTGCTTGCATGTCAGTTGGGAATCCAGGGTAGGGTGCCGTGCGTAAATTAACTGATTTTGGTATTGAATTCATTTTTAAATTAATCCAATTTTCTCCTGACTCAATCACCGCACCTGCTTCACTTAGTTTATCAAGAACGGCGTCAAGTGAATTGGTGCGTGTTCCTTTTAAATGAACTTCTCCACGGCTGGCAGCAGCTGCAACCAGAAAGGTGCCGGTCTCAATACGATCCGGCATGACACTATGTGTCGCGCCATGAAGTGATTCGACGCCCTCGATTGTAATGATGTCATTGCCGGCGCCATGAATTTTTGCGCCCATTGCAATCAGGCAGTTGGCAAGATCAATTACTTCAGGTTCCCGTGCAGCATTCTCAAGGATTGTAGTTCCCGTAGCCAGGGTTGCGGCCATCATTAGATTCTCAGTGCCGGTAACGGTAATCATATCCATCACAATACGGGTACCCTTAAGTTTTCTTGCCACGGCATGGATATAACCATGCTCTATTTTGATTTCAGCGCCCATGGCTTGGAGGCCTTTGATATGTTGATCGACAGGTCTAAGGCCGATTGCACAGCCACCAGGCAGCGAAATATTGGCTTCGCCTGCACGTGCGAGCATTGGACCAAGCACTAGAATAGCCGCACGCATGGTTTTAACCATTTCATAGGGTGCAACCAGATTAGAAAGATTTGTAGCTGTCAGATCAATTTCAGAACGGCAGTTTGTGAATACATTTGTTCCCATTTCCTCAAGTAACGTTAGCATTGTTGTTACATCTTTGAGATAGGGAAGGTTTTTAATCTTGAGCGTATCAGCGGTGAGCAGGGCTGCACAAAGGACAGGAAGTGCTGCATTTTTGGCACCAGAGATACTTATTTCACCACGCAGCGGTTTGCCACCTTGAATAATCAGTTTTTGCATTGACTGGATGTATTTGTTGAGAGTTTTTGTGTCAAAATGATTTGGTCAGAATATATCGAGAATTCTGCAGCAGATCCTTGGTTTGAAATGAACGAATGGGTGAGTATTCCCTTCATCATAACGTAACGGATACTTTTATTGGATCAAATATATTATATGTAGGGCATCTCTAAAAATTCAAGTTCCTAGGCAAGACAAGGCGCGAGAAAAAAAATTGAGCGCAGCATATGGTTGATATGTAAGAGAAAATTTTTTATGAGGAACGCCGTATTGCGACGGAAATTGGATTTTTAGAGGTTCCCTATAGAAGAATACATATATTTTTTATAGATATACCGCGACAAATCTAAAACACAATATAACTTTCAATATTTTAGGAGACAAAATGAATAAACAGATAATCCAAACGAATGAAGCACCAAAGGCGATCGGTACCTACTCACAAGCTGTTCGTGTTAGTTCTGGAGATACCGTTTACCTTTCTGGGCAAATTGGATTAGATGCAGTAACTATGCAAATGGTTAATGGTACTGAGGCAGAAATTCAACAGGTTTTTTTGAATTTGACAGCAGTCGCGACAGCCAGTGGTGGTAGTCTTAATGATATTGTTAAGTTGAATATTTATCTAATTGATATGGATAATTTTGCCAAGGTAAATGAAATAATGGCGAGCTACTTTAGTCAACCCTATCCTGCACGAGCGGCGGTTGGCGTAAATACTCTTCCACGGGGTGCTCAGGTTGAAATGGACGCAGTAATGGTTATACAAAAGTAGTGTCGGGAATAAAAAATAATAATTTGGAATCTGCTTTCAATACTGTTCTGGTTAGCCAATCAGTTCAGGAGAAACTGTTTCGCCTGGACATTACTAATGATTTTGATTTGGTATTAAATCTGCCACTCCGCTATGAGGACGAGACACATATTTATCCGATTCATGATGTGCCTGAAGGTAAGACTGCTCAAATTGAAGGTATCATCACGCATAGCGAAGTTTTGTCGCGTCCACGCCGACAATTGGTATGTCAAGTAAACGATGGGAGTGGCACACTCCATATCCGATTTCTTAACTTTTACGGAAGCCTGGTAAAAGGACTCGCTGTTGATAAACGAGTGCGGATATTGGGAGAGGCACGTGCCGGGTTCTTCGGAACTGAAATGGTGCATCCAAAATACCGTATCGTGCGTATGGGCGAGCCACTTGCTAATGTGCTGACACCCGTTTACCCGACGACCGCAGGATTATCACAGATAATGCTGAGGAAATTGATTGGGCAGGTATTGAACCGTAACGAGAATAAAGAATTGTTTGCAGAAACTTTGCCTGATTCTGTTTTAAAGCGATATCAACTGGCCGGTTTTAAAGAAAGTGTGATGTTGCTACATCAGCCACCACCTGATGCATCGGCTGGGTTATTGCAAGCACGAACGCACCCTGCCTGGCATCGGATTAAATTTGATGAGTTACTTGCTCAACAGTTATCGATGCGTTTGCATTATCGGCTGCGTCGTAGCCATCGCGCACCTGCGCTTCCTGCAAAAAGTAAATTGACCACGGCGTTATTGGCCTTGCTTAAATTCGAACTAACCAACGCGCAGAGAAAAACACTGGCTGAAGTAAGTCATGATCTTGCATCACATCATCCCATGCAACGTTTATTGCAAGGTGATGTGGGTAGTGGCAAAACGATTGTCGCTGCATTGGCGGCATTGCAGGCGATCGAAAATGGACACCAAGTTGCCATAATGGCACCTACGGAAATTCTTGCGGAGCAACATTATCAAAAATTATCCGGTTGGCTTGAACCTATAGGTATTACAGTTGTTTGGCTATCGGGTAGTCAGAAAAAGAAACAAAGAGAAACGGCGCTGGCTGAGATTGCAACGGGTAAAGCCATGCTTGCTGTTGGTACGCATGCCTTATTTCAGGATCAGGTAGTGTTTGAACAATTAGGTCTGTCCATCATAGATGAACAGCACCGTTTTGGTGTACATCAGCGTTTGGCATTATGCTTAAAGGGCAATAAATCCGGTTTTGTACCACACCAGTTAATGATGAGCGCAACACCGATACCACGCACGCTCTCAATGAGTTATTACGCGGACCTGGATATCTCCGTGATCGATGAGTTACCTCCCGGAAGAACCCCGGTTATTACTAAATTAATTGCCGAGCGCCGCCGCTCTGAAATAATCCTGCGTATAAGAGATGCTTGTTGCACAGGGAAACAAGCTTACTGGGTATGCCCGCTTATTGAAGAATCTGAAACTTTACAGCTCAAAACCGTTGAGGAAACGTTTGACACGCTGAGTGAACTTCTCCCCGATCTAAAAATCGGATTGATCCATGGCCGACTTCATGCCCAGGAAAAATCAGCAGTGATGATGTCGTTTAAACAAGGGGAAATCCATTTACTGGTTGCAACTACAGTGATTGAAGTCGGTGTAGATGTGCCCAATGCGTCGCTGATGGTTATCGAACATGCTGAACGGATGGGGTTGTCGCAACTGCATCAATTACGTGGTCGCATTGGGCGTGGGTCGGATGCCAGTGTGTGCATTCTGATGTATCAAATGCCATTATCCGCGATTGCTCGAACGCGACTTAAAATAATCTTTAAATATAATGATGGCTTTGAAATTGCCCGGCAAGATTTAAAATTGCGTGGCCCAGGTGAGTTTCTAGGTGCGCGTCAAAGTGGGGTGCCGATGTTGCGTTTTGCGGATGTTGAAAACGATGGCGAGTTGCTCGATGCGGCTAAAAATGTAGCGGAAGAAATTTTGTCTGAATATCCTGAATCCGCGCAGCGTCATCTTCAACGCTGGTTGGGGAAAAAGAATGAATATCTCCGTGTATAATTTATGAACAATTTTGACCATTCTGCTTCACACATGTAACCATGGCAGAGTTAAAAACGTTGTTTGCTGTAGACACTATTTAAGTAATTTTAATCATGTAGGCATCGGTTCTTAGTCAGCCTGCTTTATAATCCACCCTTTTGCATTTTTGCCACTATGATTTCTGCCCAGCAATCGGCATGGTATCCAACGTTGATTTCTACTTCGTTTGCTGATCGTAGCTGGCTTCAGTTCCGTGGCTCATTGACGCGTCGTATTCAATCACAGTGTGAAAGTTTTCGTGTACAGCCAGTTTTTCAGTCGTTAGCAACGGTACATAGCGATGAGCGTGTGGTGATGAATATACGTCACGGTGAATTGGCAATGGTCAGAGAAGTTTATCTCTACTGTGGAAACAAACCCGTGGTGTTTGCGCACTCTGTTGTTGCTCGCAAAGATCTCCGTGGGGCTTGGCGAGGTTTAAGTGGATTGGGGAACAAATCTCTGGGAACGGTATTGTTTACTAACCCAAAGATAAAGCGTACTCCGCTCGAGTTTAGTCAACTAAGTACCGGCCACATACTCTATGATCGTGCCTGCCATAAATTACAAAAGTTGCCATCCTATCTATGGGCGCGACGTTCATTATTTACTTTGCATGGCCAGTCTATTTTAGTAACCGAAGTGTTTTTGCCAGCCATTCTGGATTTAAAAACTTGACATTAACAAATCGCTTGAACAATTATGCAAAACTGATGCGGTTGGATAAGCCCATTGGTATTTTATTGCTTCTCTGGCCGATGCTATGGGGCTTGTGGTTTGCAGCGAAGGGTCTGCCTGATATGCTGATTCTTGGCATATTCATTATAGGTACGATATTGATGCGATCAGCCGGTTGTGTCATTAATGATTATGCTGATCGAAAAATTGATCCCCATGTCGCACGTACAAAAAATCGACCGATGGCATCGGGTAGGGTCAGCTCTAAAGAAGCCTTGTTGTTGGCAGCGGGCTTGAGTTTTTGCGCATTCCTGCTCATTTTGCCATTAAATAATCTGACGATAATACTCTCATTTTTTGCACTGTTTCTTGCCGGAACCTATCCATTCACCAAACGTTTTTTTGCCATGCCACAAGCTTATCTCGGCATTGCATTTAGCTTTGGTATACCAATGGCATTTGCCGCACAGACCAATGCATTGCCGTTTATTGTCTGGATATTAATGATTGCGACGTTTTTCTGGGTGATTGCTTACGATACGGTGTATGCGATGGTTGACAAAACCGATGACCTAAAGATTGGTATTAGGACATCTGCTATTACTTTTGGACGCTTTGATGTCATGGGTGTCATGCTATGCCACCTGATCTTTATAACAATTATGGTCAGCATCGGGTTACTGCAACAAATGAGTTTTTCTTATTACGCGGGATTGGCGGTTGCATCAGGTCTTATCATTCACCAATATTGCCTCATTCGTAATCGGGATCCGGCCGACTGTTTTCGAGCATTTTTGGGTAATAATCGGGTCGGGGCCGTTATATTTGTCGGCATTGCCCTCGATTCTATCTTATGGTCAGGTTTATAAATGAAATATAAAGACCTTCGGGACTTCATGGCGCAATTAGAAAAACAGGGTGAACTCAAACGTATCACCACAGAAATAGATCCCATTCTTGAAATGACCGAAATCTGTGATCGGGTATTGAAAGCTCAAGGGCCGGCCATTTTATTTGAGAACCCGAGAGGACATTCCATTCCCGTGCTGGCAAATTTATTTGGTACACCCAAACGGGTCGCCTTGGGCATGGGGCAAGAATCCGTAGAAGCATTACGCGAAGTGGGTAAGTTGCTGGCTTATTTAAAAGAACCGGATCCACCCAAAGGCTTGAAAGATGCTTGGGATAAATTGCCGGTATTGAAGCAAGTATTGAATATGGCACCGAAGGTATTGAACAGCGCACCTTGTCAGGAGATTGTGTGGGAAGACAAGGATGTTGACCTGAGTAGAATACCTGTTCAAACCTGCTGGCCGGGTGATATTGCACCATTGATAACCTGGGGTTTGACTGTGACCAAAGGCCCTAACAAGGCTCGACAAAATTTAGGTATTTACCGGCAACAAGTTATTGGCCCCAATAAAGTTATTATGCGCTGGCTGGCACATCGGGGCGGCGCATTGGATTTTCGTGAGTTTACCCTGACTAATCCAGGTAAGCCCTATCCACTGGCTGTTGCGCTGGGCGCAGATCCCGCCACAATTTTGGGTGCCGTGACGCCCGTGCCCGATACATTAAGCGAGTATCAGTTTGCGGGATTGTTGCGAGGTTCCAAAACCGAAGTGATTAAATGCATCGGTAATGACTTGCAAGTCCCTGCCAGTGCTGAGATTATTCTGGAAGGGGCAATCTATCCCGATGAAACCGCGTTGGAAGGCCCGTATGGCGATCATACGGGTTACTACAATGAACAAGAGACCTTCCCGGTATTTACCATTAAGCGTATCACTATGCGCCGCAACCCGATTTATCATTCCACTTACACGGGTAAGCCACCCGATGAGCCCGCAATTCTTGGCGTGGCGCTGAATGAAGTGTTCGTGCCATTACTACAAAAGCAATTCCCGGAAATCACCGACTTTTACCTGCCTCCTGAAGGCTGCTCCTATCGTATGGCCGTAGTAAGTATAAAGAAACAGTACGCCGGTCATAGCAAGCGGATTATGTTTGGTATATGGAGTTTTTTGCGCCAGTTTATGTACACCAAGTTTATTATTGTTACCGATGATGACGTGAACATACGGGACTGGAAGGAAGTGATTTGGGCCATTACCACCCGCGTTGATCCGGTACGCGATACGTTACTTGTTGAAAATACGCCGATTGATTATCTGGATTTTGCTAGCCCGATATCGGGACTGGGTGGGAAGATGGGGTTGGATGCGACGAATAAATGGTCGGGTGAGACGAGCCGTGAGTGGGGGACGCCGATGGGGATGGATTTGGCTGTTAAGCGGCGGATCGATGCGATCTGGGGGGAGTTAGGGCTTTGATCCAAGATTCTTGTTGGGGTATAAAACCGGTTTTTTGGGGCATTAGGTGTTCTGCTTTTCTAAGAAATAAAACAATTTGAGTAACTACTCACCCCCTTCAAGAATAATCCAAAAAACACTTGACAGGTTTTTGGGCAAGAAAAATTCGATTCCTTTCCACGCTGAAAAATCCATGCACTATGCACATTGGATTCTGGAATAAGCCGCTTCCAGTATAATTTAGTCATTTTGTCTGGCCGATCCCATTTTAGCCTCGCCAGCCTGCTTACGGGACGTCAAAAAAAGCCGTGTTATGATG
>JAUXRH010000163.1 GCA_030682075.1 Nitrosomonas sp.
ATGATGGATAGGTAAGGAAACATTTTTTGTGAGCAACGAAGTATGGTGACGAAACGGGGTAAGCAGGCAAGCCGCAAAGCGGCTGCTCGCAAATATGGATTTTTAGCGTAGTAATCGGCCTTCGACCGCAAGGCGTCAGGAAGAAACATGATGAAGTTAGCAAAATGGATCTTTTTTCTTTTTTCTTATAATCAGTAACTTATAACTGTTTCTTGAAAGAGGTGCCCGGAATTTAATTGTTAGCACTGCTACAGATGAAATATACTGACTGCTTTATCACTCAGGTTACAATTAATACTCAGTACTTAATTCAGTTGGAGCGGCTTTATATGAAAATTTCCATTTCTATCACGATATTACTGGGCCTGTTCCTGGCAGGTACCGCTTTCGCCAGTAATCAAATGCCTTTTGGCAGTCAGGCCCCTGCTGTAAAAAATTACAACCGCGCCACATCACAGATCGCCACTTCAGGCATCATCGGTGAAGAAGGCATAAAAGTATTGGCGGTACACGGTTTTAAAACCATTATCGATTTACGTACCGAAGCAGAAGGAACCCATGAGGAGAAACTGGCAGTGGAAGCTACAGGTATGCGTTATGTCAATATACCGGTGACCGGTACTGGCATTAATGACGATCAACTAACCGCCTTTACCAAAACAATTGAAGCTACCCAAACACCCGTATTAGTCCATTGTGGCTCAGGTAACCGCGCGGGTGCCCTATGGGCAACCTACCGTATCAGCAAAGGCGTCGCGCCCGAGATTGCTTTGGAGGAAGGTCGCACGGCTGGCATGGGACTGGAAATGGAACAAAAAGTTAAAGCTGCACTGCAGAAATAAAACTTCATCAAGAACGATCAAAGGCGATTACGAATCGTTAATTCTGCAGCGCAATAAAAACCGTCACCACTTTGGCAACCATGCCAATCGATACACAAAGCGCCAATACAGCGAAATATTGCTGTAGCTTTGGACCCGCAAAACGATTAGCAAATAAACGCCCAAGCAGCATTCCCGCCATTGCTCCGCCAGTAAAGGGAAGTGCAATTGATCCGTTCAATCCGCCGATTAACACAGCAAAAGCAACACCCGTTGCCGAAATAAGCGCAACCACCGCCAGAGATGTTGCAACAATAGATTGCATCTGAAGATTGGTTACTTTCTTGAGAGCAGGTACGATAACAAAGCCGCCCCCCACCCCCAGCAAACCTGACAGGAAACCGGCTGAAAAACCCGACAGCGCCAACACCCTGACGCAGGGCCAGGTCCACACCAAGCGACCCCCCGGCGCCTCCAGCAGGCAAGGTGCCACAAAAGGCCTGGATCCTGAAGCCATGGCGGCCTTTTCATTACGCGTACTATGACGAAACATATCCCACGCGACATACATCAAGATCGCGGCAAATAACAGCGTCAGCGGTGCATTGGGTACTTTCTGTGCCAGCCATATCCCAAATGGTGCAGCGACGGCACCCGTGACTGCAATAAAGCCAGCTGCACGATATCTCACTTTACCATGCATGAATGCAAATAATGCGCCGCTCGCCGCCGATAGGCAGACAGCCAGCAAGGCAATGGGCGCGGCTTCCGCCATAGATAGATGCAAACCAAAAATAAGCAGTGGCACGGCAATAATGGCACCCCCTGCGCCTGTCAGCGCAAGGACGGCCCCTGCAAATGAGCCTAGAAGAATACTGATTATCTGGATTTCCATAGACTTACTTTAATTTGACAGGTCGGGCAAGCCATTCACGACCCTTTAACATCCCATTCCAGTAAAGCCACGGGAAAAATTTGGCCTTGAGAAACCAGGCAGTTGCTCTTGGCACGGTGGGATCAAGCGGAAAAGTGGGTAATAATTTACCACCAAATCCGAACTCGGCAAGTATGACCTTACCGTTCTCGACAGTCAGTGGACATGCGCCATAGCCATCATAGGTGGTTGTCATTTCCCGGTCTTCTTTTGCCGCCAGTAGATTCTCGGCGACGACAACAATTTGTTTTCTAACGGCAGCGGCCGTTTTTGCGTTGGGAGAAGAACACGCATCACCCAGTGAAAAGACGTTCGGATAAACTGGGTGCTGGAGTGTCTTTTCATTTACCTTACAAAAGCCATTCTCGTCTGCAAAAGGGCTATTCCGAATAAAATCGGGTGCCATTTGAGGCGGCGTAACATGCAACATATCAAAATTCCTGGCTACACAGGTAATATTTCCCGCCTCATCTTTAACATCGAAATAGGCAATCCTGCCCGCGCCATCGACCTTAACCAAATTGGAATTAAATATCAGTCTCGCGCCATACCGTTTCACATATTTCATCAGGGGCGGCACAAAATCAGCAACACCGAACAGCACCGCAGCAGCGGTATCGAACTCAACCTCGATCTGCTCTAAGCAATGGGAACGTAACCAGTAATCACCTGCAAGATACATGGCCTTCTGGGGCGCTCCCGCACATTTAATCGGCATCGGCGGCTGGGTGAAGATTGCCTTGCCTGCCTTGAGATTTTTAACCAGAGACCAGGTATAGGGCGCTAAATCATAGTGATAGTTTGAGGTCACCCCATTCTTACCCAGCGTTTCTTCCAGTCCCTCAATTTTTTCCCATGCCAGACGAATACCAGGACAAACGATTAACTGCTGGTAACCCATGGTACGCCCATCAGCCAGACGAACCAGATGATTGTCTGGATCAAAACCGGAGGCTGCGGCCTGAATCCATTCCGCCTGCTGGGGCATAACCTCAGACATATGCCTTACAGTTTCGGCTATGTCATAGGCACCGCCACCCACAAGCGTCCAGGCTGCTTGATAATAATGCTTGTCGCTCGGTTCGATAAGGGCAATCCGCAGGGCTGGCCTCCGTTTCAATAGACTGGCCGTCACACCAATGCCCGCTGAGCCACCGCCAATTACGACCACGTCAAAAGCATTACTCCAATTACACGCGTCAATAACCGGTGTTTGTTGATTAATCGTTTCATGTTTCGCAACCACATCCTGTTTTGCCAGATCATACAGGGCTGCCGCCCGTTTACCAGAACCGCAAAAAGCAAGAATCGGCCCCGGCAATTCGTTGATGAGTTTTTTGAATGCCGCGCCATGCTCAGTCGAAATCGCACCAATCGCCACCGGCAAATAAGTAAAAGTAATGCCCATCGATTTTGCCGCCGCTTCCAGTTCCTCGCTGGACGGTTGATCTCCTCCGCCCTCGTCATTCGGACGGTTACAAATAATAGACTTGAAGCCAGACTCAGCAATTTCATGGATGTCGTCAATACTGATCTGGCCGGTAACCGAAAGTTTCTCATCAAGCTGGGTCATCACGATGCGCATCATCCTCTCCTGTATTGATTCGTTATTTCAACCCTTCACTCAGTCTCTATTTAGATGAATCTTTTTAAAAATACATCGCATTACTGCTGATAGTGAAATTTACCGGATTTACTCGTGACCATCACAATAAAGCTTAAATAAAGTCTCCATAATCTTAGTAGCTTCTGGACTTGCCATACTGTAATAGATATATTTCCCCATACGTTGCGTTTCAACCAGTTTTTCTTCACGAAGCACCGTCAGTTGTTGAGAAAGTGTGGGCTGGTGAATATTCAGCAGTTCCTGTAATTCACCCACATTTTTCGCGCCTTGACTAAGCTGACATAAAATAAGCAATCTGTCTTCGTTTGCCAGCACTTTCAGCATAGCACAAGCTGCAGAAGCCGATGCGCGTATGGCTGAAATATCGGGTAAATCTGATTGTATCTTCATAACTGAAATCTAAGTGGCACCGCTAAAAATTCAGAGTTCTAAACAAGACCAGGCGCGAATAAAAAATATTGACGCAGCATATGATGGATAGGTAAGGAAATATTTTTTGTGAGCAACGAAGTATTGTAACGAAACGGGGTAAGCAGGCAAGCCGCAAAGCGGCTGCTCGCAAATATGGATTTTTAGAGGTTCCCTTCATAGAAATGTTCGTCAGTGCGCACTGCCTTTATGTTATCAACCGGTCGACTGTATTTACTGATCCAAGTATGCAAGATGTTTTCATTCACACCAATATCCCCGGCAGTTTCGGCTACCGGTTTATCCGATTCAGTGGCCAACTTTACCGATGACTCCCTAAATTCAGCTGTATAGACTTTGGGTTTTTCTTGGTTCATTTAGATACACTCCTTCTTTCAGTTATTTTAAGGAATGTGTCCGATTTAGTGTAACCACATCAAATAGCAAGGGGCACAAACCAGCGGCTCGTCACCCTTGGAAAACAATGCTTATCGGCAAGCCCGCCACCGATAGCAAAACTGTTATCCAATCCAGATAATTAAAGAGAGGAAGGGACATTTCTACTTTGCAGGCGAGGAGACATTTCTATTTAGCATTGACAGTATCTTTAAGCCCGATTGCCCTGCAAAATTCAGTTTTCATCATTGCGCATCGATCAGATAAGTAATATTATGAACGAGGTTGGATATAAAACAATACCGATAATTCAAAAGAATGGATCAATTTTTTCATTATCTGGATTAACATTGAAGATGTAATTTCAATAGACTTAAATAGAAACTAGCGGACGCCGACTTTTAAACATTCAAACTATTAATTGTTAATTGACCCATTTCAGGTATTGACAGATGTTTGCGTTCTAGTCAAGAATACTTGTGTCTTTTAATTGGATAAAATACAAAACGTTAAATAAATTACCAAGTAACTACATGATCGAAATAACGATAAATCATAGTGCAATTATAGCAAACTAACTCTGTCAAGGAATATTTTATGTCAAATATAGCTGGTAAAGCCTATGCCATGAATGTTATTACGCCCATACCTTGGTATAAGGTTTGGGTTAATCGTCTTATATTTAAAATTGCACTGAATAAACCCTCTACACTTAAGGGACTCATTACCCTTTCTTTAATTCATTATGCACGCTGGGTCATTATTCCACGCGATGCATTTCCACACCTTGATTCAAGTCAGCCAAAAGAAAATCTTAATTACTCATATATGTTATTTTTTAGTAACTTTAATGGGAGTTGGGATCAGTATGTGGATTCGTTTACATTTGCAATACCTTCTGGATTGGATCTCTTTTGGAAGATGAATGTCAGGTATCCAAAATCAGTGCCATTAACACCATTTCATAACTATATACAACACAACCAAATTGATACATCGCATTACTACAATGCATATCCTATGGCAGCTTCGAATGATGTGAAATCTGCTAAAAATGTTAAGAAAGCGCTTATTGATTTTAACGCAGTGTCTAGTAATAAAGTGCCTGAGGAATTTCTTGTAGATTACTATAAGTTGCTTAATCAACTACAGCATGATTTTGGTGAGATGAGTCCCACTCCAATTGTGAGTCTGGCGGCGGATGCTGTTAAACAACGTTACCTGAAGTCACATGCGCAGAATTATTAATTAGATGAGACGAATTAAAAGGAAATCATTATGGCAACCAAAAGTGGTAATGCAACAGCCCTGACTGTTCTATCCCCTATAAAGAATGGCATTGTAAATGGCGTATCATATGCAGACATAACGCGTGAACGTTGTCTTCGTTTACCCATTCATGAAAGAAGCCCCTTAGCCAGGGTACCCAACACCTATCTGGCCCGATTGTTTATATTGGATGATGTTTTTTATGAATCTTTACCGGGTAGTGATTCGGTATTTAATTTCTCTGAAATTACCTCGATCTTTTCAGACTCAGCTCGTAGAGATGCATTGCCACGTATAGATCATCTGAAATCGAAATATCTTGTTTTTTCCAGTAATTTTTATGGTGATTTAGACGAATATTTAGTCGGTATGTGGGAAAAATGGGCTTATTATGATAAAGGACAACAGCGGGATGTTCGTCATATATGGGAACATTGCGTTGCATTTGAAGCGGTTACAGATTGCAACCGCTTCATGGATTACATCAAAAGGTGTCAGTTTGATGCAGCGCTATTTTTTAATGGTTCAACAGACGATTCATTGCAGGAACAACTAAAAGCACTTTATTTAAAACAGGAATTCTCAAAATTTGTTGCTGTTCATCAAGGTAAAAGTGCTGCTGAAATACAACGGGCATTTAAAACATTTATTGAACAAGTTCAACCAGAAAACTTGGATCAGCCTTCATGGTTACCTGGGCAGTCAACGCCTTAACCTTACCCTCCGTAGAAATAAATAGTAAGAAATTTTGTAATCAAATATATGAGGGTGTAATCATGGCACAGAATCTAGACTTAACGGATATTCAGGGAAATATTGTAAAAGCTTATGGTTCTTTTGGATTTCTTAAAGCACGCTATCTTTTCTTAAGTATTGCTGATGGGGATAGAGGTAGAGCTTTTGTTGGTGCTATGACAACAAAGGTCACCTCTGCCGAACGGTGGGACAAAAAATCATCACCACTAGTCACAACAAATATAGGGTTTACTTTCTCCGGGTTACAGGCACTGGAACTGCCCACAGCATCCCTGATTGGGTTTCCTGAAGATTTTGTAATGGGTATGAAAAAACGTAAAGCTATTTTAGGAGATGATGGACCAAGCGACCCTGAGAATTGGGATAAAATATGGCAGGAAACAGCGCACATCTGGATGTCGATTAATGGTAAATCAATTGAAGCGATAGAAGAACGATATCAATGGATTGTAGAACAGATTGAAGCGTCAGGTGGCGGTGTTACTTTATTGACAGGTCATCGCGGTGAGAAGGGTGAGGAAGATCTGCCCTATCAAGATGCCAGTGTTTTATATGATCAAGATGGAAAACCTTCAGCAAAAGAACATTTCGGATATACCGATGGCATTAGCGACCCGGTTTTTGAAGGACAAACTAATAATCAAGCGCGTGTACTTGGGCGTGGAAAGTTAACCAGCACTGGTGGTTGGGAGCCACTGGCTACCGGTGAATTTATTCTTGGCCACATTGATGAGGCCATGGAATATCCGAACACTGCACCGCGACCAGATCTTCTTTCGAATAACGGTACTTATATGGTTTACCGTAAATTACATGAAAATGTAGGCAGCTTTAATCGATTCCTGGATGAGCAAAGTGAATCTTTTCCTGGCAGTAAGGAAATGCTGGCCGCAAAGTTTTCTGGTCGCTGGCGTGACAATGGCGCACCAGTTGTTAATGCACCTGATGATGCGAGCAAAACCGAGTGGGATAAAAAATATGCGGCTGCTGATCCTGCGGCACAAAGAAGGATGTTGACTGACTTTAATTATAATGACGATATCAGTGGCGCTAAATGTCCACTAAGCGCACATACTCGGCGTATTAATCCACGTGGTTCACTGGAGTTTGGAGTTAAGGATGCGTTTGATACCCCTGGTGCGTTAGTCAATCGGCGTCGAATATTACGCCGTGGTTTACCCTATGGTATTGTCAAGGACGCATCAAAGGATGATGGTAACCACGGCATTATATTTATGGTGATAAATGTAGATATCAAGCGACAATTCGAGTTTGTCCAGCAACAATGGATTAATTTTGGCAATGATTTTAAGCAAGGTAATGATAGAGATGTATTGCTCGGAAATCAGAGCGCCCAGAATCCTGGGAGAGTCGTGATACAGGTTGAACCAGGTTCAGGTAAACCACCGCATTTTGTGACCAACATCCCGCGGCTAGTCGAAACACGTGGTGGAGATTATTTTTTTATTCCAAGCATTACCGCATTAAAAATGATTGCTGGTGGAATTATTGACCCAACGTAATACACTGGAAATTTTCTTACTTTATAAATATTAGGATAAGGTACATGATGACTAAAGAAAATAAACCTGATGGTGGATTAATTGGCTGGGCTTTCAATCACCTTGACCTGATCTTTTCAATTCTTCGCTGGATTAAACCGACCGTAGTTTTTAAAGGTAAGGCGTTTGTTACTCGATTTGATGATGTAACAGAAGTGCTGGATCGTGATTGGGTTTTTCAAGTGCCGTATGCTGAAAAAATGAGTAAAGTTACCAATGGAAGTGATTTTTTCCTGGGCATGCAAGATACTGAACAATATACGCGTGATGTTTCAAATATGCGTCTTGCTGCCCGGCGTGAAGATATTAGCGAGATAGTCACCCCATTTGTTAATAATACCTGTATGGACATTCTAGCAGCCAGTTCTGGAAAAATGGATGTTGTTCAGGAGTTGACGCGAGTGGTCCCCACTCGTTTACTTGGTAGATATTTTGGCACACCCGGCTGGAACGAAGCTGAATTTACTGATGCAGCGACCAGTATGTTCGAGTACTTGTTTTATCCGGATAATCCTGAAGTTGAGGAGAAAGCGTTAGTTGCAGCTGAAAAAACACGTAATTATCTTGATCAAACAATAGCAGATCGAAAGTTGAATCGTATTCAGTGCGATGATGTATTAGAGCGATGCCTAAAACTACAAGACGCGGATATGCCAGGAATGAGAGATTTGGACATTCGTAATAATTTTATCGGTTTAATTATAGGTGCGATTCCAACCACCTCAAAATCTGCTGCTATTACATTAAATCATCTGTTTAATCACCCGGAACTATTAGTAAAAGCTCAGCAAGCTGCACGCGTTGATGATGATGCCGCAATGGTTCAATATGTACAGGAAAGTCTACGCCTGAATCCCTTTGCAGCGGGCATCCAACGAATCTGCGCAGAAGACTACGTGGTTGCCAAAGGGACAATGCGTACAACCAAAATTCCAAAAGGAACGGTAGTATTAGCTGCGACACAATCTGCCATGATGGATTGGCGGAAAGTTGACAAACCATCAGAGTTTCGTTTGGACCGCCCTGATTATATTTATATGCATTTTGGTTACGGTTTGCATACATGTTTCGGCCAATACATTAATCTTTCACAGATTCCTGCGATTGTTAAGTCTGTACTGAAACAGAAAGGCTTACGTCGAATTTCTGAAATGAACAGTGCAGGACCTTTCCCAGTCAGTCTTGGAATTGAATTTGATATTTAGATTGCGAGATCATTGTAAAAATAATGCATGTTAAGTATGAATAAGGGAAGTTATTTTTCAAAACCAGTTTCCAGGATTAATAGATGGATAATCAACAAAAAGTAGCAAAATTAATTTCTTTTCCTCCCAGTGCTGATTGTGAACTAGGTCGCTGGGTTTTATTTTACCATGGCATAAATTTTGTCGAGAAAAGGCATGCGACCCCATTTTTTTTGCTATTCATCTGGCTAAATGGAGGAAAAGAATTTCCTTTGTTTATTTGGCAGAAACTCATACTTGATGGTGTGCGGCCAATTATTGATCATTTTGATAACTTAGCTGATCCGGATAGAAAACTTATTCCGAGTGCTTATGCTAATGATATCGAGACAAGCTGGCAAAGCTTTAACGCCGAATTAGGTAACGCAGTAGTTACCTGGGCTTATGCAAATCTCCTGCCGCACAGAGATATCATGGTTCGACCCTTGAGTCTAGGCAGTCCATGGCTTGAACGATTTTTTGTCGAACATTGCTATAACATACCTAAGAATCTTTTATGGAAATCACTGAAGCTGGATAAAGCGGCGGCTGATGAGGCATTAGTTATTATTCAGAAGAAATTCCTGGATGTTGATAAAATGTTAGCCGATGGTCGAAAGTATTTGTTTGGTGATCGTATGACACTGGCAGATATGGCTTTTGCAACCTGTGGCGCGCCTTTGGTTTTACCTGCAGGCTATGGTGGTTACCAATATGAACAGGGACCAATTCCATCATTTGAGCAGTTCCCAAAAGAATTACAGGAAATCATTAGTTCTATACGCCAAACGCCTGCTGGTAAGTTTATTTTGCGATTGTATGCAGAGGAACGGTATCGTGGTATGGCAGAATCTGAGCAGTGACAGAAAAGTAATATTATCTATCATTCTTTCATCCAATTAATTTCCTCTCATAATCCGTGTCAACATGGCCGGATCTACCTGATAGTAGTTATCTTCTGCTCATTAAAATTTTAATTTTCTATTTATTATAAGGTTTTCATGCTCAAATTATTTGATGTGGCAATAATTGGTGCTGGTCCTGGAGGTTATGTCGCTGCAATTCGCAGTGCACAGCTTGGACTTAATACGGTTTGTATTGATGAATGGGAGAATACAAAAGGTAAAGCCAGTCTTGGTGGAACATGTCTTAATGTCGGCTGTATTCCATCTAAAGCGTTACTTGAGTCATCAGAAAATTTTTATCGTTCTGTGCACAAATTTCCTGCACATGGAATCAAGGTGGAAGGTGTTTCAATTGATGTTTCTGTAATGATCTCGCGCAAAGATAAAATTGTTACCACTTTCACGGGTGGAATAGCGGCCTTATTCAAAAAGAACAAAGTAACTTCAATCCATGGAAAGGCAAAGCTACTTAAGCATGGCAAGCAAGAAGAAACATGGAAAATTGAGATTGATAACAAAAAGGAACTGGAAACTGTCTACGCAAAGCATGTCATTGTCGCAACGGGTTCTACCCCACGTCAACTATTGTCCACCCCCATTGATAATGTGCGCATACTTGATAATTCAGGTGCTTTGGATTTAACTGAGAGGCCTGAGCGTCTCGGTGTGATTGGTGCGGGCGTTATTGGTTTAGAGATGGGCAGTGTTTGGCGAAGATTGGGGTCAGAAGTGACGATTCTGGAAGCAATGCCTGAGTTTCTCATGGCTGCAGATGAGCAAATAGCTAAGGAAGCCCGTAAAATATTTAGTAAAGAGCCTGGATTGTCAATACAAACTGGAATTGAGATCAAAGAAATTAAAACCAACAAAAATAATGTCATTGTAACGTTTACAGATAACAGTGGTAAATCACAAAAATTGGAAGTAGATAAACTGATCGTCGCCGTTGGTCGAGTGCCCAATACGGCAGGGTTAGGACTAACTGATCTCGATCTTAAGGTTGATGAGCGCGGTTATATTGTGGTCGATGATTTCTGTTGCACGGATTTGCCTAATTTATATGCCGTCGGTGATGTTGTTAGAGGCCCTATGCTCGCACACAAAGCTTCTGAAGAAGGGGTTGCAGTTGCAGAAATGATTGCGGCAATAGAAAAAGGAAATACGAGGAAACCCGAGAAAGTTAATTTTAATACCATCCCACGGGTTATTTACACTTCACCAGAGATCGCATGGGTAGGTAAGACCGAACAGGAATTGAAGTCGGCCAATATTTCCTACAAAGTGGGTCAATTCCCTTTTATTGCAAATGGACGAGCGCGTGCGCTAGGCGATACCGTGGGGTTTGTTAAAGTATTGGCTGACGCAACAAGCGATCGTATCCTTGGTGTTCATATGATTGGTCCGTATGTTTCAGAGTTAATTTCTGAAGCCGTTGTAGCCATGGAGTTCTCAGCCAGTAGTGAAGATATCGCTCGCATCATCCACGCACACCCTTCATTATCAGAAGTACTGCATGAAGCTGCGTTAGGAGTGGATAAGCGAGCTTTACATATTTAATTTAATGGGTTACTGGGCAATACAATCTTCACTATTGGGGTCCACGGAGCAAGACCACTGTAATCTATGCATACCCGCAGTCCGGTTAAATAGATGCTCAGCTTTTAATTGCTGGTATTGCTCAGTGGTGATTGATATTCTGTCTGGAATAAACCGCTCCTGACTCCAAAATCGAATTCTACAGAATTCGTCTTGTCCTCGGCATAACTTGCTAATTGCCGCACTGTATATCGTTTTGTCAGTATACCGATCCTGTTCAATGAGAACCATATTGACGAATTTTCCTGTATTTCCCATTTCTATTGAACGCATAAGTTTCCAGCCAATACCGGAGTCTAGAGGTTCAGAGGGATTTTCTACATGCACTTCTCCATTTTCTTTCTCACTTTTATCTTTTTCTGGTTGTGATGCAGCAAGAACTGACCATGATATAGACAAAGCTAAAAATAAAAATACGACTATTTTTTTGTTCATAATTACTCCATGACGAAAACTATTTATACTTGAACTTGTTATCTTTATTTTTGTAAAGCTTTACTGTTTAAAGAATTTGCAAAACCGGACACTAACAACAATTATTTACTTAATCACGCAAATTTTCTCATACTATCCATGCGAGTGTGACTTTAGAGTATTTGTTATGTGATACAAGCTCAATTTTAATCACGACAGACATCAATGAAGTATAGAGTTAGAGTATTTCACTGATTCTATGATGTAAATTAACGAAATCGCTAAGTAACAATATGGCGGAGAAGGCGGGATTCGAACCCGCGGTACGGTTTGAGCCGTACACACGCTTTCCAGGCGTGCACCTTAAGCCGCTCGGTCACTTCTCCGTTCAGCTTTTAAGAATCAGCAAGGAGGCAAAGGATAAACCAGAACAGCGTTTTGAGCAACTAAGTGTTCCAATTTCTATTTAGCGTTGACACTAAGTGTTCCATTTTTATTTCATTAAATAGGGCCATTGAGTAAATTTGATACGTACTATGACTCGCCTTACTATTATAATCATTTGCTATGAAGCAACATTGGGATATTTTTTGTACTGTTGTCGATAATTACGGTGATATCGGAATATGTTGGCGACTTGCACGTGAACTAGTATCACGTCATCAATTAACGGTAAGGTTATGGGTTGATGATATGGTTACCTTTTCTCATATTGCACCCAATGTTAATTTTAATAAAAGCCAACAGTGGTTAAATGGGGTCGAGATACGTTATTGGTCACACCCTTTTGAAGAAGGTATTAAGCCTGCTGATGTGGTAATTGAAGCATTTGCTTGCAAGTTGCCCGAAAGTTATATGACTGTAATGGCTGAATTACCTCTGCATCCAGTATGGATCAATTTAGAGTATCTTAGTGCCGAGAACTGGGTTGCCAATTACCACTGCTTACCTTCACCACATCCATATCTGTCATTGGTCAAATATTTTTTCTTTCCAGGATTTTCACTTGGAACGGGTGGTTTATTGCGGACCAAACATCATTTGTCAGATAAAAATATATTTGATGACAAGGCGCGATCAAAATTTCTACAGCAATTAAATGTGCGGGCTTGCATGCCAAGTGAATTACGAATTTCATTATTTTGCTATGACACTGCACCATTGAATGAATTACTAACTGCATGGAGTAAATCTACCGCATCAATTCACGTAATGGTCCCTCAAGGATCCATTGCAAAAGTAGTTGGAGCATATTTTCACTGTTCATTGCCTAAAGTTGGTACGATTTTGCATAAAGGAAAACTAACAGTACAATTCATTCCATTCCTGGAACAATCTGAATATGACCAATTACTTAGATGTTGCGATTTTAATTTTATCCGTGGGGAGGATTCTTTTGTTAGCGCTCAGTGGAGTGCACGTCCTTTTGTCTGGCATATCTATCCACAAGCGGATAATGCGCACCAAGTTAAACTAGAATCTTTTCTTGATCTTTACACCGCTAAAATGATACCGAGTATGGCTGCTGCAGTTCGTGCATTTTGGTTAAGCTGGAATAATAATGATCTCATTAGCGAAACCTGGCCCGATTACTTGGCTTTCCATATGGCTTTGAAGCAGTATGGTGATAATTGGGTTAGACAGTTAAATACCCATACGGATCTTGCTTCTAATCTGGTGCAGTTTGCGGAAAATCAGATATAATCTGCACCAATTAAAACCAGGTTGCTTGGTAAACTTTAGGCTATCTGGCCACTATCTAAAAGATCATATTAGGATTAAAAATGAAAACTGCAATGGAACTACGTATAGGTAATGTTGTTATGATTGGAAATGATCCAATGATTTTGCAACGCACCGAATTCGTTAAATCTGGTCGTAACGCTTCAGTGGTTAAGATGAAACTTAAAAACCTCTTTTCCGATACAACAGCTGAATCCGTTTACAAAGCTGATGAGAAATTTGATATTGTCGTGCTCGATCGTAAACAATGTACTTATAGTTATTATTCTGAACCGCACTATGTATTTATGGATTCTGACTATAATCAGATAGAAGTAGAAGCAGATAATATGTCTGATGTTCTGCACTACCTGATCGATGGGATGGAAGATATTTGCCAAGTTACTTTCTATGAAGAGAAAGCAATTTCAGTTGAATTACCAACGACAATTGTTAGAGAGGTGGAATATACTGAACCCGCTATTCGTGGTGACACAACCGGAAAAATAATGAAGCCAGCACGTCTAAAGGGTTCAAATTATGAGCTTCCCGTTGCTGCCTTCGTTGAAATTGGTGACAGGATAGAAATTGATTCGCGTACGAATGAATTTAAGAAACGCGTTTAATACTAATTGGTTATCCGTTTGAGAAGAACGATCTGGGAAAGATTTAATTTGCAATAACTTGTATATCTGGTTCAATTGCTTTTAACAACTGCTCTATACCCCTGAGCGTCCCTGTTATGGCACTTGGACAGGTGCCACAAGCCCCCTGATAATGTATTCTGAGAACATTATCTTCGAGCCCCAATACATAAAGATCACCGCCATCGTTTTGCAGAAATGGTCGCACTTCCTCGTCAAGTAGAACATTGATCTTTTCAAGACGCTGTTGATCTTCTTGACTTAAGTTAGCCAATGTTTCATTTGCCTCTGCAACAACTTTCTTCGATTGTGCTGAAGCTGCGGGCGCTGCGCGGATTGGGTCAGCAATTTCTCGTGCTAAATCCTGCCAATTCGCTTCACCATCTTGCGTGACCGTAATCCAGTTATCAATATAAAATACATTGGTTACATGATCAATATCAAACAGCGCTGATGCCAGTGGATCATCTATTGCTTCATCAGCTGTATCATATGAGTATGTTATCCCCCAAGTTAGCGGTTCTTTGAGAATAAACTTCAGTGCATTCTTATTTGGTGTACCTTCAATATCAGCTATTTTAGGCATTAAATCTCCATAACAATAATAGCTCAATAAATTATGCTTGATTGAATAAGTCAATAAGAAAAATTATTGAGAAGACGCAATTTAATTAATAATTAAACAACCAACCTAAAGAGAATTTATTAATTTATAGATTAAACAAACTAAGCTTTTCCAGCTGTAGCATGTACTGGATCATTTCTAGCTTCAGTTGAGGTGGTTGTGACTGAATTGAGCGCGGCATGTAGCGTATGCCATGGGAGAATGGCACATTTAACGCGAGTCGGTAAATCCCGTATACCAGAAAACACCGTCAGACGACCAAGATGATGGGGGCTTTCAAGATCAAGTTTGCCTATTGCCATTTCACGAAATTCTTGTATTAATGTTTCGACATCTGTAAGTGGTTTACCCTTAACAGCGGTAGTCATCATTGAAGCAGATGCTTTGCAAATTGCACAGGACTCACCCTGAAATGCAATATCGTCAATATGATCATTTTCAAGATTAAGCGCGACATCCAGTCGGTCACCACATAATGGATTGTGTCCAACTGCATGGTGGCTGGCTTCATTAAGCGTACCGTAATTTCTTGGTTTTCTATTGTGATCAAGAATGACTTCCTGATAAAGCGATTTTGTATTCATTATAAAAATACCTTCTGTACCTTACGGATACCCGCAATCAAGGCATCAACTTCTAATTTATTATTGTAAAACGCAAATGAAGCACGGGAGGTTGCAGGTATGTTAAAACGCTGCATCACTGGCTGTGCGCAATGATGTCCAGTGCGAACGGCAATTCCCTCCTGATTTAGTAGTGTTCCAATATCATGCGGATGAATTCCATCAACCACAAATGACAGGACGGCAGTTTTATTGATTGCGTTACCGACGATATGCACACCCGGTATATCATTTATTAGTTCAGTTGCGTAGTTAAGTAGATCAAGCTCGTAGAGATGAATCTTATCCATGCCAATCGTTGATAAATAATCAATTGCAGCACCAAACCCGATTGCAGCAGCTATCGGAGGTGTGCCCGCTTCAAATTTGTGCGGAATGACATTGTAGGTAGTTTTTTCAAATGTTACAGATGCGATCATATCGCCACCACCTTTGAAAGGTTGCATGGCTTCAAGTTGCGCCGCTTTTCCATACAACATGCCAACGCCAGTTGGACCGCACAGTTTATGCGCTGAAAAAGCATAAAAATCACAATCAAGGTCCTGAACATCAACTTTTATATGTGGCGCAGCTTGTGCGCCATCAATTAATACTGGCACATGATGCAAATGCGCAAATGCGATCATCTGTTTTATCGGATTAATAGTACCCAATGCATTTGAAACATGGATTAAGCCAACAAATTTAGTACGTTTGTTAAATAGTTTTTCATACGCGTCAATTAAAAGCTCACCCTTATCATTGATAGGTACAATGCGAATTTTTGCTCCGGTTTCTTCTGCCAACATTTGCCAGGGTACAATATTCGAATGATGCTCAAGTGTAGTTAAAATGATTTCATCACCAGCTTTGATAAATTTTCGGCCATATCCATGCATGACCAGATTAATCGAATCCGTTGTGCCGCTGGTAAAAATTACTTCTCTATCTTCTCGAGCATTGATAAATTTCTGTAATTTATGACGTGCGCCCTCATATTCTGAAGTCGCTATTTCTGAGAGGTAATACACCGCACGATTGATATTCGCATGTTGTGCGGTTTGATAATGGACTAACCGATCAATGACGACTTGTGGCATCTGACTGGAAGCTGCACTATCAAGATAGATTAATGGCTTGTCATTAATTTTAAGTTTTAGAATTGGAAAATCAGCGCGAAATTTTTCCATGCTATTGGTTTGTATCTTTCTGGGTTGTATTGAGGTATCGATAATTTTCATGGATTTAATTGCGCTGGGTCTGCTTAAGAACTGTCTGCTCAAGCTGATGCCTAAGTGATATGACGGGTATTCGCTCCAATATTTCCGCACCAAAAGCATAGGTCAACAAGTTTCTCGCCGTGATTTCTGATAAACCACGACTTCTCAAATAAAAAATTTCTTCGTTATCCAGTTGGCCAACTGTGGCGCCATGCGCGCATTTAACGTCATCAGCAAAGATTTCAAGCTGTGGTTTAGTATCAACTTGAGCTTTGCCGCTCAAAAGTAGATTACGACTTGATTGCGTGGAATTGGTGCACTGTGCTTTAGGGCGAACCATAATCTTTCCATTAAATACAGCATGCGCCGTATCATCGACAATGCATTTATGGAGCTGCTGACTGCAACCATTTGGTTTTATATGATCAATAAACGTATGGGTATCAGCAAGTTGCTGCCCTTTTATCAGTGCGAGGCCGTTAATTGAACATTCAGCACCTTCATCTGCCAACTTAACATTTAAGTCGTAGCGTGAAATACGTGCGCCAAGTGCAACACTAGTGGATTTATACTGACTGCCTTGTGCAAGGGATGCGGTACAATCGGCAATATGAAATGCCTGATCACTTTCTCGTTGAATCCGAATATGATTAACTTGTGCATTGTCAGCAATACTTATTTCAGTTACTGAATTGGTAACATAAGTTACTTCCTGCAAGGCAACATAATCTTCAATAACGGTGACATTACTGCTAGATTCAGCAATTATTAAACAGCGTGAATAACTGGTGACTTCTTTTTGCGTGGAAATAAATAATAAATGTATGGGAGCTGTAACTGATTTATTGTGGGGAACAAGAATTAATGCACCATCATGAAGATACGATGTATTCAATGCAGCAAATACATTATTTTTAAAATCAGTATATTGACCGAGATGCGTTGCTATTTCAGATGAATGGCAAGAGATTAGCGCTGACAAATTACCAACGATAATATCGTTATCATGGGTGATACAGGATAATTGTGGGGAATATTGACCATCAACAAACACCATTCTAATTTTTGCTTCCCCAAGAAAAAAATGATCAATATCTTTAATCTTAAGCTGTGATGGTTCTTTTGCTACTTGAAACGGTAGTTTAATAAGCGGTGAAATGTCGGTAAATCGCCATTCTTCATCGCGTGTTGTTGGCATTTTTAATGCGTTGACACAATCAACAGCTTCAGACCTCAGCTGATCCAGCCATGGCAGAGTGCTAGTAGAAGGTTCAGACCACGTTTTGAGCATGTTCGCGAGGTAGTCATCATTACAGACAGCTTCGTTCATGATACGACACCTTCAGCGGTACGATTTTCCGCACTTACCCATTCATAACCACGCGTTTCAAGTGCTAATGCAAGTTCTTTTCCACCGGTCTTTATAATGCGGCCTGATTCCATAACGTGTACATAGTCAGGCACAATATAGTCCAGTAGGCGTTGGTAATGTGTTACCAGTATGATTGCATTCTCTTTGTTTGCTATTTGATTTACACCATTTGCGACTATTCTCAATGCGTCAATGTCTAAACCGGAGTCAGTCTCATCAAGAATACTAATTCGTGGCTCAAGCAATGCCATTTGAAGAATTTCATTGCGTTTTTTTTCACCACCCGAAAAGCCTTCGTTAACACTGCGATCAAGAAATTCCGGGTTCATTTCCAGCAATTTCATTTTGTCACGTACAAAATCATCAAATTCAAGAGGGTCAAGTTCCTCCTTGCCACGTTGAGCTTGTACCGTATTATATGCAAGGCGCAGAAATTGGTTGTTTGCCACGCCTGGTATTTCAATTGGATACTGAAACGCGAGAAAAATACCTGCGCGTGCACGTTCTTCTGGCTCAAGCTCAAAAAGATCCTTGCCTTCGAACATGACGGATCCCGCAGTAACTATATATGCAGAATGACCAGCCAGCACCTTGGTTAAGGTGCTTTTGCCTGATCCATTAACTCCCATAATGGCATGGATTTCACCACTTTTAATGGTGAGGTTGATCCCTTTTAATACTTCAATATTATTAACTGTCGCATGTAAATCTCGTATTTCGAGCAATGTCTTGCTGTCTTTATCTATCATCCGACACTTCCTTCAAGCTTGAAACTAAGCAGCTTAGTTGCTTCGACGGCGAATTCCATCGGTAATTGCTGAAATACATCTTTACAGAATCCATTAATTATCATTGATACAGCTTCTTCAGCACCAATACCACGCTGTGCGAAATAAAACAGCTGGTCTTCACCGATTTTTGAAGTAGATGCTTCATGTTCAACTTTCGCGCTATTATTTCGTACTTGAATATAGGGAAAAGTATGTGCGCCACATTGGTCTCCAATCAACATGGAATCGCATTGCGAGTAATTCCGTGCGCCATCTGCAGTAGGCGTAACTCTAACCAGGCCACGATAGCTGCTGTTTGAATGGCCCGCAGCAATACCTTTACTGACAATAGTGCTCCGTGTATTTTTCCCAATATGAATCATTTTGGTTCCAGTATCCGCCTGTTGATAATTATTGGTAACAGCAACGGAATAAAACTCACCAACTGAATTATCTCCACGCAAGATACAGGAGGGATATTTCCATGTAATAGCAGAGCCGGTTTCTACCTGGGTCCAAGAAATACGTGAGTTAATACCTTTGGCTAAACCACGCTTAGTAACAAAATTATAAATACCCCCAATACCATTTTCGTCACCCGCATACCAGTTCTGTACGGTTGAATATTTGATATCCGCATTATCCAGAGCAACCAGTTCAACCACGGCCGCATGAAGCTGATTGGTATCAAATCTGGGGGCAGTGCAACCTTCAAGGTATGAGACTGATGCACCATCCTCAGCAATAATAAGTGTACGTTCAAACTGACCTGAAGACTCAGTATTAATGCGGAAATAGGTCGATAAATCCATTGGGCATTTGACGCCTTTTGGAATGAAGCAAAATGAACCGTCAGTAAATACAGCTGAATTTAATGCGGCATAATAGTTATCACCAACCGGCACGACCGTACCAAGGTATTTCTTTATCAGATCGGGATATTTTTGAACGGCTTCAGAAATTGAACAGAAAATAATTCCAACTTCAGCAAGCCTTTCTTTATAGGTAGTAGCAACCGAGACGCTATCAAAGATTACATCAACGGCAACACCCGCAAGTGCGGCGCGTTCATGCAAGGGGATACCCAGTTTTTCAAAAGTTCGCAGTAATTCAGGATCAACCTCATCCATACTGGCAAATTTCTTCTTTGATTTTGGCGCAGAATAATAACTGATCGACTGAAAATCAATTTTTGGATATTTAACATTCTGCCAATGCGGCTCAGTCATGCTAAGCCACTTCTTATATGCTTCAAGCCTAAAAGTCAGCAACCACTCAGGCTCCTTTTTTTTGGCTGAGATCATACGAATAACGGCTTCATTCAGTCCTTTAGGTGCGACTTCAGATTCTATTTCAGTGACGAAACCATGTTTATATGGTTGGTTAACCAGATTTTGCAATACTGCACTCATTTGGTCTACTCCTTTTACATTTAGAGATCTTCAGATAAAACACACCTTAATTCGCAAGGTGGCCAGAGAAATCGTATTTTTTTATCCTGAAGCCGCTATATTATTTTATAGTTAGGTTTTAACCTGTTCTTTAAAACTAAAACTCTCACCACAGCCACAAGCATTATCAATATTTGGGTTGTTAAATTTGAATGTGCTATTGAGACCATCCTTGACAAAGTCAACTTGTGAGCCATCAAGAAAAGGTAAATTATTTACATTAACAACGATACCAACATTAAGTGAATCAAAAAATTTCTCATCTGCGCGCACTTCATCTGCGTAATCGAATGTGTAAGCAAAACCGGAACACCCGGATTTTTTAATACCAACACGCAAAGCCAAGCCTTTGCCACGTTTTGCAAGCTGTTGTTTGACGTGATTTGCTGCGTACTCAGTCAATGTAATTGCCATAATGTGTCTCAATTATTATCTATAAGTATGATTAATTAATATTACTGGAAGTTCAAATTCAGTATCAGTATTTATAGTTTTCAGGATGATTGATTTTAATCTATATTTAAATCGTTATTAAAGATAGGGAGATAGTCAGTTTCAAGAGAGATTAGGCGGTTGTCGATTCACGCATATCAAATAATTTTACAACAACAGCATCTTGTTGCTGTATCAGTTGCTGCTGCTGTATCAGTTGCTGGTTGTCTACAAGTTGTTTAAGCGTAACCGCACCCAAATACTCAAAAATAAGTTCATTCAGTTTGGCCCATAGATCATGCGTCATACATTTGCTATCATTATGGCAATTCTCCTTTCCGCCGCATTGTGTTGCGTCTATTGGTTCATCAACGGCAAGAATAATATCTGCGACTGATACTTCTTCTAAAGCTTTGGCAAGACAATAACCACCACCTGGACCGCGCACACTGCCTACTAGTTTCGATTGACGTAATTTGGCAAATAATTGTTCCAGATAAGACAGAGATATTTTCTGACGATGACTAATATCTGCAAGTGTTACCGGACTGTTGTTATTCTGCAAAGCAAGATCTAATAGCGCGGTTACTGCAAATCTTCCTTTTGTTGTTAATCGCATTTTACAAATTCCTTTAAAAAATGGGACGTTGTTTACTAAAGAGTGACATCTACGGTAAAAAATACCCGATGTATTTAGTCAACTATACAATACCCGATGTATTTAGTCAACTATACAATACCCGATTGTTTTGATCGACTGTAGTCAGATTGAACATTAAAGGGTCCGCTCTATTTTTAATCAATTGAAATGTCAGTAAATATTTCAGGAAGGAAACTGGTAAAACGGAGAAATACCAAGAAATCTAAAAATATAACGCTATTTATTGCGCTTCAGTCATTGGAGACATCTGTATTTTATTTTGATCAGGATACTAATGAATTCAGGGCGCCTCTAAAAATCCAATTTTGCGAGCAGCCGCTTTGCGGCTTGCCTGCTTACTCCGTTTCGTCGCAATACAGCGTTGCTCATAAAAAATTTTCTCTTACATATCAACCATATGCTACGCTAAAATTTTTTTCTCGCGCCTTGTCTTGCCTGGAAACTTGAATTTTTAGAGATGCCCTCCAAACGAATTACCTAAAAAGGCTTGGCAGAGAAATTATAACAAATTCCCGCCAAGCCTTTAAAATCATTGGTTATTATTGTTGCTTTTTCTGATGGGCTTTAATTTTCTGATCAATGGCACGCTCAAAACACCAAAGAGCAGCCCAAAAATTAACATTCCTGAGTTTAGTGAGTTAGAATCAAAAAGATCTGCTACTTGCTTCATAATTGAATCTTCGTCAGTTTTATCTGAAACTTGTGGCAGGTCCACATGCTTATAGATATCGGTAAATGCGTAAGGCGTTAATCCCGGGATGCTGGGCAGATTTTCTCCACCTTTACCAACAACTAATTGTGCTTTCATGCCGTTTTCCATATGCTGGGCAATATCGCAGTGGACAAGATAGGTTTCATCAGCGCCGGGCATAATAATCGTGCCAGAGATTGTTTTAGGTCCGGTGACTTCGAGATGAAACATGCCATACTTATATAAGTATCTTGGCAGTCCATGCATCATGAACTGATGGCGCACATGATCTTCATTAATAAAATGCCAGGTTACTTTTGCACAGGGTTTAACGCGCCATTCCTGATTATCAAAGGCAAAGGCAGTGCCAGGAAATTTTTCAGCATACTTCCTGCCAGCACGAACTGTAATCTCAATTTCTTCTGAAATACTGTCACAGCTGGTGGGTAATTTGTCGAAATTTTGACCCATAATCATGCCACCCTCATGATCCATAATATGATCCTCATCCATATGATGATGGCCGTCACCCTGGTGAGAGGTATGGCCTTCTGGTGTTGTATGGCCTTTCGAATGCTCACTGGGGGGGGCATCCATCATATGGTCATCCCCATGCACCATGTCATGGCCATCATCGTGTTGCATAGTATGACCACTATGATCTACTGGTTTTATGGGTTCGGTCGCATAGGCATGTGGGCCAATAACTAAAGAACCTACGAGTAAGATTGAGAAATACTTAATCATTTTTTATGCTTCCTTTAGAACCTTTAAGTAGAGAAACCACTCGAAGAACGGCTTGCTTTGCCAGCTGACGTTTGGCTATTAACAAATAAATTGAGATACCCAGTAGCAGTCCATACAAAAAGTTGAGTAGTGAGGTACGTGTCGCAGGATCAATCCCGGCAGTCATCCCTGTTTGCCCAGCAGGTGTCCCTAGAGTCCCTGCCTTATCAAGATCCTGCCATACCGGCACCTTTCTCTGATAAAACTCTTTAGAGAAATAGGTGTTTAAATCAACACCATGGCTCCCTTTAGGCAGACCGATTTCGGTAAGATATGATTTGTATACAATGGCACTCATACTGCCACCTTCACTCATGCCATCCGTGGTAATTCCTTTTTCCCTGTGGTCATGAAAAAGCCAGTTACCTTCGCCATAGCTATGTAACCCATCATTGGTGGTATTCAGCGTCAGATCGAGACGTTGCGCTGGAGCAAGATCGAAAACATCACGCATGATCTGGGCAATTGGATTATGTTCAACCCCGTCGTAGTGGGTAATCGTAGCATGATGACCATGGGTATGCAGCGCCAGCAATTCACCGCCACTATTCAGTACGCGAAGTTTTATTTTCTGGTCGGGTTCAACCGTTATTAAAGATTCTCGTAAAGTATAAGGGAATGACAAGCCGTTCAGGGTGAAGTAGTCTTCTGTTGAATCGGTGATGTCATATCGCTGATTCATTTCATGTGCAATTAACCTGGGATCATTATATTTCTGTATAATTCCAGTAAGTTCTTTGTCCATAGCGTGATAATGCAAGTCGTATTCCTGATCAAAATCTTCTTTAATGGCTACAGACGGATGACGGACTTGCCCGCCGCCGATATTCAAGGTTTGAAGCCAGTTATTGGGCCGATTCTCTTCGACAATAATTATGCCGCCTAAACCCATGGCCAGGTGCGTATGAGTTTGCACATGGCAGTGATAAAACATGGTGCCCGCATGACGCGGTTGGAACTCATAGACTCGTCTTTCACCTGGCATCAAGTGCATTTCATTGGTTTGTGGTACGCCGTCATTACCGCCATATTCATGATGTGAAAAGGGATGATCAACACCATGTAAATGAATACTATGTGGGAAATAATGTGTATTTTCAAGCACTATCTGTACAATATCACCGACCTCAACCCGAATCACGGGGGATGGTAACCGCAACAAGGGATTAGCTCTCACGCTTTCAAAATTTTCGGTCGACATGCCGCTTGTTTTTGGGGCAAATACCCAGGCACCGGGTTGAATACCGGGTGCAATATCAAAAGTAGGCACCAGCCCATCAAAATCACGTGATGATCCATTTAACTCCATGATTTCAAGCTTGATGGTAATCCGATCAGGATCGCCATCACCATCAAGATCATCCGTTTTTATAATGGCATCTGGCGACAGACCCGTCTGCATCAGTGTCGCCATGGAAATATTGTTGGTTCCCTTGACCGCTGCCGCGATCCAGGCAGGATTATCTGGATTACAAAGACGTGATTCCTTAATTTTAACGCCTTCTATTTCCTGCGCCTCCCGCCAGGAAGCAGCTATTTTTGGATCACAAATGGGCTCAATATTTAACGCTGCCGGGTCAACTTTTACTGTTTCAGGCAGTTTTGCTGTTTGGGCAATAACCGCTGTAGACATACAGCAGAAGGACAGGATGGCAATCAAAAAATGAATAGGCATTTCAAAGCACCTTTTTTAGTTTAAATTGCTTAAAATTAAGTGAAATTAACAAAAATATTAATTATTTTAGATCGTTATTTATATTTGTTGTCTATTTTAGTAGCAATAGCTGAATATTCTTTCGTTACGATAATTTTTAAATCAAAAAATAAGTTTTCAGATATTAATTTCTAAATGAAACCGCATATTAAAGACATATTTCCAACTTCCAACCTTTAGTAACCAGGGTATCCCTATCTGAGGTGCTTCTATACCTCCCACACCACCTGTAACGTTATCAGTAGTGCCATTATACAGAACCCCTTTGTGCATATGTGGTCTTTTCATTTGATTCCCTTCAACACAAAATTGTGTTTTCTGGTTAAATTCTTGTTTGACTAAATGCATGATATAACCATTTAAGCGACTACAATTATTTCCTTCACAAAGTTTTTACCAATTTAATTACTACGCACACGGAGTAAAGATAGTGGTTTTGAGATTTAAACAAAATACTGCCGGTCAGAAACTGGCAAGTAATTACCATTCGACTATTATATTATTGGTTAGTTTACTACTAGCTGCTTGTAGTAACAGCGAACCGATACCAGAAATCACCTCCGTAAATGAAGCGATACCGGTTAGTGTAATTCAAGTGCAACCAACCAGTGTTCCGATCAGCGTTGAAACTGTCGCTCAAGCTGAAGGGGCTAAAGAAGTGGAAATTCGTCCGCGAGTTAGTGGAATATTGTTAAAGCAATTGTACACAGAGGGAAGCCCTGTCGATGCAGGCCAACCTTTGTTTTTGATCGATCCGGCGCCATTTAAGAATACTTTGGCAGAAGTTCGAGCGCAATTATTAGAGCAAAGTATCGTTGTTGAGCAAGCCAAAGTTGAAGAAAGTCGCCAACATAGACTAGTCACAGAGAATTTTGTCAGTCAACGCGTGTATGATTCTGCAGCGGCAAACCTTGCCATTGCAAAAGCGGCATTACAGTCAGCGAAAGTTCGTGTACAACAAGCTGAGCTGAATTTATCCTATACCACGGTTACTGCACCTGTAAACGGTGTAACAGGTCGTTCCGAATTTTCAGAAGGATCGCTGGTGACGGCTCATACCAGTTTGTTGACAACGATAGCTCAGTTATCTCCGATTTGGGTACGTTTTAGTTTTTCTGACAATGAACTGGTGCGTTTTGGTGGTCGGTTAAATGAACAAAATGTAGAGAAAGTGTGGGTGATATTACCCGATGGTTCGACGTATCAGCAAGAAGGTGAAATAAATTTTGCTGCCAGTCAAATTGACCCGTTACTGGGCACGCAGCAACTCCGTGCCACATTTGAAAATGAGGATCAACGTTTGCTGCCCGGACAGTTTGTTCGTGTCCGCGTGACAGCAGGTGAATCCACCAATGTTTTTATTGTGCCGCAAGTTGCAGTATTGACATCTGATCTGGGTAGATATGTCTATGTGGTCAATGAAAAAAATGAAGTTACGGTACGCGCAGTTGTAGCGGGTGATTGGATAGGTAAAGATTGGATCATTCTGGAAGGGCTGAATGCTGGCGACAAAGTGATTGTTGACAATATCATCAGATTAAGTCCTGGTAAAGTTGTTGTGCCGCAGTTAAGTGATACTTCTTTGATGCAATCAACGCTTTAGCCTATTTTGAGTAAGTAGCGAAACCAGTAAACAGAATGACCCAATTCTTTATTACAAGACCCATCTTTGCGTCAGTATTATCCATCGTTATTGTGCTGGCAGGTTTTGCTGCAGCCATGCAACTGCCGATTGCACAATATCCTCAGATTACGCCGCCCACAGTTTTAGTCACCGCAACTTTCCCAGGGGCCAGTGCTGAAACGCTGATAAAAACTGTTGCTGCACCCATAGAAGAGAAACTCAGCGGTATTGAAGGGTTGCTGTATTTCAGTTCAAGTGCTGATTCAAGTGGCAGGTTAACCATTACCGTCACTTTTGAGATTGGTACAGATGCTGATCGCGCTACTTTTAATGTAAGTAACGAAGTCAATACCGCTTTAGCGCGTTTGCCGGATGAAGTCAGGCGCACGGGTGTTATCGTGCAGAAGCGTTCCAATGATTTATTATTGGTCTTTGCGGTGACATCGAAAGATGAGAAACATACGCCACTTTTCTTAAGTAATTACATTTCCAATAATATTCTGGATCAGCTGAGACGTACTTCAGGTGTGGGTGAAGCAAGAATTTTTGGCGCGCAGGATTACTCAATGCGCATCTGGCTCCGCCCTGACCGTATGGCGCAGTTGGGAATTACCACCAGTGATATTGCTAACGCCATCCGGACACAAAATACACAGTACGCTGCCGGTAAAATTGGTCAGGAGCCTGCATTGGCTGATCAGCAATTGGTTTATACCGTGACAGCAAAAGGCAGACTACTCGAGCCTGAGCAGTTTGGTAATATCATTTTGCGTGCTGATGGTTCGCGCGGGGTGTTATATCTTAAGGACGTGGCACGGATTGAGCTGGGCGCACAAGATTATAATATTCATACCGTGCTCAATGGTAAACCCGGTGTTGGTATTGGCATCTTCTTGCAAACGGGATTCAACGCGCTGGATACGGCGGCTGCCATCAAATCTAAAATGAATGAATTGAAGCAGCACTTACCCGTTGGTATTGAATATGTGATTCCGTACGATACCAGTGAATTTGTCAAAGCATCAATCTGGGAAGTGGTCAAGACATTGGGTGAAGCCATGATCCTGGTTATTTTGGTGGTCTATGTTTTTTTGCAAAGCTGGCGGGCAACTTTAATTCCAATTATTGCTGTACCTATCTCCTTAATTGGTACATTTGCTGGTTTATGGATGTTGGGTTATTCAATTAACACCATGACGCTGTTTGCCATGGTGTTATCAATTGGTATCGTGGTGGATGATGCCATTGTGGTGCTGGAAAATATCGAACGATTAATGGCGCAAGAGAAACTGTCGCCAATTAATGCTGCCATTAAGGCAATGGAACAGGTATCCAGTGCAGTGGTTGCGATGACACTGGTATTGGTCGCAGTATTTGTACCTGTTGCTTTCCTGGGTGGTATTGCGGGAGAGTTATATCGTCAATTTGCAGTAACGGTGGCAGTAGCAGGTGTTATTTCTGGTATCGTCGCCTTAACACTTACCCCCACACTATGCGCAATGTTACTTAAAGCATCGCATAATAATTCCATATTTTTTCAGTGGTTTAACAGTGGTTTTGATCGTGTACGTCGCTTTTATGTGAGTATGGTCAGCTCGACGCTTCACCACGCAAGTATTAGCTTATTAATATTTTTGGTTATTATCGGCGGGGTGATTTATTTGGTTAAAACAATCCCGGGAAGTTTCGTTCCGCCAGAAGATCAGGGTTATGTAATAACTGCTGTCATTTTGCCTGATAGTGCAACGCTTGCCCGAACAATTAAAACAACTGATGCTATTCGTACTGAGATGGAAAATGACACTGCGGTGGCTTTTCAATTTGCAGTCAATGGATTAGATTTTATTGGCGGAGGGAATAAGACCAATGTAGCAACAATGTTTATACGTATGACAGACTGGGCTGAACGCACAACTACTGCGGATGATATGGTCAAAAAACTATTTGATATTGGTTCACAGCAGCCAGATGGATTAGCGGTTGCTTTTAATCCACCCGCTATTCGTGGACTAGGCAGTACCGGCGGATTTGAACTCTATGTGCAAAGTCGCATTAACTCGGACCCTTTCCAGTTAGCCAGTGTGGTCAATGAGTTTGTTGATACTTTGCGACGAGAACCCTCGTTGGCCTCGGTAAATACGTTCTTTCGCCCAACTGTCCCACAATTCTTTGTAGCCGTTGATGAAGCCAAAGCAATTACGCAAGGTGTTGCCATCGCAGATATTTACGCTACCTTGGAAAGTACCATAGGATCATTTTATGTTAATGACTTCAATCGTTCGGGGCGGACTTACCGTGTGCAATTGCAAGCCGAAACAGCCTATCGTATGAAACCTGAGGACCTGGGCAAAGTATATGTCCGTTCTCAGTCGGGTTTGATGATTCCATTATCTGCTTTGAGTGAAGTGATGCCTGTCGTTGGCGCAGAACAATTAGAACGCTTCAATGGATTATTATCAGCAAAGTTAATGGGGGAGGGCGTCGCCGATATCAGCTCCGGTGACGCCATTAATTTAGTGCAACGAATTGCTGAAGATACATTGCCCGATGGTTATCAAATTGCCTGGACCGGCAAAGCTTTTCAGGAGATAACGACGGGCGATGCCGCGCTTTTTGCCTTTAGTCTGGCCATTATCATGGTTTTTCTAATTCTTGCGGCTCAGTTTGAAACCTGGGCACTCCCACTCGCTGTAATTATGGCGGTACCTTTTGCAATTGCAGGTGCGTTGATCGCAGTATTATTGCGAGGAATGCCTAATGATATCTATTTTCAAATTGGAATGGTGACCCTTATTGGATTAGCCGCAAAAAATGCAATTTTACTGGTTGAATTTGCTAATCAGAAAATGAAAGAAGGGTTGACAGTTAAACAAGCCGCTATCGAATCTGCACAATTACGGTTTAGACCTATTGTGATGACTTCAATGGCATTTATTCTGGGCGTAATTCCTTTGGTAATTGCAACGGGTGCAGGCTCGGCTGCAAGGCAATCAATGGGTACCGGTGTATTTGGCGGCATGATTATGGCTGCGTTTGTTGCCACCATATTTGTTCCATTATTTTTCTCCTGGTTTATTGGCAAACATGAGCCAAAGCAACCGGTTGTCAAGAAATCTATTCCCTTATCGAACTTAAGTGATCATAACCCTCAAAGTGAGGAAGGGTGAAAGAAGTCCGATTAGCTCGGTAATGTCTCCTTTTAAGGGCACCTCTAAAAATCCATATTTGCAAGCAGCCGCTTTGCGGCTTGCCTGCTTACCCCGTTTCGTCACAATACCTCGTTGCTCACAAAAAATGTTTCCTTACCTATCAATCATATGTTGCGTCAATATTTTTTATTCGCGCTTGGTCTTGTTTAGAACTCTGAATTTTTAGAGGTGCGCCCTTAAGTGTAATGAAGAGATATTGCACCTGTGATCTGTATATCAATGCACTATTGATCTATTAATGATAGATCATGCGCCTGTTATTTCAATTTCCTTTGTAACTGCGCATGTCGTTGCATTTCCGCTACAATTGCAAATATGCAATCAACTAACAAAAACCGGAACGTAAAGATTAGTAAAGGGAATATTTTCTTAGTGGGAATGATGGGATCTGGGAAAACAACCGTTGGCAGATCTTTAGCGAATTACACAGGTAAAACCTTTATTGATTCTGATCATGAAATTCAGGAACGTACAGGTGTCAAAATCCCGATAATTTTTGAAATTGAAGGAGAAGCTGGATTTCGCAAACGTGAAACAGAGGTGTTACGTGAACTGGTAAAGATAGATAACATTGTGCTTGCGACGGGTGGTGGTGCCATATTAAGCAGGGAAAATCGTAAATTGCTCCAACGTCACGGGACTGTGGTTTATTTGCGCGCAACAGTGAATGACATTCAGCGGCGTACCCGACATGATAAAAATCGCCCCTTACTTCAAACGAAAAATCTACACGCCAGGCTAACCGAGCTATATGCACAGCGTGACTCGCTTTATCGCGAAGCAGCCGATCTTATCGTGGATAGTGGAGCGCAGGGTATACGCTATCTGGTAAGTAAACTGACACGAAAGCTCGCTGCTCTGAAACTTAAACAACATACTAACAAGCATATTATGCAGACCATTAATGTAGATCTGGCCACTTCACCGGATCCCCGTAGCTATCCGATACACATTGGCTGCGGCATACTGGAACAGGCAGATCTGATTCTGCCTTATCTGGCACAAAAACGAGTGGCAATTATCAGTAATACCACTGTAGCGCCTCTTTATATGGATAAATTGCGGGCATCGCTGGAGAGTTATGATGTGGCGTCTGTTCCCATTATTCTTCCCGACGGTGAATCTTATAAAAACTGGGAGACAATGAACCAGATTTTTGATGCGCTTCTGAGTCATTCCTGTGAACGTAACACGACAATTATGGCGCTCGGCGGTGGTGTTATTGGTGATCTATCAGGTTTCGCTGCGGCGACTTATTTGCGCGGAGTGCCTTTTATTCAAATTCCCACCACATTACTTGCGCAAGTAGACTCTTCAGTTGGAGGTAAAACCGGCATCAATCATCCGCGAGGTAAAAACATGATTGGCGCATTTTATCAACCGCGCTTGGTTCTGGCTGATAGTGCGGCATTGGACACCTTGCCGGAAAGAGAATTTCGTTCTGGTATCGCTGAGATTATCAAATACGGCTTGATTCGAGATCTCGTTTTCTTCGAGTGGCTGGAACTGAATATGGCTCGATTACTTGCACGGGATCCTGAAACACTGCATGAGGCGATTCGGCGTAGCTGTGAAAATAAAGCTGAAATTGTTGCGGAGGATGAAAAGGAAAATGGCATTCGCGCATTACTTAATCTGGGTCATACATTTGGTCATGCCATTGAAAATGGCATGGGTTATGGTGCGTGGCTGCATGGTGAAGCAATAGCCGCAGGAATCATCATGGCCGCTGATTTATCACGGCGTATGGCACTAATAGGTGAATCAGATGTAATGCGCATTCACAGGATTTTTCTGCAGGCTGGATTACCTGTTACAGCGCCTAAGTTATCTCCTGAAAAATATCTACAGCTCATGGCATTAGACAAAAAAGTAAGTGCCGGGAAAATACGTTTTATTCTACTGAATCGTATTGGTGAAGCTGTGATACACACAGATATTCCGGTTGCAATGTTAACTGAGACTATCCAGGCTTGTGCGACACATGAATAATCTGGCCCCTTATGCGGTATCTTCAAGCAATAGCCGTGGGCGGCGTATTATGGAGGCTTCTCCCGACGGACGCAGTGAATTTCAACGTGATCGTGATCGAATAATTCACTCCACTGCATTTCGTCGACTCGAGTATAAAACACAAGTTTTTGTCAATCATGAAGGCGATCTTTTCCGTACACGTCTGACGCACAGTTTAGAAGTTGCGCAGATTAGTCGTTCTATCGCCCGCAATTTATTTCTTAACGAGGACCTGGTTGAAGCAATTTCACTGGCACATGATCTTGGACATACGCCATTCGGTCATGCCGGTCAGGATGCATTAAATGCCTGTATGAAAGATTATGGCGGCTTTGAACATAACCTTCAATCCTTGCGTGTTGTCGATGTTTTAGAAGAACGTTATGCTGCATTTGATGGCTTAAATCTATGCTATGAAACACGTGAAGGGATACTTAAACATGTTACAAAAAAGTATGCTCAAAATTTGGGTGAGATAGGAAAGCGCTTTCTGACAAATCAGCAGCCATCGCTGGAAGCACAACTGGCTAATCTGGCTGATGAAGTTGCTTATAATAATCATGATGTTGATGATGGGCTGCGGTCGGGATTGATCACACAGGCACAATTAGAAGATGTCGCACTCTTTTCTCGCCACTTGACCCAGATAAAAACACAGCACCCGGAATTAGCCGGGCGACGTATGATTCACGAAACCGTGCGAAGAATGATAAATACCCTGGCGAATGACTTAACTCATCAAAGTATCATTAATATTAAAAATGCCAAACTTGGAGATCTTGCTGATGTCCGTGCGTCACCCCCCTTAATTGGTTTCAGTGATGGAATCAAGAAAGAACAACAAGCGCTTAAGAAATTTCTTCGAGAAAATCTATACACTCACTACCATGTTGTACGCATGAGCAACAAAGCAAAGCACACGGTAGAAAGATTATTTAATATATTTAATTCGGACATCAAACTTCTTCCGCACAAATATCAAATAAAAGCCAGGCTCGAAAAACAGCAAGCGATTGCTGATTATATTGCTGGAATGACTGACCGATTTGCAATCAAGGAATATCGACGGATATTTGCTATCGAAGAGGACTGATAATCTGATTTTTACGTAAAATTGGAGCTTGTATTGATAATTTAATAACCAGTTAAAAGTGACATTTCTATTAGAAGCGTCCTGAATGTAAGATAGGCAATATACGCAAGGTCCAATCACTGATACCATTGTCAGTCAGAAAAACTGACCAAGAGAGATAGGTAAATTTATTTATTTCTACTTTAAGGGAAACTATTCCCATAGAATTAATTGTAACCGGGCTTTTTAATGACTAAACCTAAAAACGACACACTCCTGCGAGCACTTCTAAAGCAACCCGTTGAATACACGCCTGTCTGGCTAATGCGTCAAGCAGGCCGCTACCTTTCCGAATACAACGAAACACGTGCGCGTGCAGGGAGTTTTCTCGCATTATGCAAAAATCGTGATTTTGCAACTGAAGTGACCATGCAGCCATTGGCGCGATTTCCATTGGATGCCGCGATATTATTCTCAGACATTCTTACGATTCCAGACGCCATGGGATTAGGATTGTATTTTTCTGAAGGTGAGGGGCCACAATTTGAACGTCCTTTACGCGAGGAAAATGAAATCCGTGCGTTAAAAGTACCTGACCCTAATACAGATTTGCGTTACGTGATGGATGCCGTGTCACAAATTCGCAAAACACTGGACAATCAAGTTCCATTAATTGGCTTTTCTGGAAGCCCGTTCACGCTTGCCTGCTATATGGTAGAAGGGCGTGGCAGTACTGATTTTCGCCAGATTAAAACCATGCTGTATCAACGACCCGAGCTACTACACCATATCCTGGATATTAATGCCCAGGCCGTAACTGCTTATCTTAATGCTCAGATTGAATCTGGCGCACAGGCAGTCATGATATTTGATACCTGGGGCGGCGCCTTATCACATAATGCCTACCAGGAATTTTCTTTACGTTATATGGAACAGATTTTATCTGGACTGAAACGTGAGCATGAAGGTGCGCGCATACCCAACGTTATTTTCACTAAAGGGGGAGGGTTATGGTTAGAGCAAATTGCTGATAGTGGTTGCGACGCGATAGGCCTTGACTGGACTATAGATATTGGTGAAGCGCGTCAGCGTGTGGGTGATCAAGTGGCATTGCAAGGCAATCTTGATCCAAACGTATTATTTGCCGGGCCTGAGACCATAACCGCTGAAGTAGAAAAAGTTCTTTCCAGCTTTGGCAGTGGTAATGGACATGTGTTTAATCTTGGGCATGGTATTTCCCAATTTACTCCGCCAGAAAGCGTGACAACCTTAGTAGAAGCGGTTCATACACTCAGCCGTAAATTTCATTTGAAAGAATGCTGAAAATTATTCAACTGTTTTAACAATGTGATTCGTGCATATATTAATTATCGAAGATGATTTGGCAATTGCTGCTAATTTATATGACTTCCTGGAGTCACGGGGTCATAGTGCGGATGCCGCCGCTGATGGTATTGAAGGGCTGCGTCTCGCGGTAACACAGCGCTTTGACTGTATCCTTCTTGATGTGGGTTTGCCGGGGATGAATGGCATGAGCTTATGTCGTAAACTTCGGCAGGTGTCGCAAATTGACACGCCCGTATTAATGTTGACGGCACGCGACACACTCGAAGACAAATTGGCGGGTTTTGAATTTGGCGCTGACGACTATCTGGTAAAGCCATTCGCACTAAAAGAAGTTGAAGCACGCCTTACTGCGATGCATAAACGATACGGTGGTAAGGTCTCCAATCGTATGCTGGAGGTCGCTAACCTTTCATATGACCCGAAAACTTTATTAATCCGATTTGCTGATCAGAATGTCAAGCTGCCCCCTAAATGCATTCGTTTGCTTGCACTCATGATGAGTGAACCCGGTCGTGTATTCAGTCGCAAGGAGCTTGAAGCAGAGGCCTGGGAGGATATTCAGGAAACCAGTGATACCTTGCGCAGCCATATGCATATACTGCGGCGTACCCTAACCAAGGTCGGCGGCTATGACCCGATTGAAACAATACATGGCCTTGGCTATTACCTGATTCCAAGTGCCAGAAATCAGGATTGAAGGGGGTCTTCGTTTACGTGTTGCATTAGCATTGGCAGCATTCTGTATTTTTATTGTTGGCACCCTGAGCATCAGCCTTTATTTTGCTTCTGACAATTTTGAAGAAGCGCATATCGAACAAGTGATACAAATGGAGATGGATCACCTGATTCATCTTTATCGGAAACATTCTGATTTCACCCCGCAAATAGGTTCTAACCTGCAAAGTTATGTCGTGCGCGACATTAATGAAGAATTAAAACTTCCTGGATATTTGCGCGGATTGGATTACGATCGTCTTGAAATCGTTCATAACTACCAGGTTACTCGTGTTTCGGTAGAACATGTCGATGACGTTAAATTTCTCGTTGCTTATCAAACGACACTGCACGAACAGCGCCTAAGCAAATTAAGATTTCTAATCCTGTTTTCATTAATCGCAGTTGTCGCCATTGCATTTGTGGTGGGATATCTAATTGCCGGCTTACTCGTTAAACAAGTGACAGATCTTGCCGAACGCGTAAAGCTACTCGCCCCTGGCGATGGAAAAAACGCGATGCTGGTACAGCCTGATATGGATGAAGAAGTCGCGCAACTTGCACATGCACTGGATGATTATCAAAATCGTATCCAGCGTATGCTGCAGCGCGAACAGGAATTTACCGCCAATATCAGTCATGAATTACGCACCCCGATTACTACCATTCTAACCAGCTGTGAATTATTAATCGTAGAACCTGACCTGCCAGATAAGGTATGTGTACGTATTAACAGGATTGTCGCGGCAACAACCCGTATGGGCGAACAATTGCAGGCGCTGTTATTTCTAGCGCGAGAACAAGCCTTGGGAGTTATGGAGCCGGTTGCCATAGCCGAATGTGTTTTTGATGCAGTTGAACCTTTATGCGTAGAAATTTATCGGAAAAAATTAAATTTTGAAGTAAGTATTACACCCGAAGTGACTATTACGCTGAACCGTCAAGCGTTACATACCGTACTGATGAACTTGCTTCGAAATGCGGTTCAGTATACCGAAAGTGGTTTTATCCGGGTTGAATTTAACAATCGTCGCCTGTCAATCATGGATTCCGGTATCGGCATTGAACCGGCTTATATGCCCTTACTTTATGAACGTTTTTTTCGTGGTTCTGCACAAGGCCAGGGTCTTGGGATTGGCCTCGCGATTGTCCAGCGTATCTGCAATCATTATGCCTGGCTGATTGAAGTTGAAAGTACTCCCGGACAAGGTTCGACCTTCCATATCACGTTTCCATAAATATCTTTATGGGCACCTGAAAAATTTAATATCTGTCATTTTCACGCAGGCGGGAATACGGAAGCTACTGATTTATAGAATGTTTCAAAATTCTGGATACCTGTCGGCACGGAAATGACGAATAATTGGAGGTGCTCTCAATAACAGCCTTCACGGAATCTTCACATTTGCTATGTTAAATTTTCATGACTTGAGGAAATTTCAGTCATCGTAAGAATTTATTAACTTGGGAGATAGTTATTCATGAGTTCAGAAACAGTAAATAAGCCGCCTGCGAACGGCCACGAAGAAAACAAACCTTCGACAGATGACCAAGGAATCCAGGACACAGGCTCAGTTGCGCCACCGGGTTCTGCGGGCTTTCAGCTTAAATATGCCTATCGCGATACGGCCGCTGGTGTGGTTACGGGTGCAATGGCGATACCGTTATCAATTGGTATTGCCATGATGTCCGATTATCCAATTAAAGTCGGATTAGCGACCGTAGCCTTTGCTTGTCTTGTCGGCTGGATTAATGCATTTATCCGACCGGGTAACTACATTGGTGCCCCGGGAATTGCGGCAGGACTCGCGCCGGTATTAGCGTTGGGTGTCGCCTCTTTTGGTATCCAGAACATGGCATTTTGTATTTGCCTGACAGCGGTCATGCAGGCAGTCATCTGGAAATTTAACTGGCAAAAATACCTGCTGGTTGCGGTACCGGTTTATTTGGTTGAGGGACTGCTGGCGGGTGTCGGCTTGAAGATTTTCCTGAAATTTTTCGAATTCACTTATGAACTGCCCGCAGGAATGGAATCTGTGGAATTCTGGAACGCGGCGCGGGTACAAATGGTTATGATCTCTGCGGTTGGTTTTGCTGGTTTTGTTTACCTGTTTTCCAAATTCAAGGACACACAACCGGCCATTCCGTATTTTGTTTTAATCATTGCAGGCGTGATATTGGCACAATTTGTGCCTGTACCTATGATCTTTGTTGAAGATGTGCCGCTCCATCTTGCTTTGCCGATACCCGACCCAGAGAGCGCTATGATGCTGGTTTATATGGTGCTTTTCTGTCTGATGCTCGCGGTTATTGACGTGATTGAGCAGGTGATGAGTAATGCGGCTATCGAGAAAATTGATCCGTTAAAGCGTAAATGTAACAGTAACAACAGTTTGCTGGCGATCTGGATTGCTAACCTGGGATCGAGTTTCTTCGGTGGTATGACTAACCTGGATGGCTTGGCAAAAAGTACCACTAACAAATTAGCCGGGGCTTATACCAAATTTTCCGTTTTGATTATCGGTTTAGTGGTTGTTTTCTTTACGTTTAATATAGAATATCTGGACTACCTGCCGAAGTTTGCGTTAGCCGCCATTATGATGTTCTCGGGTTACAAGATGATTGCGGGGCTTGTGCATGTGACCCATTTTGGCCCTTATGCCCTGATGCTCGCGCTTATCTGCGGTGGTTTGGTCTATAAAGTTGGGATCTTTGAAGGGTTATTGATTGCGATGGCAGTACATGCGATTGTACATTTTCTGGTTTATACCAAGCATGACCAAATGCCTGGAA
>JAUXRH010000011.1 GCA_030682075.1 Nitrosomonas sp.
GAGCTTCTTGCAAAATAGCTGAACGCGATGGCTTCAGCGGGGAACGTCTCATCCAAGGATGAGATTTTTCACGATTCAAGCGAAATTCAGCGCTTTACCCGTCCGAAATCATCAATTCTGCTCCGTTGTGCCCATAGGCCACTGCGCCGACTGTCGCCAACGCCCCTTTTGCGGCTTTTTACCTGCTTGTTTTGATACGGCTACGTGAGTAGTCGCATCAACTGCTCGGCTGTCAACGCCAGTACGCCGAACATCAGGTGCGACATGACTTTACTGTTGCCTCTGACCCGAACAAACCTGCCACCGTAATCATCCTTCAAACTCGCATTGGTCCGCTCTGCCTGGCTGCGTTCCTTGTAACGTTGCGCTTCGCTGAGCGTAAATTCAATCTTCTCGCCTTTACGCGGATTGTGATCAATCAGCGGCACATGCCCAAGGCTGCGACTGTGGTCCCGCAATACGCTGCTGCAATAAGCCGCATCCATCAAGTCATAGCAATTCGTCACGCGTTCTGCTGTCATCATAGCCAGCGGCATCGCCGCCAGGCTGTCGTGCATCGAGGCACTCGACAACAGCGCGCTCACCGGAACACCGCAGTCCGTTGTATCAATGTGCAGCTTGTAACCGTTCCAGCTATTTTTGTAACCCTGCGCATTGCACTTGCTGCCACGGTCGCACCCGCGAGGCAATTCTTTCAGCAGTTCCACCAGTGGCTTGCCACGTTGCAGCTCCAGCTTTCCCGGCTTTACCTCACGAACCTCACCTTTGCATGGACGTCCACGCTTTTTTGCCACGGTAGGTGCAGGGTCTGCCGCCTTGCCCTTTTTCGCAGGCTTCTCGCGAGCCTCAATCGCCGTGCCATCACGGCTGATGTGTCCAATTAACTGCTCGCCCAGCGTTTCCTTAACCAGTGCTACATGCGTGCGTTCCGCCAGTCCCGCTTCGGCAAACTCGGCAAAGGCGCGCGAAAAAGTCGCTTCGCTCGGCAATTTCCGCCACATCGAAAAACCGCAGATGCGCTTCAACGCGCGATCCATTGCCAGACGTTCAATCAACCCGGCTGTCGTCGATACTCCCAACACGGCCTTGGCAACAAAGGCATTCGCCAGCATGCCACGGTCATGTTCAGGTCGCCCGCAACCGCCCCAGGCAGAAATCACAAATTCTTCAATACGCACCCATTCCAGGACATGCACCAACTTTACCAATTTTGGCGTCAGCGCCCCCAGTTCGTTGCGTAATTCCGGCATCAATTCGTGCTGAATGATGTTCCAACGTTGCATGATTCCGTTGCGTTGCGTAGTATTCATATCGGGCGTCGATGAAGTCTTTAGAACCTTGATCTTGCCAGCAATGGCCGCCCACCTCTACCTATTTTTGCCCTTTATCCGGAAATTAATTCCGCTCAGACGCTGGATTTTGCAAGAGCCTCA
>JAUXRH010000013.1 GCA_030682075.1 Nitrosomonas sp.
TCTAAAAATCCATATTTGCGAGCAGCCGCTTTGCGGCTTGCCTGCTTACCCCGTTTCGTCACCATACTTCGTTGCTCACAAAAAATGTTTCCTTACCTATCCATCATATGCTGCGTCAATATTTTTTATTCGCGCCTGGTCTTGTTTAGAACGCTGAATTTTTAGAGGTGCCCTGTAGTTAAATTATCATTGAATGCCGCACTCTGTTGAAATTGCTTTGAAAGCTGCGGATGAACCTCTTAACCCGAAAGTATCCGTTGTTTTTGTACCTCTCGCAGACTCCCCTTTAACTACGAGACTATTACCCCGCTGAATCGCTTGTGCTAATCTCGTATCCATCGCCTCATCGGGTGCCCACGCTGATTCACCTTGTGTAAAAAGGTTAAAATTTTGGTTGCCCGCGCTAACCGTTACCACACTACCTGGCTTATAAGGATATCCTGCGATATAACTAAACACATTGCGACTATTTTCAGCTGGGCGGTGCGTAATCAAAGCAAATACATCGCCTCGCTGTGAGTAGCTACCCTCTTGTTTCTGTGGCTGGCTTACCATGTAACATACCTTATTGCTGCCTTCCATAAATACATAGGCTGACCAGTCACCATGTTCACCCAGCTTTTTAGGGTCTGAAGCCTGTGCTGAAGCACCTATTGTTAGGGCAATGCTTAAAATAAACAGTTTTTCAAATGCTTGTCTCATTTTGGAAACCTTGAGCGTTATAAGAAATATTGCATACTTTTTTAAAAGAGAAGTAACTGCTAACAACCTTCCATTTTATAGATGAAATACCCATCCTTATCAATTGCATCAGCAACTTCAGGTGGGGCACTTTGACTATGGCAGAAACTGCATTCTTTACTCGTGATGGTGGCATCACCTTCACCAATTGAATCCAGCCATTGCTTGGCGTATTCAACGGCTTTCTCATCATCTTTCACTGTAGTAAAAACATCAAAATGCATCGTATGACCATCTTTCGCTTTCACATATGTATCATAAACATGAATTTGCATATACATTCCTTCTGAATCTAATATAAAATTTTTCTAGTTATGAGAATCTGGCTACCAATCACTAAAAGCTCAAGTTCTAAAAATCAGTTCGCAGACTAACACGTTAGTTATTAAAGTTGAATAACGATTTCTAATTACGCCAATTAAAATCTAAACGACTTTTTAATATGAGAAGTCGTTATTATACTGTCTTTCTGCGCGCCACGACCACACCATCTCGAGTTGGATTAATAAAAGCATCAAACTCAGGGTCGTTGAAAATAAGTTGATTGTGTTCAAGAATTGCCTCAGTCCAGCCAGGAACAATGTCTGTAAAATCTTCAGTTGCCACACGCCCATGCCAAAGGACATTGTCTGCAATATAAAGGCCACCAGGTCGAATTTTTTCCTTTGCCATTCGCCATACCGAAGGGTAATCACCTTTATCGACATCGTTATAACAAATATCAAATAAGCCACTGGTTTGCATGAAAATTTCTTGCGCTAGACCAACGTGAAAATCAACTCGATCCCATAATGCTGCAGAAGATAGATATTGCTCAGCTTTAGCTTTATTGTGTGGGTCACTATCACTACAGATAACATGCCCATCTGAGCCAACCGCACTTGCAAACCAATAAGCGGAATAACCATAACCACTACCAAATTCAAATACATGTTTGGCATTAATCATTTTTGCCAAGGTCTCAAGTGAGGTACCAACCAAGCGACCAACAATCGGAAAATTATTGTCCTTTGCCAATGCCTCCATCTCCATTAGAACAGAATGCCCCGTATGACTTATCAGCCCATACATATAATTCTCAATCGCTGGGTCGACTGGAATAATAACACTTGGATTGAATACCGTTGGAAATCGCACCTTAGTCATCATTTTCTCCTGAAAAAATAATTCCCGCGCTCATCTACAGCAGTTGCAGGCCAGGAGTCTGTCGGACTTAAGTGATCGTAGCGAGCAAAGTGGGAAAGCGAGGACAGATTGGCCGGATTTTGAGGCGCATAGTCATTCTATGAAACGAAAAATCAGGGTAATATGAACCGCTTGTCCCATTTGCGCAGTAGATCAACCTTAAGTCCGACAGACTCCTGGAATATAAAACTATCGTCGAATTATTTAGATCCCATCATTACACACTCTTCACCTGCGTCTTTCATCTTCTGAAAAACCCGATTCGCCTTTATCTGAAACCATGATCCTCTCAGTACATCAACCGAAATATAAATGCGGCTACCACCTATTATTTTGGCTGGCAATAGACTGCCTTTACCAATACCATAAGGGCACCTCTAAAAATTCAGCGTTCTAAACAAGACCAGGCGCGAATAAAAAATATTGACGCAGCAGATGATGGATAGGTAAGGAAACATTTTTTGTGAACAACGAAGTATGGTGACGAAACGGGGTAAGCAGGCAAGCCGCAAAGCGGCTGCTCGCAAATATGGATTTTTAGAGGTGCTCATAAGTTTTTCCAATGTCATCAGATGTTGGGATGGGATCCAACCAGATAAGGCCACAGTCAGTGTCAGTGCACTTTCTGAAAGTCCACTTCCCCGGCACGCCAAAAAGATGATCATCGAGATCAGCGTATAGCGTTTCACCCGCCATACCACATAAATAGCATGCAGGTTCTGGCTCAACACCAATCAAGTCTTGTTGGGTCATTTTATTATCAGTTAACAAGAAACTTCCAAATGAAATAAATGCGATTGCTTATGTTTAAACTCCGGATTTAGCTTGCTGATTTTTCTAACTGCTTACTATTCACTTAATTTCTCAACCTCTCTCTTTCTTGCTGCCAGCAAATCGCAATTGCCGTGATTATTAAGAGCAAAATCGGAATTTTACTATAGATAAGAAATGTATCCGTTAGACCAGCCATAAATATGTAACAAACTAAAGCTGCGCCGAGGTTAGCCAGATGGTGCGTTTTAAAGGACTGACACCAGCTCCACAGGAGAAAAGCCAAAGTTAAGATACCGAGCACGCCCAAATGCATGCCAATCTCGATCCAGTCGTTATGGTAGTGAGAGGTTCGTTGGAATTTTGGTAAATCTTTATAAATACCCTCTTTATAGGTCACGATGGTATTCTCAAAATAGCTTTCCGGCGTCCCTGTCCCATGCCCAAGCCAAGGTTTCCTGGCAATGCCGTCTAAACCAACATCCCACATGGCAAGTCGATATCCCACGCTGCTGCTGTAATTTCCTTGATGAAATAACTCAATGTCATGTTTGACTTGAACAAGCCTTTCTTGAAAAACAGCGCTATTAAAGGAAAATATAGAAACTACGATTATTAATGACACTAAAATAGTCGTGAACTTTCTAATTTCAGCCCGATATATCAAAACCGGCAGAGTACCCAGTGTCGCTAAAATCAGACCTCTTGCACTCTGATTAAACTGTATAAATAATAATACCAATGCAAGAACCCAAAACAATAACTTTGCCTTTTTTGTAATGCTGGTACCCGCAAAATAAACTGTCAATATGATGCCAATTCCAAGCATCGCTGAAAAACTCAGGTAGGACATCTTAAAAAGCGGAATACCTTGCCCCTCCAATACGGCCCACTGGTAAACACCGAAGAACAAAACAACAGAACATCCGGCAAGTGACGCGCCAATTACCCACGGCAAGCGCTCTTTATTTAAAAGTGATAAAAAAGGAATAAATATCAAAAGAATAAAATATTTTTTCCATTTCATGCGCCCACCTTCTGGATATTCGCTCCAAAGAAATCCGAGTAACAAAACCATGCAAAAAACAAGTATTGCCTTCACAAGGGGTTCTTTGATCAATTGACCGGATCTTTGGAAACCACCATCCAAAATCCAGGCTAAACAAAGAACAGGAAAAGAAAGCAGACTCAACTCGTTACGCCATAGCGCCAAGCAGAAAAAGACCAACGCCAACCTAATCAATAGTTCGCGCCGAGTGAAATTATTACACATCAATCTGTACAAGGCTGTATTTTATACATCCATCCATCGCTTCAACTTTAAATCAGAAAATTCTTAAGGGCGCCTCTTTCAAGAAACAATTATAAGTTACTGATTATAAGAAATATAAAAAAAGAAAAAAGATCTATTTTACTAACTTCATCATGTTTCTTCCTGACGCCTTGCGGTCGAAGGCCGATTACTACGCTAAAAATCCATATTTGCGAGCAGCCGCTTTGCGGCTTGCCTGCTTACCCCGTTTCGTCACCATACTTCGTTGC
>JAUXRH010000169.1 GCA_030682075.1 Nitrosomonas sp.
TAGCGAGCAAAGTGGGAAAGCGAGGACAGATTGGCCGGATTTTGAGGCGCATAGTCATTCTATGCAACGAAAAATCAGGGTAATATGAACCGCTTGTCCCATTTGCGCCGTAGATCAACCTTAAGTCCGACAGACTCCTAGTGTATCAACTCACGTTTATGATCATTCCATAAAGCTTATCTTTAAGCAAAAGTCGCTTCTTTTTTAAATTTTCCAGGTACTCATCGGTCTGGCTTTCTGTCCCTTCTTCTATTCTAATAACGTCACGGTTAACCTCATGATATTCATTAAACAGGCGGGCAAAGTGGGCATCGCTGATTTTAAGCTCATGTATACGATCATAGTGTTCTGGAAATTCATGATGTAAATCGTGTTTTTCATGCATTACTAAATTCTCCTGGTGTTTTTTATTGCTGAACCGTGTTACGGTTATTTATGTTGTGCTGATACAGGGAGACAAGTCCTGATATAGATCAAAATTCCTGTGGATCAATATCCAGAACCCAACGTATCTTGCGAGCCGGAAAGGTTTTGAGTTTTTTGTGCCATTCGGTTAGAAACCGCTGTAATTGTTTTCGAGAGTGTGATTGTACCAATAAATGCGCTCTTTCCAATCCCTTGAGTCGTGCCATCTGTGCTGGAACCGGATCAAAAATCTCTATGTTGTTTGATGGCTCTGCTACCGCTGCTGCACGGGTGAGGAAATCTAGTGCGGTATCAATCTGGTGCGCTTCAGCACGAAGTAATGCCTGGTAAACAAAAGGAGGAAAGTCGGCCATTTTCCTCTCGGCCAGCAGTATCTGTGCCAGTGAGTCGTAATCATGTTGTTTGAGTGCACGGTATAGCGGGTGCTCAGGGAACTCCGTTTGAATCAGTACATGACCCGCAATATCCGCACGACCTGCGCGACCCGCAACTTGCATCAGTTGTATAAACAAACGCTCACTGGCGCGAAAGTTGGTGCTATATAGCGAGACATCCGAATTTAAAATGCCAACCAGTGACAGGTTAGGGAAGTCATGTCCCTTGGCAAGTAGTTGCGTGCCAACCAGGATATCTACTTCTTTATTCTGAATGGTCTTCAGAATACCTTGCCAGGCATTTTTGCGACGAATGCTGTCGCGATCGATGCGTAGAATCCGTGCATCTGGAAAACGTTCAACCAATGCAGCTTCTACACGTTGCGTTCCGTGACCGAAGGGCACGATATCCTGATCGCCACAGGCAGGGCAGGCATGAGGAAATTGTTCCTGGTGGCCGCAGTGGTGGCAAAACAGTTTTTTTTCGCGCAGGTGCACAACTAATCGGCTGGCGCAGCGATGGCAGTTTGCAGTCCAGGCGCAAGACTTACAAAGCAGTACCGGCGCATAGCCGCGCCGATTGATAAAAACCAGGCTTTGATGTTGTTGCGCGAGGCATTTCTCCAGCGCCTGAAGCAAAGGTTCCGATAAACCTTCTTTGGTCTTTGCGCTACGGGTATCAATGCAGTGTATTGATGGCAGGGTTGCATTTTCAATGGCGCGTGACGATAGACGCAAACTGCGGTAACGATTGGTCATTGTATTGTGATAACTTTCTAACGAAGGCGTGGCGGAACCCAGTACGATGGGTACATTGGCCTGTCTGGCACGAAAGATTGCGATATCCCGCGCGGAATAGCGGAGTCCATCTTGTTGTTTAAATGAACTATCCTGCTCTTCATCCACAATAACCAGGCCGATCTTCGGCAATGGTGTAAATACGGCCAGCCGAGTACCTAGTATGATTTCTGCATCACCCCGTTGTGCTTGCAGCCAACCCGTTATACGTTCAGTATCATTGAGCCCACTATGTAAACTGACCAGTGAAGTCGTGGGGAAGCGTGCACGAAAGATTGCTTCCAGTTGGGGCGTCAAATTGATTTCCGGGATCAGTATCAGCGTCTGTTTGCCCTGTAATAAGACGCATGAAATTAATCGTAGATAGACCTCGGTTTTGCCACTGCCGGTGACGCCATGTAATAACCAGGTATTGAATTTTCCGATTTCTGCTGTGATCGTGTTAACCGCGATTTCTTGTTCAGCGGTGAGTGCGGGAACAGACGAGGTTTCTGAGGTAACAGAGGGTGGCACCGGAAGTTCTTCAACCCAACCTAATTCAGCAAATTCCTTTAGAACTTTGAGTGCGCCTGGTGAGCATTGTCTTGCTTCTCTGTTACTCACTACGCCAGATGCACTTAATTCTGTCAGTAGGCGACGTTTGATGGTATTTCTGGCAGGGATGGCTGATATATCGACCTGACGCCCTGAATCAGTGAAACAGAATTGAAAATGATCAGATAATTTTTTTATCTTGATGGGTTGATGGCTACGAAGCTTACTGGGCAATCCGTTCATTACCACCATCCCCAGGGGATGGTGGTAATAATGGCTGCAAAAAAGAAATAAATTGAGTAATGCCGCCGGTAATGGAGGGATCTCTCGAAAAATAAATTCCGCCGGTTTGAGTTTTTCGGCTGAAACCAGCGTGTCTGTTCCCACTTCCATGATGACACCAGTCATCCATTTTTTACCAAAAGGGACACGTACCCGCAAGCCGATATCCTCTTTGCTGACATCGGTTGCAGCATAATCAAACAGCGTGTCGACAGGGACATTAAGTGCGACACGAATAATGGACATATTCTCGGGTTAAAGGGAGCGATCCGGTATGATTGGTTCAGTCTGTTGCCCGTAAAGGACTAATTCGCCTGTTTGTTTACTCACCGAAACAAGATAATCTTCAATGAGTAAACCGTCGTGGGATAATTCTGGATTCTGTTTATCTGGAGATTCGATATACCGTTACAGGTTCGTCACCCTGCTTTTCAAGCTGAGCCGTATTGCCATCTGAGCTGATAGTAAATTTGTTGTTATCACTGCCTGAAAGGCCGCTACATCCGTCGGTATTATAGGTGAATCCTGAAATAACTAATTGATTGTTACCCTTGTTGTAAGTATAAGAAGCAAATTCAATGCCGGGTTCAGCACAATGCGCTTGATCTTTACGTTGTGTTTTACCGGTTGGATTAATCATCATGAACTTGTTGTTGGCAAAAAACAGCAATGTTTGGGTATTCATGGCGTCTTTATCATATGCCCATGCCCCGAGAATTCCGGAAGGATCATTCTTAATTCTCTTGAATCGTCTGTCTACCACCTCTTTTTTGGGAACAATATCCGTTCTGGCTCTTACCGTGCTTGATGCACCGCCGATATGAAAGAGTTCACTAAAGATACTGGGTTGGTCCCGTTCCATTTGTACATTTATGATATCTGAGGCAATCAGCTCGTAGCCATCGGTACGAATTCTTCTTTCTGCATCTGGATCCAGGTGTGACAATCCTGCGTTCAGATTGGTGTCAATGGTTGTTTCTCCCGTCAGTACGAATCCTCTGGTGTCAAATGCTGACGCACGGGCAAAGCCGTGTTCTACCCCCGCGCGATAAAGTGTGCGGCCAGCGCACACACGGTTGACAGTACAGGAATCGTCTGGCGAGGCTTGCCCATGCAAATATTCGCCACTACCGTCTGAGGCTATCCGTATCATGTTGGCGAGTCGATCGTTATATCTGACCCAGACGTCGCCGCCAAACATGACAGTGCTTTGAGCGAGAAAATGAGCGCTGGCTTCTGCTGCTGTCATGGCATCGCCATCGATGCCACCGGCTTCCAGTATTTCTTGTAATCTGGTTGAGCTTGCAAATGTGTCAGGGTCGTCAGTCAGGTTGATTGATCTATCAACTGCAGCGGCTGTCCTGGCAGTGATGGAGATGCCGTTTGACGGGTCACCATCTGAATCCAGTGACTGAAGTAAGACTAATAAGTTTTGTAATTTATTGGCATTGCCATTAGCTAACGCAATCGGTGTCATGACGGGTGATCCCTGAGTATTGCCCAGTGTTAAGCCACCCAGTTTGAATTCAACGGTATCGCCATGATCATAATTAAAGATGCCATCTTCATCTGTTACACCTGATTTACCGGAAGATGTTATATAGGAGATGCCCGCGACTTGACGAGCGCCCATCAGTACGCCAGTTGCAGCGCCGGTTGGCTTGTCTCTATCAGACATGGTGTAATCTTCAGAGCTACTGCTACCAATACTACTAATACTACTAATGCCACCGTCTTCGCCACAAGCAGTAAGGCCGATAACCAACGCAATGGGCGCTAAACGCAACCAAGTGGTTTTTCTTGTGTTTTGATTAGATTTCATTAAGGTGCTCTCTTGTTATTTAATTAAAGAACCGCTGATTATTGTTCATAAATTGCTTATTTCATTGTTTCAAATCTTGGTAATAACCACGATTACCAAGAGGTACGCCTGGGAGGCTGTCCGCGAATAGAATGATCTACTGCGGAAGCGCTCTTTTGGCCCTGTTTCTTGATAATTTTCGTTGGATAGAACAACTATTCGCCTCAAATGATCAAAAAACAGGTTTCAAAATAGCACTCCCTCGCTACGATCTCTATTCGCGGACAGCCTCCCAGATATAAAAGATTCTATCGCATAATCCATCTGACGCAGAATAAATCCGCGATTTTTTGACTTAATTTTTGTACAATCCGGTCATTTTATGATGGAAAGTCAATATCATTGCGACTGTTTCCATTATAGTTAACTTTGGTGTATTGGTTAAAGCGTGACATTTATGAAACATTCGGGATATGATGAACTTCCTATATTTTGAGGTGAATCCATGATTACTTTTCAGAAAACAGGCAATTTGATCATTGTTGCTGTAATTGGCGAGTTTACGTTGGCAGACTATCTGGAATTTGAAGATCAGGTGCTTTATAAAGCGCACTTTGATGGGAAGGCAAACGTGTTATTTGATTTGCGCGATATGTTGGATTACACCATTGATGTTGCATGGGAAGAAATTAAATTCATGCGGGAGCATGGCAGCGAATTTAATCGGATAGCCGTCGTTACCGATGATCAATGGCAAACGTGGAGTGCCTGGGTTTCCAATCTTTTTATTAACGCGGATGTACTGGTATTCAGCGACTATGACAAAGCTGAGGAATGGGCTTCTGATATGGTGAGTAATTAATTAATCTATTTTAAATTCAACAATTCAGTCGTTTTCAAAGCTGTTTAATTAATTATAAAAATCAAATGGATGATTTTGTTTTTGCCAGAGTGCTGCACGTCTTGGGTGTAGTGTTATGGATTGGTGGTGTCGCCATGGTCACTACTGTGCTGCTACCGACCTTAGCACGGATGCAATCACCAACTGAAGCAATGATTTTTTTTGAGCGCTTCAGGTGTCGATTCGCTGCACAAGCGCGCTATTCCACGTTATTCGTTGGTTTAAGTGGTTTTTACATGGTGTATGTACTGGATGCCTGGCACCGTTTTACACAATGGCATTATTGGTGGATGCACACCATGGTGCTGATATGGCTGCTTTTTACCGTGATGTTGTATGTGCTGGAGCCACGTGCTCGGTGCCGACAATCAAAGGCGCCTGTACCAGACATATCAAAAAAAACTTTTATCAGAATTCAGCTTATGCATTGGATTTTATTAAGCCTGAGTTTGATTACAGTTGCCGGTGCGGTGGCAGGTAGTCATGGCTGGTTAGTATTTTGGAGCCAATCATGATCTATTCACTACTGAAAATGATTCATGTCAGCAGTATCATCCTTAGCTATCTGCTATTTCTGCTACGCGGGATCTGGATGATGCGAGATTCTGCCAACTTGCGGCAGCGCTGGGTAAAAATCCTGCCGCATGTGGTGGACACGATTTTACTGACCAGTGCCGTTGCACTGGCTTTTGCCGTCCAGCAAAATCCACTGAGTGATTCCTGGCTAAGCGCCAAAGTCATTGGGCTACTGTTGTATATTAGCCTGGGCATGGTGGCAATGCGGTTCGGCAAAACCCGTAAAATCAGAATTATTGCCTGGATTGCAGCGCAGTGCGTGTTTCTCTACATTGTATTGGTCGCCCTGACCAAAAGCCCGGTACTGAATATATTTTAAATATTCAGGGTGCGATGAACGGTAAAATAACTGATTTCTCCAGACTTGGAATCGAACAAGCCCAACCCGGTCAACCTGATGAAATAAGCGACCTGGTGAACCTGACCTACCGGGGCGACGTGGGCTGGACAAGAGAAACGCATATTGTTCAAGGCGACAGAACCAACCGCAATGAAGTCTCGTCTGCCATTGCAAATCCTGCCGCACATTTCCTTGTTGTCAATCAGGAGCAGAAACTGGCATCCTGTATCTATGTGGCAAAAGAAGAAAATAGCGCCTATATCGGATTCTTCTCAGTTCATCCCAGCCTGCAAGGAAAAGGGGTTGGCAAGCATGTGCTGAAACAGGCGGAAGCCTTTGCTTTGGCAAAAATGGATATCCAGAAATTTGTGATGTTCGTCGTCTCCCAACGCCCTGAATTAATCGCCTTTTATGAACGCAGGGGGTACGTCCGCACAGGTAGAATTGAAACCTACCCGCTACATCCAGGCATCGGTGTGCCAAAAGTCAAAGGTCTGACGATTGAATATCTGGAGAAGGTTGTGTAATGTAAGACTATTACACTGCGTTTAACAGGCCGTTGAAAAACCCCAGCGCTTTCAGCCTGAAATTTCGTTTTTAAAATATCGCGAGTATTTTGGTCGTTTTTTCGGATCTGTTCTTATCCGCAATATGCTTTTTTTCTGTAATTTCTGTGCAAATGTCCTCTTTGTGCATTCGCATAATGTCATCATGGTTGTAAGCGCCAAGGTGTTGCGTTTATAACCGTTTAGGAGTGCATTGCCTTTGCATTGAGCCAAGGGTTCGCTTTACCAGGTTAAAGCCTGCCCTGTCAACACCCTTATGCCTGCCGATTGACACACCCGTTGCATCAACATATCCTATCAAGCTGGACAATGATCATACTTACCCGTATGATCATATTGTTTCTTAACCAGTATGAGATAAAACATGACACATCGAACCACCATTACACTGGATGATGAAATTTTTGCATTTCTTGATCATGTTGCCGGTGATAACCGTAGCGCTTACATTAACCAGCTTTTGCAGCAGGAACGTAATAACTTCCTCAAGCAGGCGCTCATCAAGGCAAACCAGGAAGAAGCTGAAGATTCCGACTATCAGGAAGAATTGCAGACATGGGAAAGCACTTTGTCCGATGGTCTGACCAATGACTGAATTCAAACAACTGGATATTCACTGGATCGATCTCGAACCGGCAAAGGGTGCGGAAACCAGGAAACCGAGACCATGCGTTATTGTTCAAGGCGATCTTGTGAATATTCAATCCAGAACGCTGATTGTTGCTCCTCTGCTGCCAAATCATAAACCCTGGCCTTTTGCAGTCAACCTGGAACCAACCCGGGAAAACGGTTTGGACAAAAACCGTCACATCAATCTCAAGCAATTACGTGCTGTTAATGTTTCGAGGATTGGCAAACAACAAGGGAAACTGGAAAATCAGTATATCGATTCTATTAAAGCTGCTTTAACTATCGTGTTTGATTTGTAGATAAAAATTGCATGTTATTACCTGATCGAATTATCCACCGTCACGTAGCGCAGTATGCTACGCGGATAATTCATCTGATTTATTTTCAGCCGCAATAAAAAAGATCGCCTGTTTTTCTTTACCCTTATACCCTCAGACTAAAGTATGACTTCAAAACATTCATCGGCCAATCGTTTGCTAAGCACGGGCCTTTTCGACAGCCTGAATTCCTTTTCCGGTCTTGAAGCCAGAATTTCCGCGCTCTCTGGCAACAAGGAACGTGGCGATGCCTTTGAAATATTTGCCGAAGCCTATCTCGCCACCCAGAAAATCACTCTGGCGCAGGAGGTATGGCCATTCGAAGCGATTCCGCTGGAACAGCGTCAGGCGCTTTCGCTCGATACCGGGCGTGACATGGGCGTGGACGGCACTTACCTGACCATTGATGGCGAGTTGCGCGCCTATCAGGTCAAGTTCCGCAGTAACCGGCCCTCGCTCACCTGGGATGAGCTTTCCACCTTCATGGGATTGACTGATCAAGTCAGCCAGCGGGTTTTGTTCACCAACTGCGAAGCGCTGCCCAGCCTCATGCAAGACCGCAGCGGGTTCATTCCCATTCGAGGCAACGACCTTGATCGTCTCACCGCAGAAGATTTCGAGGCCATGCGCCAATGGTTGCGTAGCGGCCCGATAAAACTGCCGCGCAAGCTACCCAGGCCGCATCAGCAGGAAGCGCTGACGGCGATTGCCAGTGGCCTGGAAGATAACAACCGTGCCACCGTCGTCATGGCCTGCGGCACAGGCAAATCACTGGTCGCGCTGTGGGCCGCAGAACAGCACTACTGCAAAAACTTACTGGTACTGGTGCCGTCACTGGCGCTGGTGCGTCAGCTACTGCACGAGTGGCTGAAGGAAACCGCCTGGGAGCGATTCACCTTTATGTGCGTTTGTTCCGACCCGACGGTGACCAAAGGGGCGGATGACCTGATCGTGCATCAGGCTGACCTCGATTTTCCGGTAACGACCGAAAGCGCAACCGTCAGCCGGTTCCTCAGCAAGCCGTTTGACGGTGTAAAAATTATCTTCTCCACTTATCAATCAGCGCAGGTGGTGGCCGATGGTATGCCGGTTGGCGCGGATGGCATGGCGCAGCCCTTCGATCTGGCCGTTTTCGACGAAGCCCACAAAACCGCCAGCCGGGAAGGAACCCGCTTCAGCTTCGCGCTGGAAGATACCAATCTGCCGATCCGCAAGCGGCTGTTCTTTACCGCCACGCCACGCCATTACGACATCCGTAAAAAAGACAAGGAAGGCGACAACACACTGGTCTACTCGATGGACAAGCCGGAAATTTATGGTCCAGTTGTTCACACCCTGAGTTTTGCCGAAGCTGCAAGGCGCGGCATCATCTGCGATTACAAGGTAGTGATCTCGGTGGTAACTTCCGGGATGGTCAACGACCATCTGCTTCAGCACGGTAAAGTCATTGTTGATGGCGATACGGTCAAAGCCCGCCAAGTAGCATTACAGATTGCCCTGCAAAAAGCAGTCGAGAAATACGGCGTGAGCCGCATCTTCACCTTCCACGGTTCGGTTGCGGCGGCACGTTCATTTACCTCTGAAGACGGCGAAGGCATCCGAAATCACCTGCCCGATTTCACCACGCTGCATGTCAGCGGTGAAATGTCGACAGCCCGCCGTGAAGACCACATGAAGGTCTTCCGTCAAGCCGATAAAGCCGTGATGTCCAATGCCCGCTGCCTGACCGAGGGCGTGGATGTGCCCGCCGTGGATATGGTGGCTTTCATCTCCCCGCGCAAAAGCAAGGTGGATATCGTGCAGGCCACTGGCCGCGCCATGCGCAAATCGGATGAGACCGGCAAACAATTCGGCTATGTCATGGTACCGCTGTTTGTCGAACAGGCCGCCGACGAATCCATCGAAGAAGCGTTGCAGCGCACCGGCTTTGACGACATCTGGGATTTGCTCGGCGCGATGAAGGAGCAGGATGACGTGCTCACCGACATCATCCGCCAGATGCGCGAGGACAAGGGCCGAACAGGCGGCTACGATGAAAGCCGCTTCAACGAGCGTGTGGAAGTGCTGGGGCCGAGTGTGTCGCTGGATACGATACGGGGGTCGATTACGGCGGAGTGCCTGGAGTCTCTTGGTGTTTCGTGGGATGAGTGGTTCGGATTACTTGCGGCGTTTGCTGATCGGGAAGGGCATTGCCGAGTTCCTCAGAATTATAAAACGAACGAGGGATATAGTTTGGGTGGTTGGGTGTCGGTGATTGTCAAGCTAGTTGTCGCCTGAATGTTTTTATTCATGCTGCTACTTTGTGCTCCAAACCTCCATTCATTTGTTCATCTTTAATGTGCTGATCAGGGTTCAGGTGCACGACGAGGACTGGCTGCCAGTTTCGGGTGGCTCCACTCCAGCGTTCCGGGCGCTGTTGCTTCGCTGCTTCATAGACGATGGCGCGCTTTTTTAGCATCGAGACATCAAT
>JAUXRH010000170.1 GCA_030682075.1 Nitrosomonas sp.
CATTATTCATCATGCTCACATTATAGAAATCGAAGGAGAGAGTTATCGGAAAAAACAACAACTGAAAAAATAAATCACTATCATTCAACCGGACATCTTAATTGTCGTCAATGTGGACAAGTTAGTTGACGCGAGACACGCTGCATTGAAAGCAAGCGGCGAGAGTGGCGGTTGCGCTTTTCTCCATCGACCACGTAGTTCACGCAAAAAAATATCCGCTGTTACTTTACCAATACCCTTACCCAGATCCATCATACGCTGCTCAAGGTCGTTAGAATCCGTAGCTGCCGTATGAAGGTTATTCAGGTCTCCCCCATAGTGATCTAGTAACGCGCGGTTAATCGCAAGTAATTTAGTTGCTGTCTTGTAATCGTAGCGCACATAGCCGCCTTGATCGAGAATGGCAACAAGTCCATCCCAGCTGGTATTGATGATGCGCTCGGGTGTCAGTAAACCGTTATGCTCGAGTGTATGCCAGGTACGCGTTGCGATCTTTTCCGAGATGCGTGCACCGTATAGCACGGCAGCAAGAAACCACTTATATATTTCAGCAGACTTGAGGCTAACAAGATTGATACCAAGTTCAGCCGCGTAACTACCCCCCAGTTCGGATACCAGAGCAAGCGCATTGGGTGTATGACCAGCCCGGATTGCTGACAGTAGATGCGAATTCACATTTAGCGGACTACTTGATGATTACCGTTGCTTATATACTGGACATCAGATTAAGTAAATTAAATTACAATTTTCTAAATTTTACTTGACAGAAAAAAATAATCCACATTCAAAATAAATTAAACAGCTCTATATCGCGAACAAACACAAAGAAATAGATGTGGCAATAACTCACTGTTTTATAAAAATAATTAATTGAACAAAAAACAGTCAAATCTAAAAACCTTGTTTTAGAACGATAGTTTAATCATACTATTTACAAACCATCCACAAAGTTATCCACAGAAAATGTGGATATTCAAGTTTCCAGGCAAGAGAAGGCGCGAGAAAAAAAATTTGAGCGTAGCATATGGTTGATATGTAAGATAAAATTTTTTATGGATGCCGCCGTATTGCGACGAAACGGGATAAGCAGGCAAGCCGCAAAGCGACTGCTCGCAAAATTGGATTTTTAGAGGTGCCCCAGGAGTCTGTCGGACTTAAGGTTGATCTACTGCGCAAATGGGACAAGCGGTTCATATTACCCTGATTTTTCGTTGCATAGAATGACTATGCGCCTCAAAATCCGGCCAATCTGTCCTCGCTTTCCCACTTTGCTCGCTA
>JAUXRH010000171.1 GCA_030682075.1 Nitrosomonas sp.
GCAGCTCAAAATCCAGGCACTGACCATGGAATTAGCATACTTGCGCCGTGTCCAGTTTGGCAAAAAGAGTGAATCATTATCTACGGCGCATCCTGATCTGTTTGAAGAAACCCCGCAGCCTGATTTGGCCGGAGTGACTGCAGAAATTGAGCTGCTCGATCCATCAGCAAAAGCCGATTCGGCTAAATCAACACGTTCCCGTGCTGGCCGCCAACCATTACCGGATCAACTATGGTGGTTACCAGGCACTGTTCTCTGAAAAGCAGGAAAATCCCTGTATTGAGCTGGCTTGTTGGGCACCCGCATGGCGTAAGTTCTTTGACCTGCACCAGGCCAATAGCAGCCCGATGGCTTTTGCCGCGTTGCAACGCATTGGCAACTTATATGCCATTGAGGCTGAAGGTAAAGATTTGGCCATTGATGCACGCCATCGGCTTCGCAAAGAAAAAAGCATGCCTGAGTTGGAAGCGTTACATAATTGGCTGATGCGCACCCGCACCCAGACAGCAAACGGCGGTGGCTCGGCCAAAGCGCTGGATCACACCCTGAAACGTTGGGCCAGCTTGTATCGCTATGCGCAAACCGGTCACCTGCCAATTGACAACAATCCAGTAGAAAACGTCATTCGGCCTATTGCCATCGGTAAAAAGAACTGGCTATTCACCGGATCAGAGCGTGCCGGTCAGCGTGCAGCCGCCATTCAAACCCTGTTCGGCACTGCCCAACTCAACGGCCTGAATCCATCTGATTGGCTCAAAGACACGCTAATAAAATTACCCACCTGGCCTAATAGCCGTATCGACGAGTTACTCCCGTTATCACCAGATTTCATTGAATTGCTAAAGCAAAAAATTTGATGGATGGTGGCTGGACGCTTACGATACGACTGCCAGCGTTGCAATAAAACTTCCCTGTACGCCTGTGATGCGGAATCAGGCTGCCCCGGGTTTATTGCCTGAAGCGTCTGTAATTCTTGAGTAGGCAGGTTAAAATCATCGCCTGGCATTGCCGCCAAAAAATTTGCGGCTTCATCACTGCCTTCCTTAAAGCCGAACCCACTCAGCGCATCCAGCGTGGCCTGTGGTGGAATAAATACTTGTGCAGTGACTTCAGTATCCACGGATGCCATGCCTTTTTCGCGGATAAATTCAAGAATCTTTGTTGGCGATGCGGCCAAATAGATGGCAACGCCAACGGCTATTTCTTTTTTGTTATTCTCAGCGATATTAAAGGTAACTGTTTGCCCCTGCTCCAGACTGGCAAGGTCTTGCGCTTGAATTCCGAGCTGCCGGATCAGTTCCTGCAGGTCCAGAGTGTTTGTCGCATGCACAGAAAAAGTGCTGCTCATGATCAGAACAAGCATTCCCCTGTTCCAGATCTATATTGCTGAAACAATACGTTTATTACTGTTCTGATGTGCTTAAACATGGCTTTATATCTAGCGCCAAGTGTTCAAGAAAACAAATTGGATCTCTGTGTTACCTCAATAAGAAGGATTATCAGGATGTCAGCAAGCATTAAACATTGAATCGGAAGTGCATGACATCGCCATCTTTAACGATATATTCCTTTCCTTCGAGTCGCATTTTGCCAGCTTCCTTTGCCCCCTGTTCACCTTTGCAGGCAATGAAATCATCATAAGCAATCACTTCGGCGCGGATAAACCCCTTTTCGAAATCAGTGTGAATGACGCCGGCAGCTTGTGGCGCCGTTTCACCTTTGTGCATGGTCCATGCTCTGACTTCCTTAACGCCAGCCGTAAAATAAGTTTGTAATCCCAAGAGTTGATAGGCCGCACGTACCAGGCGATTCAATCCAGGCTCCGCAAGATTGATATCCGCAAGAAAAATCTGTTTGTCTTCATCCGATAATTCAGCAATCTCGGCCTCAAGTGATGCGCATATCGCCACCACCGGCGCGCCTTCACTGGCCGCATATTCCTGCACACTTGTCAGTAGGGGGTTATTCTCAAAACCATTTTCATTAACATTTGCCACATAAATCGCGGGCTTGGCCGTTAATAAGCAGAGCGGCTGGAGTAATTGCTGTTGATCCTTGTCCAGCTCCAGTGTTCGAGCTGGCTTGCCCTGATCAAGATGCACTCGTAACATTTCCAATAGCGCACATAATTTAATGGTCTCTTTATTGCCCGATTTAGCCAGCTTGGTTTCACGCTGGAGGCTTTTTTCCACGGTGGCCAGATCAGCCAAACCCAATTCAGTTTGTATAATTTCAATATCTGATATGGGATCTACCTTGCCAACCACATGCACCACGTTATCATCAACGAAGCAACGCACCATATTAATGATTCCATCGGTTTCACGAATATTGGCAAGAAATTTGTTTCCCAGTCCCTCTCCTTTGGATGCTCCAGCCACAAGACCCGCAATATCGACAAACTCAACGATGGCCGATTGTATTTTCTGTGGCTTCACAATCTCACTGAGGTTTTGTAAGCGTGGATCAGGTACTTCAACAATACCGACGTTGGGGTCAATGGTACAGAAAGGGTAATTCTCTGCAGCGATTCCTGCTTTGGTTAATGCATTAAACAGGGTAGATTTCCCAACATTGGGAAGACCAACAATACCGCATTTCAGACTCATGATCTGATTCTCATAGATATTTCATTAAATAGGTGTTTTAAGCAATGAAGCCAGAAACAAAAGCTGGTTTATGTTTTCTATGTCTGTTATTCAGGCTTTGGTATGCAATTTCAGCATTGCCGACTGGCAATCACCTTGAGCGATCAGTGGCCACACCGCCAGGCTACGCTGGATAGCCTCATCTATCAGTAGCGCTTCATCCTTGCGTGGCGGATGTAATACATAATTTACCACGGCATTCCTGTCACCCGGATGACCAATACCAATTCGCAAACGCCAGAAATCTTTCGTGTTTAAGCGGGCAGCGATATCTTTGAGGCCATTGTGACCGCCCAGGCCTCCACCTAATTTCAGCTTGGAAACTCCCGGAGGCAGATCGAGTTCGTCATGTACAACCAGTATCTGGTCCGGCAGAATTTTATAAAAATTGCATAATGCGCCGACAGCTCGTCCGCTGGCATTCATGTAGGTTTGTGGCTTAAGTAACCATAAATCCGCGCCACCCTGGCTCACATGAGCACATAAGCCATGAAACCTCAGCTCAGCCTTAAGTGGCACATTCAATTCTTCAGCTAATCGACTGACCCACTCAAACCCAGCATTATGTCGCGTGCCCACGTACTCTTTTCCTGGATTACCAAGACCGACAATAAGTTTCATGAAAACTCACAAAGAAAATCTACCGACGTAAATTTACTCCGGTAGATTTACATTTCACCCATGCTTCTGACTACCCTCTGGGCACCTCTATCTTTCAGAGATGCTATACAGCGTCTTTCTTACCACCACCTTCTGCTTCTTCAGAAACTAAAGCACGTGGAATAACAATTGTGACAACCGGCGAATCGTCGCCTTTAGCCAACATTGAAATTTCTATATCTTTTGACAATACCAGATCACTTAAATGCAATGTATGTCCTGCGGCTAACTCAACCAGATCTACCGTGATAAATTCTGGCAGATCTTTTGGTAAACAGGATATATCCACCTCAGTCATAACATGGCTAACATTACCACCCGAAGTTTTTACCCCAGGGGAAAGCTCAGCATTGATAAAGTGTAATGGCACTTTCATGTGAATCTTTTTATTCTGATCAATCCGCTGAAAATCCACATGTAGCACTTGTTGTTTGAATGGATGCCGCTGTGTATCTCGCAATAATACCTGTTCCTTTTTCCCGTCAACCTCTAAAGATAAGATCGAAGCATGGAAAGCCTCAAGCTTAAGCTTATGATAAAGATTGTTGTGATCCAGCTCGATTGATTGAGCTGGCGTTTCTCCGCCATAAATGACTCCTGGCACTTTGCCAGAAATACGCAGGCGGCGGCTCGCACCTTTACCCTGCAACGTACGTTTATTTGCAGTAATTTCGATTTGCATTTTACATCTCCACAATATGATTATCCGCGACCAGATAATCCAATTAAAAAAGGCGAAACAAGATTTCGCCCTTACTCCATAAACAACGAACTTAATGAACTTTCATTGCTGATCCGTAGCATCGTTTCAGCCAATAAACCTGCGATACTTAACTGGTATATTCGGCTACAAGCTTGAGCATCCTCGCGTAGCGGAATCGTATCGGTAACTACTAACTTATCCAACTGTGAACTTTCAATATGCGCTACTGCATTACCCGATAAGACCGCGTGAGTACAATAAGCCAGCACACTCTCCGCACCTTCTTCTTTCAAGGCATCAGCTGCTCGACATAAGGTGTTTGCAGTATCCACCATATCATCAAGGATAACGCAAGTACGGCCCTTGATATCACCAATAATATTCATGACCTGTGCTTCGTTGGGTTTTGGGCGCCGCTTATCAATGATCGCCAGATCGCATTCCAGGCGCTTCGCCATATGCCTCGCTCGCACGACGCCCCCCACATCAGGTGAAACAACAACTAATTTCTGGTAATTATGCTTCCATACATCACCCAGCAGGATAGGCATACCATAAATATTATCCACAGGAACATCAAAAAATCCCTGAATCTGATCAGAATGTAAATCCATGGTCAATAATCGGTCTATACCAACTGTTGTCAGCATGTTTGCAACTACTTTTGCAGTAATTGGAACTCGCACTGAGCGCGGCCTTCTATCCTGTCTGGCATAGCCAAAATAAGGAATCGCTGCCGTGATACGGCCCGCAGATGCGCGTTTTAATGCGTCCACCATCACCAGGATCTCCATCAAGCTATCATTGGTCGGTGCGCAAGTGGATTGCAATACAAATACATCCTTGCCACGTACATTTTCGAGGATTTCCACCATTATTTCACCATCGCTAAAACGCCCAACTTCTGCGCGCCCCAGACGAATATTAAGATGCTTTACAGCATCTTGTGCCAATTTAGGATTGGCGTTACCGGTAAAAACCATCAAACTGTCATAAGACATATTAATGTTTCGCTATTAAAGACTGGTAATTAGGGAAAAGAACACAAGTTTACTCGACAATGCGGAACCGGTCATACGATCACAAGCTGGACATTACCCCCTTCCAGCAAATGCCGAATATTTCCGGGTTATTACATTGATTTTGGAACATTTTAAAACTGGCTGGGGAGGTAGGGATCGAACCTACGAATGCCGGGATCAAAACCCGGTGCCTTACCACTTGGCGACTCCCCAATATTTTTACTCTACAGAATGATGAATGGGGTGATAATCCAACCCTTGTGCTACAAAGCCCTTCATATCGGCAGGAATTTGCGCAAAAGCAGCACGCACGGCCGATTCTGTCTCAAATTCTGCAAACACACACGCGCCGGAACCACTCATGACCGCTATTGTAGTATTTTCTAGCCGTTTTAGCCACTCCAGACATTTTGCCACTTCAGGATAGGCCCGGCAGACTACCGGCTCCAGATCGTTATGCCCCTGTCCTATAGAAAAGGGCGGTATTTTGATTGGAATTGTGTTTCGTGTCAATTTATTACTTGAAAAAACCTCGGCAGTTGAGACTTGTACTGGTGGAATCAATACCAAGTACCATGCGGGGGGCAGTGCAATCGGCACGAGTTTCTCGCCAACTCCTTCTGCAAAAGCACTTTCACCAAAAATAAATATAGGAACATCTGCGCCCAGCTGAAGCCCCAATTCTATCAATTGATCTTTTCCCCAGTTTAATCCCCATAAGTGATTAAGTGCCATTAATGTTGTCGCTGCATCAGAACTTCCGCCCCCTAATCCGCCGCCTAGTGGGATCTGCTTTGTCAGAAAAATTTCAGTGCCCAGGTGAGTACCACTTTTTTGTTGCAATAATTTTGCGGCACGCACACACAGATCTTTCTCTTCTGGCACGCCAATAGTCGGAACTGGCATTTTGATAACGCCATCTTTTCGCACTTCAAAACTTAGCTGATCAGAAAAATCCAGAAAACGAAAAACCGTTTGCAATAGATGATAGCCATCGTCTCTGCGTCCTGTCACATGCAAAAATAAGTTAACCTTAGCCGGAGCTAAAAAAGCAGGCATAGTTATTGCCTAAAAAAATAACAATGAATATTTAGCATTAGCAGATTATTCAGTATCCCAGTTATCAACTACCAATTTAATTTTTAATGTTTCATAGCTAAGTGCCAATACCCTCGGGCGCTGGTGCTGAACCGATTGTGCCGGAAAATAATTAATGTAATTGATCTCCCAGCCATCCTGGCGAATGGCAACAACTTTTCCGTCTCTATCCAAATCCTTCATTGACAATGTCGTCGGCGAATGCGTACCTTGTGCCCAGTATTGCAAACCTGTTAACGGTATCTTCCAGCCCAATACCTCTTCCGTCAATTCTGACATATCAGCAGCATAATAAACTTTCTGTTCAGATGTCGTAAGACGAACGCTGTCATGATCACGTTCTATCTGTGCCATGATCTGCCCAAATGGTGAGAGCAGAAAGATTTCATCGCTATTCTCAGTATGCTGCCAGCGTATTCCACCTGACGAACGCTGCCTCTCATCCTGAATCGAGATTCTTCCAGTCAGGCTGAAACTTGTTGATGCGATATGCTCTGAGCTAGCTACCGGCTCTGTAATAATCGTATGGACTACACCGGACTTAGTCGAAAGTGCCGCACAACTTGCAATTAAAGGAAAGATACAAAGAACTAATTTCCATACCGGAAATAAATGGACTCTTTTACTAATGGATTGCTGCCATAACATTTTGCACCCAATGGGTCTCACAAGAAAAAGTTTCTGATATCCATGGCCTCACAGGATTGCTTATAATATATAAAATTTAAATCAATGAGATGAGACGGTCATGGTCATGGCAGAGAAAGTGCCAATCCAGCAGTAATTACTCAAACATTCAGCGTTCTATTAGCATCATGGTAATCAGGTAATATGATATTTAATTCAAGTGTTTCCTGATTATCGTCCTGCTCAAAGTTAACCGTTATTGCATCTTGCTCCACATTTACATATTTGCGGATTACATCCAATAATTCTTTTTGTAACTGTGGAAGATAAGATGGTTTATTCCGGAAAGTACGTTCATGAGCAACTAGAATTTGCAACCGCTCCTTTGCAAGAGAAGCAGATTTAGACTTAGACTTGGATGCCCTGAAATAATCTAATAAGCTCATGATCTCCCTCCGAAAAACTTTCTAAGAAATCCTTTCTTACCATCAATAAACCGATGTGGCTTTTTCTCACCCAGGTAGCGTGCGACAACATCAGCATAAGCCTGTCCAGCCTCACTCTTTTCATCCAGGATTACGGGCGTACCTTGATTTGATGCGGTTAAAACTGATTTTGACTCTGGAATAATCCCCAGCAATTCCAAAGATAATATTTCCTGTATATCTTCCAGACTTAACATCTCTCCAGATTTTACCCTGCTCGAATCATAACGTGTAACCAGCAGATATTCTTTGATGGGATCTTCATTTACTTCGGCTCTACGTGATTTACTAGACAAGATACCCAGCATACGATCCGAGTCTCTAACTGAAGAAATCTCCGGATTAGTCACAATAAATGCATCATCTGCATAATAAAGCGCCAGATTAGCACCTTTTTCAATGCCGGCAGGAGAGTCACAAACAATATATTCGAAATCTTTAGATAGTTCTTCTAAAACTCGACCAACGCCCTCCTGACTTAAGGCATCCTTATCACGTGTTTGTGAGGCCGGCAAAATATAAAGTAAATTGCAGTTTTTATCACGAATCAATGCCTGATTGAGACTCGCTTCGCCGTTAATAACATTAATAAAGTCATACACAACTCGCCGCTCACAACCCATGATTAAGTCAAGATTACGTAGACCGACATCGAAATCAATCACCGCTGTCTTGTGGCCTTTTTTAGCCAGCCCCATCGCAATAGCTGCACTTGTTGTTGTCTTACCAACGCCACCTTTACCTGATGTTACTACAATGATTCTTGCCAATTGAGCCTCCTCAGCTTAAGTATTATGCAATATCTTTAATAATCAATGCACGATCCTGCAAGTAGATCTGAACCGGTTTCTTACGAAGACTTTTATCCAGGTCCTCGCTGGTTTTATAATCTCCGGCGATAGAAATAAGCTCTGCCTGTAAGTCGAAACAAAAAATACGTGCATCTTTGTTACCTTGTACCCCTGCTAAGGCTCTTCCTCTAAGTGTATTGTATACATGTATATTACCCTCAGCCATAATTTCCGCACCCGCACTAACCTGCGATAAAATAATCAAATCACCCTTTGCATAAATACGCTGCCCTGAACGGATTGGATGACTAATTATTGTCGTTGGTATCGCCGCTGGTAAAGGAATTGCGGTTGGTTTAACCGCCGCAGACGTCGGACTTGCGTCTGGTATAATGACTGCTGGCTTGGGTGTTTCAGCGGGCACACTACTACTATCACTACTCCGAATAGCATCAATCGCTATAAATAATTCTTCCGCCTGCTTATTCTGTTGCTCACTACCGCCACGAATACCGATGGGAAACAAACCAATTCTGCGAAGCAGGCTCGCAAGAACCGTAATATCTAAATCCTGCGCTCGCTTGTTCAGTTCCTGCACATCAAATACCAGCGGTGAATTCCTGAAGAAATCAGGCGCCTGATTGATTTTCTCGTAAAGAGATTGCTCAACATTGTGCAAATCATTACTGTATAAAATCAATATCGGCACGAAAAGTGTGCTACTACTCTTGAATTCAAGTATGGGTAGTGTATTTGGCGTTCTTTGAGGATCAATCGACATCCATTAAATTCCACTTGATTTCATTAATATACTGGGAACTTCAATACTGCTTTAATGCTGTTATGACCCGACATTATACTGTCTAACAAATAACCAGGTCTTCTTTCCTGGCATCCGCCACTCAACCGTTAAACAATAACATGGCGCCATTCAGCTTTCAGTATCAGAAATGCCGAATTCTACCGGAATAAATAACACATTCTAATTTATACTGATTACGATTGTAGATTATAAGATGAAATGATAAATGAAGCACTACTACATAAAATTCCCAGCTTATTTACTTTCAGGGCACCTCTAAAAATCCATATTTGCGAGCAGCCGCTTTGCGGCTTGCCTGCTTACCCCGTTTCGTCACAATACTTCGTTGCTCACAAAAAATGTTTCCTTACCTATCCATCATATGCTGCGTCAATATTTTTTATCTGCGCCTGGTCTTGTTTAAAACTCTGAATTTTTAGAGGTGCCCTTCAGTGATCTCGTGGCAAAATGGCACTACATTCAAATACGGGATTATCTTTGATACAAAGCCTGAAACATAATATATCCAGTCAGCTGGAAATGGCATTATAGACATGCGTACACTATTCCTGTTACTTGCAATTTGTTTATTAACCATTCCGGTAACTTTGTTGATTCTTGCCATTGAAGACGAACCTCTCGTTGTACGCCAGGTTAGTATTAGTCCTGAATATGTCGAACGTACAAAACAAATTATTGACACGCACCGAAGCCAGAAGGATAACCCGGAAGAACTCACTTCAGCCAGAATACTCTCTCAGGACGCGGATATCGCTGCAAATTATCTGGCTAATCGCTTTGGAAGAGGCCGCGCACAAGTTTTGATGGGGGATCATCGCGCCCTTGTTTGCCTAAGTCTTCCCATGCCGGCAAACACCGTTGATGGTTACCTAAATCTCGAAGTAACCCTGACCGAAACGACAGGCCTGCCTCATCCTCAGTCGGTACGGATTGGCAAGCTATCCATACCGGATTTTCTTACCAACTGGTTGACGACACAATTCACCCAGTGGCTGCAACTTAATCCTGGAATCCATGCCAGTGTTGATACGATTAAACTCGTTCAATTTTCGCAAGATGCGATAAGCATAATCTATCGCCGGAAAGACAATTCTTCTCAACCAGAAAGTAGCTTCCCGATCATTAGTAAGAAAGCGCAAGCACAGTTATTCCGCTACCACACGCTACTTGTCGAAAATAGTCAACAAAGTGACGCTTCAACCGCCTCTCTTGCAGAAATTCTTCTGCCTTTGATGCGCCTTGCCGCCAAACATTCGGTCAATGGTGATGCCTTGGCAGAGAACCGGGCCGTCATTTTAGTTACAACCTTTCACGCTCTGGGTATGCCCCTAAAACTTCTTGTACCAGAAGCCGTTAACTGGCCTCGCTCCATTAATCAGATCGTCACTATCGATGGGCGAAAAGATTTCTCCCAACATTTTATGGTTTCGGCAGCCATCTCTGCCTATGCTGATACAACATTGTCTGATGCAATTGGTCTATACAAAGAAATTGATGATTTACGTTATGGGAGCGGCTTCTCATTTAACGACATTGCAGCCAATCGTGCGGGCACAAGGTTCGGTGAAAAAGCAGTAGCAAATCAAGCCTCCGCACAAAAGCTTCAACAATTGGTAATATCTGGACTAAAAGATGCAGACTTGATGCCACCTTGGTCAGATCTTCCCGAACATATGTCTGAGTCAGAGTTTCATCAGCGCTTTGGTAGTATCAATACGCCAGCTTATCAACAAATGACACAAGAAATAGAAAAACGCGTCTCTGCACTACGCTTTTTACGCTAATCATATTAACGCATCAATCGCTTCATCGTCTCCAGCAATACCTCATTATCAGGGTGGCCTTCCAGTGCAGATTGCCATATCTCTATGGCATTTTCTTTTGCACCCTGCACCCAGAGCACTTCTCCTAAATGAGCCGCAATCTCTGGGTCTGGGCGTGCAGCAAATGCCAGATTCAAATAATTGAGTCCATCCTTGATATTACCCATACGATAATATACCCAACCAAGGCTATCCATAATGTAAGCATCTTCAGGTGAAAGCGCTACAGCTTTTTTTATCAGCCTCAGTGCTTCTGGCAAACGAACACCGCGTTCCGCCAGACTGTAGCCAAGCGCATTGTATGCATGCGCGCTATCCGGTCTCAACTGAATCAATTTTCGTAAATCCTGCTCTACGAGCTCGAATTTGCCAATTTTATCTGCCGCCAAAGCACGGTCATAAAGTAGCTCTGGATAATCTGGCAGATTTTCCAGGCCGCTATCAAGCAAATCAAATACTTCTTGATGGGTAGCACCTGATTCACGTAATAATTGTGCTTCAGCCAAGATCAAATGGGCCATTTGCTGATCATTCGCCGCAGGCAATTGTTGCAAATACTGGCGAGCATCCTCCAAATTACCTTTCTGCGCCAATAAAGCAGCATAGCGGATCTGTGAGGGAAGAAACTGGCCACCACTTGTCACCAGACGATAGGACTCCATTGCCATATCAACACGCTGAGTCTCTTCATAAATTTGCGCAAGATGAAAATGTATCAAGCTTGTGTCTTTATAGCCCAGGCTCAACGCTTTCTTAAAACTTTCTTCGGCTACATCAAAGTCACGCAAATCCATAGATAACAAAGCAACTGTCAGGACAACATCAACATCAGCTGGATTATTCGTCAACAAAAACTGGCGCTGCTCACGAGCCTGATCCAAATTTCTCTCCGCCATCAACAAACGGATAAAGGCAAGACGCGTATCATTGGCTTTAGGATACTTATTGACAAAATTCTGATAAAACTCAGCAGCATCGGCGTAACTCGTGCGGCGCAATATTCGTCCCTGATAAATTGCCGCCATTTCCCAATCAGGACGCAATGCCAGCGCCCGCTTCATTTCGTTCAATGCCAACTCAAACTGGCCAGCAAACCACGCAGCCTGAGAAACAACAAAATGTGCCTCAGGTAAATCTGGATAGGGTTGCGCAAGTTGCTGTACCAATTTCAGTGTTTCAACTTTGTTATCATTATGTGACAAAAGCTTACTCAATTGCAAAAAAGCATTGCCAATTACAACGCCCTCTGCAGCCAACAATTTCTTCAAATAAGGACGCGCTTCATCCAGTTTACCCATATTTATCAGCAGTGCTGCTGCCGTCTGATTGGCATCCTCCGAATCAGGATCCAGTGCCGCCCATATTGCCACGGCTCTCTCTGCCGCAAATGGGTGATGTATCCGCAAGGCAATTTCAGTCGCACGCTGGGCAATGCGGTAATCACGTGTCGTTTCTGCCAGTCTAAGATAGCTTTTAATCGCAATCTCTGGATATCCACGCTGCAACGCAGTTTCCCCTAACAGGAAATCAAATAATACCGGTGCTGTCAATTCCTGCTTCGGCAAGTTAGCTGCTTCTGCTGAGTCAGCTGACTCAGCTATAGTTTCGGTTTCAATCTTAGTAGGAATCTGCGCACAGGCGACGAGACCGACGAGACCAAGCGGCAGTAAAAAGCCAAGAATTTTAAAGTTCATGAAAAATCCAGATGGTGTTCAAAAATACGATTATCAAGAATGAAAACAGCCTTCAATCTAACCTATATCCTAGGCTATATTCTATGCTTATCACAAGCTTTCTTTATTAACAGGGAGAAATTATCATTGGAATATTTGTGCCCCTGATTTATTTGATGCGGGCGGGTTCTGCGAAGAAAATCCCGGTGTATTTGATGCCGGTTGTTTTTGCGAAGAAAAAATATCTTTAGGGTTTGATGAAGATGAAGCTTGTTGTGGTTGCTTTTGTGTTGAATCACCTGCGTCACCCTGAGAAAAAACAAATTTCCAATCCTGATAGGTTGTCGCTTCGGAAAAATTAGCGTAGTGATCGGGAAAACTTTTCGTTTTAATCGGCATATTTTTTGAGAGACTATAAACGCCAATAATCCCAGTATTTGGCTTGGTCGCGATACTTGCGCCGTGCTCAGGCGGCGGCTCTTCAACCAACCCCCACTCATCAGTTTTTGTCATGGGGTCAAGAAATATTTTACGTAAATGGCGCTTGGTTACTGGAGCGCGTTTATCCTCCAGCAATTGCTCCAATGAACCTGGATATTGTTTGGCTCCAGCCGGGGAACTATTATAGTAGGACATAACGGCCTGCCTGAATTGATCGCCAACCAGCAATAGCTCTTTTTCCTTTTCTCGTTGTGCTTTTACCTGCCAGACCTGCCCTGTACCAGCAAGCATAATACCGGCCAGAGTAACTGCAAAAAGCGTCCAGATATAAATAAATCCTTTTCCTGAGTTAGGCATGCTGCTTGATCGTGTCGAAAATTTTAAAGGAAATATTGACTACCACTCCTCATAGAATGAGCCATCCAAAGCCTGTCCAGAGTAACCACTATGCACATCGGAGATACCATCCTCTTCTTCATTAAAAGGTGGCACTTCTACCCATGTCATATTACTTTCTGTTAATGGGTCAATCGGAATACTCCGTATATAACGTCTTTCAACCAATTCCTCAAGTGTGATCGGGTAGCTACCCATATCTGAATAAAAGTTGTCAATTGCATCACGCATAATGCTAAGGTCTTGCCTAAGCACCGTTTCTTTGGCTTTCTCAATTGAATTAAAATAACGCGGCGCAACAATACTAAGCAAAGTTGCAATAATCGCCATCACAACCAATAATTCAATTAATGTAAAACCCTTGTACTTATAGAGCTGATGCATTTTAATCACCATTCCTTATAAGTAGTGCCATTCAGAGCCGTCGATTCTGAGCGGGAATAAATGTCGAAAACATCGTCTCCTTCCTGCGGGTTATCCGGTGAACTTTCGTAACTGCGTTTACCCCATGTATCCGCAGCCGGTGTCGCTTCTATACCCGCGACATCTAAATCCTGAAACAGGGGATCACGCGGTAATCGCCGCATAAAATAAATATATTTTTCTTCCGTACTTTTAATATCCTGCACACCCATAAATAAATCATCCAATCTGGGAGGATAACCAGATTCATCTTCTTTTTTTTCGATACGTCCATCATCAACCGCCTGTTTATAAGCATCAATCGCTGACCGAATCTGCCATAAGGCGATCCGTAGCTGCTGTTCTTTCTCGCGCTTCACAACCAGTTCTCGCAAAGGCATTGCCGACGTTGCCAATATCGCCATAATCGCAACAACAACCATTAGCTCAACCAGCGTAAATCCAAGATTATTTGTTGGTGTTGTGAATGGTCTCATTATCCTCACTGAAGATTAATACTGGCTGCAGATGGTAACGTAACTTCTACCGACTCCCCAGTCTCGCTGTCCTCTGATGAACCACTTTGTATTGAGATTTCAGTCGTTCCGGCGTTTACTGCAATAACCTTAAACCGTAGTTGTTCCGTTCTCCCAGACTTACCCTCTTTCCCCAGCTTAAAGAAACGGGTTCCTGAGTTTTCCCCATCATCCAGCAATTCGAGCATGCCGGAATCGTAATTCAACTCAACGTCAGAAGTAAGCGAAGCTTTCGCACCAACCAGCCCAACCCGGATTGAAAACTCTTTACCTAACGATACATTTGATGGTGCCTGCAATGTGATTGTGGGTGATGATGCGGTATTTCTTGCAAAAGGGTTCGGTGTCATTTCAGACCTATTGGCTAGCGATAAAGTTTCCGCTGTTCTGAAGCCGGATACGCCCCCGCCTGTACCAGCGGAGGCCATTGAAAGTGATTTTGCGGCCGTCTTGCCGATTGTTGCCGGTAATTTGCCAGCATCATTTGCTGTCCCGAAATGAAATCCACTTTCCAGATTGGTTGGTTGTGTAATATTTCTTATAATACGCGGCGTAATCAGCAAGACAATTTCAGTTTTGGTTCGCTTTATCGACTGATTGGAAAGCAATCGGTCAAGTCCTGGAATATTCAGCAACCCAGCCAGTCCACTAACACCCCGCGTATCCCGATCATCGATTAATCCGGCTAAAACTTGCGTTTCACCGTTCCTCAGTGTTAACAAGGTTTCTGCCGTACGGGTTCCGATCTTAAAAGCGGTTGCACCGTTCGGCCCGGGCACTGAGCCAAGATTATTACTTGCTTCAAGCGCAACTTTCATCGTAATGTCATCATTTAGACCAATGATCGGCTCAACATCTAACTTTAACCCGATATCGATAAAACTTGCCGACGCTGCAGAGCCAACATTAGCCGTATTGGTCACGGTAAAGATAGGTTCTCTTGTACCAATATGGATTTTTGCAGTTTCACGATTTTTAACTCGGATCCGTGGATTTGCAAGCACATCAGCAAATGTAAGACTCTGTTCGAAATCGATTCTGGCCTGGCTGTCCATAGTAAAGCTCTTAAGGCCGTCAAATCCAAACTGATTTAGCGGCAACACGCCCGTTACTCCGGGTACAGCACTGAACGTAGCAGAGGTAGGTAATTTTGGACCGAGCGCGAAATTGTTATCGCGCTGGATTTCCAATACAACAACTTCCAACATCACTTCAGGTTCAGGCAAATCATTTAGTGCAACCAGCCGTTCAACCAGACGTATTGCTTCTGGCGTGTCTCGCATAATAAACAGATTCAAGCTTTCATTGACATAAATATCCTTTGCTTTTACCAACCCCCGAACCATGGCAACCATCTGTTTGACATCGGTATACGCAATATGAAAACTACGCACCATCAACTCCTGATACTCATTCTGCTTGGCTGGGGTGTTGGGATAAATCAGCAATGAATTATCATTGAGCGCTTTGTGCGCCAATTGATTCGTCATCAACAGCAATTTAAGCACATCCTCAATACTATTATCACGAACAAAAATAGAGATCTTTGTTTCTTGCCGGACATCTTTATCAAAAATAAAATTAATCCCCGCCGTGCGTGCAATGATCTCAAACACAGATTTCAGGTCAGTATCTTTAAATTCCACGGTGAGTGGTTTTTTAAACGCGGTGGCCAAGGTTAATCCTAAATTTTCAGAACGTGCAATCAAGGTACTGATGTATTTTATTAATTGACGCGCTTCACGTTGCATCGAATTTTCCTGCAGCACCGCTCTCACTGCCGCCTCCGCACCGGCCAAATCATCATTCGCCAATAATTCTTTAGCATAATTAACTGAAGCAATATGATGGCGTTCCAGACTCAATGCCCCCAAGCCTGCGTTGGCACGTTCGTTTAGTGGCGCCAGTGCCAGCACACGGTAATATTTTTGTTCTGCGGAATCCAGATCGCCCGACAATCTGGTTTCCTCTGCGTCGAATAGTAATTTTCCGATTACTTCCTCACGTTGGCGCGCAAGTACCGTGCGGATCTCTTTGTTAGCCGGCTCTTCACGTGCTGCCTGCTCCAAGCTTTGCAGACCAGACTCGAACTCACCCTGAGCGATCAACTGCTGCCCGTCGGTAAATGCGATGTTCCTTGTCGAAAATGTTTTATTATTTATCGCACATCCAGCAATTACAGCCAACAGCATGGCAATGACAACATATCTCCAGATTCTCATCGAATGTTTCCTGCCATCTGATTATTAATAGTAAGCGTTTGTTTTGTATTGAGCGGCAAATAGGTAAATGTAACAGCTTCGTCATTCACCGCATCTATTCGATACTGGTTATCGATATGACCCCCCAATTTGGCAATATGATTTTCTCCTGACTGGGAGAGAAAAACCCATGTTTCATTTTCTGCAATGGCCTTGCCAATGTATTTGAACGGCAATGGTGGCGGGGTTGGGGCTGGCGGGGGCGCAGGAGGCTGAATTTCCTGCCGAACTATCGTCGCTTGCGGCAACTCTAGTCGGGCATGCTGAGGCACCCACGAAGTCGATTTAAAAAGTTCACCTGCTTTAGCGTTAAATTTTCTTTGCCCCAGTTGATCAATCGCCAGATACTCAACCGTATTTCTTTCATTATTACGTGCTTGCCCAGATGCAACCCTTGTTGGCTGCGCAGTGGGTACGGAATCAATAATCGCTTCTTCCTCCTCCTCTCCAACCCATACGACCGCAAGCAATGTTGCCAATAGGGCGACTCCCAGTAATGTTTTGCGTTTCTTTTCCGCACTATCCATGCGTATCATTCGTCCAGGTAAAGAACAATGTCAAGACGCACTTCAAGCTGCTCAGTTCTCACATCCTCACGCTTAATCATAATGCCTGTTATCGCCATCGCGGGTACCGCAAGAAGCGCATCCGCAATGAATGCACGTACTTGTGAATATCTTCCACGGATCGGAAGCGTCATTTCATAACGCGTCAATCTTCCCCCTTTTTCGTGTACTAAACGATAATCGCTACTGTTGATCTCCACTCCTTGTTTCTTTGCAACAAGTACCAGCTCTCTAATCCAGAAGGGGGATGAATCAATGCGAGGGAAAAATTCATAAAATTTTTGTAATGCTTGATCGTCACCCATCTTTTTTCCCGGGCCAGACGCTTGATACGATGGGGACTGTACACGCATTATTTCTGCTCGTTCCTTAAGTGCCTGTATTGTTGCGTCTTGTGGCAACACCGCAGCAAGAAAAAAAACGATGGCAACCGCCAACAAGCCCACACCAATTTTTCCAATGGTGCCCAGGCGCGCTACCTGCCAGCGTATCTGCAACCATATAGCTTGCAAACGCACCGGTATTAAATCATTTCTCAAAATGTTTGAACCCATTCTGCGGTGACAAGAAAAACAATGGGTCGTTGGGGGTTATCCAGTTTTATTTTATAATTAACCAAATGCGCATTTTCAAAAATCAGCTCCCGCTCCAATGCTTCAACAAAATCAAGCAAGGCCGACAAATCCTTGGCTTCACCGCCAATTCGGATAGTACGGTTAGCAACGTTTGGCTGCAGCGATAACAGTGCGACTTCCTCATTGGCGGCAAATTCAACTGCGTCAAAAAGCGCTTCCCAAGGTAAATTAATCTGCCCAATAACCTCGCTGGCTTTTTTTATTTCCTGGCGGATTTCTTGGCTCACTCCGCGCTGATTAGATGTGGATGGCCTTCGCGGTGATACGTTATGCTGCTGTTTTTCAATACGCGCAACACGGGTTTCCCAATAATCCACTTTCTCCATGGACGACGTAAATTGATATAGTATCCCGACTAAAGTGAGCAGGCCTAATACTAACAATGTAGTATCAATCGCTTGTGATTGCTGTCCAGAGTAAGGGAAACGGAGATTCAGGCGACGCATGAATCCGCCTCACCACTTGCCCTGACAAAAGAAGGATAGTGTGCTGGCACCGATAGGTTATCAGCCGATAACGGAATCATTCTCCAGCCACAATTCTCTGGCAGTACCAAATCAGGATGTTCCGGCGCAAATACACGAACTTCCTCTACGGCCTCTTTATATCCAGAAAAAATTGCTTCCTGATCAAGCGCCATAAGTAGTTCATCCGCCACACCATGCAATACTTTCTGATTACGTATGCCTTGCCAGACACCATTCACCAACAAGGCGATACAAATACGTCCCGTCTCGATTAGTACGAAATATGTGCGCTTTTCATCAAACAATTGCTGCCATTGATCAAAAGCTGATGCCAGATAAGGCGTTATGCCCCTGAGCTTTATTCTGTAACGTATCGCCAGTTCTTGCAATCGTGTCAGTAAATCACGTGTTATTGCGGCACAAATTGCGCCGCTGGATGGGTTCCAGGCGCTTATACTAAGCACCCATTCATCAGTCCGTTCAGCATAAATTTCATGCATACGGAAAGTGGCGTAAGCATAAACTTCATCGGGAGCCGTAATTTCCGTCTGGGGTGGCAGGGTAACATATCGAATAAAGTGGTTAGAGAGGGTGACCATCATCTCGGTACCCTCTGCTTCTTTTACCATGTGTTCTAATTGAAGCAAGGGCGGTTCCCAGACAGGCTGATCTGGATCGCGCGTGCAGAGTCCCGTAATTCCAGGTGCCGATATGGGCTTTAACCGCCGGGATGTGCGGACTAAATCTACACGCTCCGGCGCAAAGAAAACCTGAATTTGATCACGACGCCACAATGGTGACACGATTGGCCTCCTCTAAACTCGTCAGTCCATCTCTGACCATATCTAATGCGCCCTCACGTAAGAAGTGGGTGCCATTGTTTTTAGCCGCTTCTTTTATGCGGCGGATGGGTTCCTGCGCAACAATAAGTTCACGGATTTCATCATTTAAAATTAATATCTCTGCAATTGCGTTGCGTCCCCGGTAACCACTGCCCCGGCACTGTCCACAGCCTCTCCCGGCGCGAAATTTAAAATTGACCGCTCGTTCGGAATTTATTCCAGATTCAGCGATTAGCGCATCATCAGGACGCTCCTCCACGGCACAATGTGGACACAGCAAACGCACCAATCTCTGTGCGGCGATACCATTTAACGCGGAAACGAAGCTATAGGGATCTACCCCCATGTGTGAAAAACGGCCAATCACATCGAATACATTATTGGCATGTACCGTTGTAAAAACAAGGTGTCCAGTCAGTGCGGCCTGTATTGCAATTTGCGCGGTTTCAGAGTCACGAATTTCACCCACCATGATTTTATCTGGATCATGACGTAAAATCGAGCGCAAGCCACGTGCAAAGGTTAACCCTTTTTTCTCGTTAACCGGTATTTGCAGTACACCAGGCAATTGATACTCGATAGGATCTTCAATGGTAATAATCTTGTCATTACCCTTGTTAACCTCAGATATTGCAGCATAAAGCGTTGTTGTTTTACCGCTGCCCGTAGGACCCGTAACCAACAACATGCCATAGGGTTCTGAGCTGAGACGACGCAAAGTCGCTATTGCGGCTTGATTGAAGCCAAGCTGATTTAATGTTAAGCCATCGACATGATCGGAAAGTGCCTGTCGATCAAGGATACGCAACACCGCATCTTCGCCAAAAATACTCGGCATAATCGATACGCGAAAATCAATTTCTCGCCCTTGTATCGAAACTTTAAAGCGGCCGTCCTGTGGCACGCGGCGTTCAGCAATATCCAGTTCCGACATCACCTTGATGCGAGAAATCACTTGCTCTGCCAGATCTGCGCCCTTCATCACACCAACGGCTGTCAATACACCATCAATTCGATATTTGATGGATAAAGCCCCCGTCACCATTTCAAGGTGAATATCACTGGCTTGGGATTTATGCGCATCATACAACGTGGAATGTACCAGCCGCACCACCTGACTGGTACCTTCATTGATCGTTTTTAATGAAAGGTCTTCAATCCCGCTTTGTATCACATCTAGCTCAGCAGAAGATAAAACATTATCCATCGCACGCATTGTTTTTTCCTGCTGCGTGAAAAAAGCGCTTAAATCCGCAGGATGCACCAAATGCCATGTCACCCCCATAGCAAAACGCTCTTCTGCCCATGACCGCAAATTGGATGAAAATGGATTACTCACTGCCAACACGTATTCTTCTTCTCTTTGAAACAATGCACACTCATGCATAACCGCTTCAGCAAAAGGCAGCCTATCGAATGACGGCGTAAGGACTCGCAACGCTCCCATGTTTAAAACAGGGAGGTGAAGCAACCGACCCAGTGCCTGGATGAGTACGTCTGGCGCATAATCGCAAATTTCTTCCAGCGCCTGGATTATCGAAATACCCTGTTTTAAGGCCTCCTGGCGCGCCTCACCCAGCTGCCTGATATCAATCGATAATTTTTTTGTTGGCTGTGTGGATGTTTCGATCAATTGATGCTTCCTGCCAAGTCAAATATTGGCATATACATGAGGATAATAATGCCGCCAATTACCGTGCCGATGACCGCCATCAAGATGGGTTCAATCAGTTTGGTTGTCCATTCCACCCAGCGCGCAATCTCTTCATCATGAAAATTGCCAATCCGTTCCATCATATCTCCCATTAATCCTGTTCTTTCGCCAACACGCAACATACGATTACCAACCGCTGTGGTTAATCCTTCCATCTCCATTGCGCTGGAAATTGTCCTGCCTTCACGAATATGCCTGGCCGCCGCTTCTACGCGTGGACGAAAATGGGGTTGCAGCAAACCACTGACCATATCCAGAGCCTGAGTAATCGGGATGCCGCCACGTAACAGCATGCCTAATGTCTTATAAAAACGAGCCAGCTGATAAACGCGCATATGTTCCCCAACCGCAGGAATACGCCATAATTGCTGTAATATATACGCCCGAAATGCGGGCCGAGTCACGCTATAAGTAAGCGCACTAAAAACGATGATTACAATGGCTGTTAATTCCCAGCCACGCTCATGAACAAAATGTCCCCACTTAATGAGCAGCACAGAAAGCCAGGGCAAATCGGTGCCAATATCCTCATAAATTGCACTGAATTTCGGCACCACAAATACCAGCAGGAACACGGAAACTAATAGGCCAATGACCAGTAGCAAAACTGGATAAATTGAAGCCCCAACCAGTTTTTTGCGCACTAAATCCATCTGCGTTTGATACGTAATAAAACGCGTCAAAGCTTCGGCTAGATCGCCTGTCCGTTCGCTTGCCCGAACAGTTGCAATATACAATGCCGGAAACGCCCGGGGACAGTCTTGCAATGCACGTGAGAAAGTAACCCCTTCATACAGCCGCGCCAGTAAATCCTGAATGATTTTACGGATACTGACATCCTGCTCCTTATCCACCAACGTCTCGATACTCTCCACCAGGCTGAGCCCTGCCGTTAATAGTGAAAGTAATTCCTGGCTAAAATGTACTAAAGGAAAACGGGTATTCGATTTTAGCGACCAACCGGTAACGCTGCGCCGCACACTCAATACCATGCCGCCTTGCTCAGTGACTTGAAGACGTGCCTCCTCCTCACTGTTTGCTTCCAGTTTGAGCTTCACTGTACCTTGCCCGGAAAGTACCGCTTTCACTTCATAACGCATCGCGACAACTTACCAATTGGTAATATCCGCCGCTTCACCATCGCCACCCGGTTGGCCGTCTTTACCATACGAAAATAAATCAAATTCTGTATTATCCCCTGGATATTTATAGACATATGGATGCCCCCAAGGATCTGCAGGTGGCGTTTTGGAAAGATAAGGTCCATGCCATCTTGGTTCGTTATTCGGGCTGGACATCAAGGCTGCAAGTCCATGCTCGGTAGATGGATAGCTACCCATATCTAAACGATATTGGTGAAGCGCTTTCTCAAGAGAATCAATTTGAGACTGAGCCATTCTAATCTCGGATCTGCCGACCTGTGAGAAATATTTTGGTCCAACATAGGCGGCCAGTAAACCGATAATAACCATGACAACCAGTAATTCAAGTAGCGTAAATCCGCGTGCAGCTTGCATTTTTTGTGGTATATACGAATGCATTATTTTTGCCCCCTTCGCCTTGTATTCGTTCTTTATTTGGCTGAAATTAGTAAAGTACATGAAAAAGGTAATGAATGTAAAAAGAAATAAAATAAATAGGAAAGGAAACAGATAAAATAATTTGCGCCATAACCCATCTTCTATGCATCAGGACGCTTAGAAATTGATACGAGCGCCCAGGTTAAATTGTCGCCCCCTTTGAAATTGTCTCGTTATTTCATCACCCTGCGTTACTGCGACCTTGTCATCAAATAGATTCTGCATGGTAAGCCGCATGGATAGCCACTTATTTACATTCTGGTTTAAAACAAAGTCCAGCTGATTAAATGGTTGCTCATATTTATCTGGCGCGCCCAGCAATCCTACGGCAACGATTCGTTCACTGGCAATATTGTACAGGAGCGTTGCTTGCGTCCCCCAGGCTGGATTGGCATACCCTAGCTGAAAATTTAAAATTTGTGGGGAATGTCCCTGTAACCGCCTGCTCGATGTCGTCTGTGCTTCCAGATTCTTGGCATTAAGTAGAACGCTTGATTCTGACCAGGTGTAATTTCCTCCTGCAAAAAAGTTTTCTAACGAAGGATGGATTAAATCCAGGTTTTTTAATAAATCTACCTCAAACCCATAAACATTTGCTTTATCTGCATTTTGATAAGTTTGCAGCCCGGCAGTTCCCGGCAATATAATCTGTTCAATCGGGTTGGTTAGATCTTTCCAGAAAAAACCGGCCAACAGATTCTCAGTCGACGAAAAGTAATACTCCCAACGTAAGTCTAAATTGGTAATGTCCGTTTGGATTAAGTCGGGATTACCTGTCGTTTCCTGATTGGTGCTGGGATCGGTAAATGGTGCGGGGGATAGTTCCCTGAAATCTGGCCTGGAGATTGTTTGGCTAAATCCCGTTCGTAATTGTTGCCTGTCAGAAATCACCCAGGTAGCCGCAGCAGATGGCAATCGATTGATTCTATCAATGACTGAAGTAACCGGCGTATTCGAATTGGCAACCGATTGAAACGTTTCAACACGTTGATTATTATCTTCCCAACGCATGCCGCCACTTACTCTCAATCTTTCAAAGAATGACAAATCCAGTTTGCCGTAGTAAGAAAATAGATCTTGTGACGCATTATAGCTATCCGTCGGACGCGTGGTATCACGCAATTGAAACCCGTTTGCGCCAATATTAGTCGGCCGAAGAATCGCTTCCAGTGAAGATTGTCCCAGGACTGCTGGATTTCTCGCATCGTCCCCTACCGGGGCAAAACTGAAGCGTTGAATGGAAGAGTCTCTGGTTTTATTCTGATTAATAAAGCCACCACTGAGCGATGCTTGATAGTCTGGAGAAAACTCCAAAGGTAGTTTTGTATCCATGCGCCAGCTTTGATCTTTATCGACCAGATCCGCGAATAAAGTCTGATTACTGTCAGCGCGTCGAGAAAAAAGGAAACTACCCGTGTTATCTGCATCATAACGATAATCTCTGGTTTTGGGTTCTTCTCTTGTTGCGATTGCATTGGTATATAACCAATCAACTTTCAGGTCTTTTGCCCAATCTAAGCGGTGCTCGCCTCCAATCTGCTGCATAAACAATTGATTGGAAAATTGCCTCAGGCGTGTTCTGCGAATATCCGCTGTTTCAGCATCGGTAAATCCTTGACTGACCCTGGCTTCATCGATTGTCTGTCTGAGAAACATCGTTTTAGAAAAAATACGATGCTTATCTTGATATTCAGCTTCTACTGCTCCATAACCGTTCAATTGTACTTCACTTAATGAGCGCTTGACATCGAAATCCTGAGTTAATCTCAAACTATCGCTACTGCCCGACGCGGCAAACTCCCGGTTAACTTCATTCTGGTTCCTGAATTCCTGCCTCCAGCCTCCTGCTGCAATGTAGCCAACCCTGAAATCGCCGAGATTAAAAACATCACCGATGGATGTTTGCAGCCTGCCATCAGGCCCTCTTTTATTCTGCTTCACATCCCAGTTATCCGATAAATCTTCTCCCAAATTCTCTAGCTGAGCAGGTGACAGCCCATCAGGATTAAAAATTGTTTTTGGCTGTAAGGCTTGTCCATTTTCTGTTGCCGCCGCGATCGAATCGGGCAATGCGCGCGTACCATCATCATATCCCAGAAAATCAGTATTACCCCCTTTATAGGTTAAGGCATTCTTAAAAGATGAGAGACTGTTATAGCCGGTTTGTCCTTCTATATTAAAGAAAAATTCATCAGGAATTCCTCGGGTACGCATTTCCAGCGTACCGCCTGCAAATTCCCCCGGGCGATCAACCGAATAGGTTTTCTGCACCAGGACACTTTCCAGAATACTGGTAGGAAAAAGATCTAATGGCACAACACGTCGGGTAGGATCAGGACTGGGAACAGAGGCGCCATTCACCAGTGTGGATGAAAAGCGTTCGCCTAATCCACGTATAAAAATAAACTGGCCGCCAACCAGAGTCAGACCAGAGGCTCTTCTCAAAGCGCTGGCAACATCAGAGTCCCCACTACGGCTGAATTGTTCAGCACCCAGGATAGTGGTTACTTCTGCTGACGTTCTCTGTTCCTCAATAACGGAAGTCAGCGTTCCCGCCAGGTACGGCTCCAGTACGACATATTCTGCCAACTCAACACCTGCGGGTGTTAAGCTAAAGGTAAGTTCCGTACGCTGGTCTTTTACAATGTTGACATCATCTCTTGTTTGACTGCTGTAAGCAGAGTGCAATAACGAAACGCTATAACTTCCAACAGGCGCCTCAAATTCTATTCGCCCTTGCGAATCCGTTCTGAGCTGTTGTCGCAAACCGCTCAAAAAGACTTGCACATCTTTAATCGGCTTTTGCGTTTCAGAAGACAAAACTTGTGCAATGAGGGTGCCATTACCTTGCATCTGCGGTTTTTCAGCTAACGCGGCATAATCTGGATTAGTGCCTTCCACTGAACTTTCAATATTGAGCAATGGTTTTCTGCCATCGGCATAAAAAGTTAACAGAATTTGCACATTCTCTGCGGGACGGAGCGGCAAATCAAAGTCAAATTGCTGGTCTTTTGTTTTGATCGTTATCTGATATTGACCGGGCGGTAATTTTCCAGCCACACTGCCATTTGCATTGGATTTAATTGAAGATTTACCGTCAGCCCGCCAATTAAAAGTTGTTGGCGATGATGAATTCATTAAGCGCGCATTTGATGTAGCGGATGTGTCGCTGTTGATTAACAACTCTGCATCAGCAATCGGGAATCCATTCTGGAACAGGTGAATTGAAAATTCCGCTTTTTTATTATCTCCCCACACAAGAGAGCTCGCCAGGACTGAAGCAAGAAAAATTACTGAATAAAGAGAGAGTTTTTGCATGGTGTTTTTGGTTACTTGATCGAGCGTTTATTCAAAGAATCCAAGTCAGTGTTGAGCGTGCTGTTTCAATAGGTGGTATAAATTTTGCGTGCAGAGACCCTCTTCCAATAGCATGGGTGTTCTGCTACTGACACTTTATTTTGCCTGCAAGGTGAGTATGGTTGCCTGAAGACTAAGGTGGTGCTTGTGACGGAGGTGCTGATAAAAATGAGAAAATAAACCGTGTTTGATCGAGCAGGTAAAATAACAATCCTGCTTTTTTTCTCATGCTGAAGCGTCTTTTAATCGATTGATGGGAGATGACGATTTCACCTATCTGGCTACCAGGTAATTTTGTTTCTACAGGAGATGGAGATTGAATCAGGTGCATTGCCATGGTTCGGTTTTACAAACCTCCATCAATCTCCGCAGTTCTGTCCCTCTTCTGAATAATTCCGCATCCTTCAAATGATCCAAATGTTTATTTGCTTCCGGGAACCGACCGCTCCAGAACAGGGCATAAGCGAGTGCATAACGAACACTTTCATCATCCAGCAAACCCATTCGATACAAACTGGATTCCATATTTGCGGCACGGTCAAATTGCTTTAATGCCAGTAGAATGGATAATCTTTGCTTGAATTTAACTTTCTGATCCCGGATACTTTCATTGAGTGTTAATGCTTTATGGAACCTGCCTGCTCGACGATAAACTTCAGCCGCTTCAGACAACAATTCTGGATTTAAAATCGCGGCTTGCTCAAGAATGAATGCTGCCGCATTCAGCATTCCCTGGTCCAGGTAAGTATGTGCCAGAAGCTTGGCGACAACATCATTATTGGGAAATTGCAACCGGGCTATTTCCAGAATACTTAAAGCTTCCTGGTATTCCTTACTTAATCGAAGTGCATTTCCAATCGCGACATAATCTTCTGCCGCTGCTCTGGATAATTTAAGATATTCTCTACCCAACTCGGCCGCTTGCTGATTTAATCCAAGTTGCACGAAATAGAAAACTTTAAGCCTGAGAAAACGAAAATCAACCGGAAATAATTTCTGTCCTTCATTCAAAGTATCTATCGATTGCGTTGTCTCTTCCAGATGCCAATAAGACTGTGCCTTCATGGCAACCAGAGAAGGGTTATTCCTGGCATGCTCGGTCGCATTTTCAATCGCCCGAATAGTTTTCTGGTAGTCTTTCAGCGCATAATAAGCCTGTGCCAGATACACAAAAATTACTTGATCCTGCTGCCCATTTTTAATCGCTGATTGCAGACTGTCTTTGGCTGCATCGAAAGCGTTCAGATTCATATAGGCCAGCCCTTGCAAGGTATAAAATCTTGCCAGATCTGTTTTTTTGTCAGCCAGATTAACGCTCTCCAGCGCTAACAAAGCACGGTCATTATGGCCATCCCTTAGCATCGCCGCTGCCAGCTCTATAAAATCTGTGGATTGTGGCATTTTCTCTTTGGCCCAGGCTGAACCAAAAAAGCATTCAAGCATGAGCATGACAACAATAATCTTGATTCGCTTAGGTATAAGTTGCTTCATTTTTACTGTAATTTGTCTGTAACATCAGGACAAATCAAAACGAATCCTTTGTTTCGCCCAAACTTTAACGTTATCACCTTTATACTTGGCGGGCTCAAAGTGCCACGCACGCATTCCCTGCATGGCCGCATCATCAAAGATTCCGGAAGGATTCGATTCCAATACCTGCATCTGATTAACGGAACCATCAATATCGACCAGTATCGACAGAACGACATAGCCTTTAATACCCTTCTGTTTGGCTGAAGGTGGGTACCTGAACGCTCCCCTTGATACGGGCCTTGGCGGAACATCGACCAGATCTTCAGTCATTACCGCATGGCCTGCTTTACCAAGTAAGGCATCATCCAGGCCATTCATGTCGCCATTATCAAAACCAAACAACCCCAGATCAATACCAGAAAGTGCCGTATTTAAGCCCTGGAATGGCGCTGGAGACTGCGGGCGAGCTCTCGGTGGCCGCTGCTCAACTTTTTTAATCTCCTTTTTCGGCTCCTGCTTTATCTCTTTCGTCATGCTGATTTCTGTCGCTTCAGGAGATGATTCTTTTTCAAAATTCCCTGCGTAGTGATTCATCACCAGCACCAGACCAAAGACCAGAATCGGGCCTAACAGCATCGAAATTACCGCCGCCCAGTGTTGATTAAATTTTTTAGCTTTCATCTCTCGCTTACCCTGCCTCTTTTTTGGTTGCGACACCGACACTTTCTGCGCCTGCTAAACGCGCCTGATCCACAACTTCAACTAACTTACCTGCAGGAACGCCTTCATCGGTAACCACCAGGACCACTTTACTGGTTGAGGTGCTTAATTGATCGCGTAATTTGCTCTGAATGAGCCATAGACGTACGGGTTCACCGTCGATGTAGGTATCCCCATTGCGATCAATAAATAACCGGATTGCTTTACTCGAAGCGGCCAGCGCACTACTTGCCTTGGGACGCTCCAAATCCAGTTGCATGTCTTTGACAAAAGTCGTCGTTACCATAAAAAAAATCAACAAAATAAAAACGATATCAATCATCGGTCCAATATCTATCGTTGCATCTGCTTCTATCGGTTCGTTATATCTCATCCTGTGGTATTCCTCCTGGAGTAATGAACAACCGTCTGGCTGCACAACAGTTCTTTAACCTGGGAAAGATCCTTTTCAATTTGCTGCTGCTTTTTCTTTAGAATGCTATGGATGAGTAGTCCAGGAATCGCAACCGCCAAACCCATCTGGGTAGAAACTAATGCCTGCGATATTCCACCCGCTATTCCACCGGATTGGGTAAAAAGCGACATCGTCGCTAACGAATCGAACGTTTCTATCATTCCAATCACCGTTCCCAACAAACCCAGTAAAGGCGAAATAATGATGACAATTCGTATCAGCGTAGAAAATTTTCCAATTTCCTTTTCATAATTGTAAAAAGCCGCATCCAGATGGCGGCGCAGATTCCTGACACCGCTTTTCTTTAATTCGATGCCTTGCTGTACTGCCTGCGCTACAATATTTCTGGCTGATTTGTCACCATTTTCCTGGTAAAAACTCAGCATGTCCCGAACGCCCATCGATTTGGGCTCTTTCATGAGCCAGAATCGATAACCCAGTCCATACCAAAGTAATAAGGCACAAACAAACAATGGCGGCATGACCATTCCGCCCGTATTGAAAAAATCCTTACTCAGAAAAATATAGTCATCAATATTCATGTCTATCGCGCTTTTGCTTTAACTTATCTGGTTATTTAGCACCAATGGGTCACTGCTAACCGTTCGCTCCCCGGAATCATTCAGACTCGCCCCGCCCAGAAAGGCATTCGTAATTCTGAGCGCCGAATGTTCCATGTCGCGTTTAATATTTCTTGCCCAGGAGGCTAGCAAAGAGCCCAACAGTAAAGCGGGAATAGCAACCATCAACCCTAATTCCGTGGTGACCAGCGCAATGGAAATACCCCCGGAAAGTAATTTTGGATCACCGGTACCAAACTCGGTAATCACATCAAATGTAGAAATCATCCCGGTCACAGTTCCCAGCAAACCAAGCAATGGAGACACCGATGCAATGACCAGAATGGCCGATCCAAAACGATCCAATGGTCCTGATTCCTGCAATATTGCTTCATGAACGATACTTTCCATATGATCCCTATCATCTTTCAAGTGATGCAATGTCGCGGATAAAACACGGGTTATCGCAGATAAATTATCTTCAAAATTTTTCCTTGCTTCATCCAACCGGCCATCAGCAACCTGTTGTATCAGCCTTTCGGATAACTGCTTTGTATTGGCGCTATTTGAGTACAGCAAAAACGTACGAATCAGGATAAGAAGTGCAGCAAACGCACCCAGTGCCACGATCACCCAGCCAATAGCACCACCTGAATTAATGATGCCCATCACGGTCTTTTCTGCAGACTCTTCAATTGCCGTCGTACGCGACTCAAATAAGAACAGCTTTAATATGTCCGGTTGCTGATTCTTGTCCAGCGCAATGGCCGTGTCCGCACTGGGTTGTTTCCATATTTTTAAATCACCGCCACCGGCTGGAACCAGACTACCGCTGCCTTCCTGACTGACACCGTACGCGGCAATGTTCCCCAGATGAATAATGTTTCCCTGAGTTTGTTTGCCATCTTCCAGGAAAAAATTTCCCGGTTTGGACTGAACTGCGCCCAGCGCCTGTATCAGGAACAAGGCTTTTTTAAAGAAGAACCCTACTTTGGCCGGATCGTTACCCTCGGTATCTTTAATGGAAGGTGGTATGTCGATATCATGATTCTTTAAGGTTGCCTCTGCCTGCGAATAGGTAATCTCTAAGACATCGCTGCGTTCGCTTACTGCCGCTTCAGCACGCTCTGCTTCGGCCAACTGCATACTTTGTTGATCGATTTTGGCTGAATTCATGACAGAATTCTGCTCAAGGCTGTTTATTTTTTTACTTAGCGCCTGTTCTTCGTTATTCGTGCTGGATTTATATCTTATGAGCCGTTCATTCAGCTCCCGTTTCTGCGCTTCCAGAAAAGCATATTCACGTTTATAAGCCGTTTCCAGATTGATGGTTTCCTGATCCGACGAACCCTGTTTTTGTGGGAGGGGTGTTGTGGCGCCTGTGGCTGCTGGCTTCGCATCCGGCAGTGGCACTGAAGCGTCCTGTCCCTCTATCTCCGGTGCCACTGTCGGCGCGGTTGCTTTGGGATTACCTTCAATGGCATTAGCCTGACTTATGGTCAGTAACAACATCGATATAAAAAATAGTTTCTTCATTTTCTCAAAGGATTGGGTAATTCAAAATAACCCTGACGTATCTGTTTCTTCAATGCATCAAATAGCTTTGCAATGCGCTCGACATCGCCTCTCGATTCGGCGATCTTAAATACCCAACCGCTCTCATTGATTTTTTGAGCCATTCCAGCTCGGTTATCTCTGGTTTGGAAGAAAAGAAATACTGATCCTAATTTTGCAATATCGGCCAGCACCTTTTCTCCGTTGAGTGAAATTGTTTGCTGGTAGATTCCGTTTTCCCTGCTCAACCGGATTTCATCTTCGAACAAAGACCACATCTGATTGGCTGCTCTGTTAGGGTCTACTAATTGATTAACCATATTATTTTCCAAATCATCAATTGCCTTGATGCGATCCTCCAGCTTGAAGGGAAAGCCCTGTAAAACATGCCGCTTATAATCCGCAAGTACCGCGAGTAAAACAGGCCTCAAGTTTTCGCCCGACATCTCTTCCTGCTTTGAGTCTGCGGTCACTTTCTCTATTGAATGCTGCAATTTTTCAAGGGCGATTTTTTGCCTTCTTTCTTCAACACTGATATCCGCTAACTGGGAAGATAAAGCCGACATCCTGTTGCCATGTTTTTCCTTCTCGATATCGAGCTGAGTCTGAAGCTCCTCAACTTCGCCACGAATCTTAGCGAGTGACTTGGCCAGATTTTCCAAGCTGTTCCCTAAAGCCACCGGTGCAAACAGTAAGGCCAGCATCAACCCGATTATTATTGCAATTTTCGTTAACAGCGTTTCAAACATAAATCTCTCGTAGTAAATTCAGAACAATGGCACGAACATCCTTAGAGCCAACTGCAACAGCCCTTGACAAATTCAGCGCCGATCAGCAATGCCTGAATATTACTGGTCCAACATTGCAGTTTTATGACACGCACCGGAATATTTCTTTTTTATGACACAACAAAATTGAATATCAGGAGAATTACACGGACCAGGAGCCTGTCGGACTCAAGTCAGCGTAGTAAACAACGTGGGGAAGCGAGGGCAGATTGGCCGGATTTTGAGGCGCATCGTCATGCTATACCGCGAAAAATTGAGGCAAAGTAAGCCGGTTACCTCAATTGCACTGTAGATCAACCTTAAGTCCGACAGGCTTCCAGATTAACGCGATGTTATTTCAGGTTCATGCAGTTAATGTAATAAGGGCACCTCTTTCAAGAAACAATTATAAGTTACTGATTATAAAAAATATAAAAAATATAAAAAAGAAAAAAAGATCTATTTTACTAACTTCATCATGTTTCTTCCTGACGCCTTGCCGCCTCCGGCCGATTACTACGCTAAAAATCCATACTTGCGATTTTTAGCGGTGCCCAAAAAATAATTTGTCACAAAATTGCAATATTACTTTTATATCATTCTTACTTTTTAAGAGGAAATTCCTTCTTATTGGAGTTACTGATGTCTGCAACAGTACTGGTCGTGGAAGATGAATTAGCCATCCAAGCGTTGATTTCATACAATTTGCGAAATGCAGGGCTCGTTGCTTTATGTGCTAATAGTGCCGAGCAAGCTGTATCAATGGTTAACAATGTACTGCCTGATCTGGTATTGCTTGACTGGGGATTGCCAAATATGAGTGGCATTGAATTCGCGCGCATATTGCGGCGGGAAACACGGACTAAATCTGTCCCTATCATTATGCTGACAGCTCGTGATGAAGAAAATGACAAAATATTCGGGCTGGAAGTCGGCGCAGATGACTATATCACCAAGCCATTCTCGCCCCGTGAATTAATTGCCCGAATCAAGGCAGTATTACGCCGTCGTTTACCAGAAATATCTGAAGAAATTATTGTAGCAGGAGGATTAAAGCTCGACCCGATAACACATCGGGTATCTGCTTACGTGGATGGCAGTTTGTCAAAATCGATCGAGGTTATACTTGGACCGACCGAGTTTCGTCTATTACATTTTCTGATGGCACACACCGAGCGGGTACATTCACGGACACAGTTACTCGATCGCGTATGGGGTGACCATGTCTTTGTCGAAGATCGCACAGTGGATGTTCATATTCGCAGATTGCGTAAAGCGCTGGAAGTCTCTGGAAAGGATAGTCTGGTTCAAACAGTCAGAGGCGCTGGGTATCGACTTTCGGTTGAATCTATGGAAAACGCTGAATAAAAAAATTGCGGGAAATAGTTTATTTGTTAACCATCGAATGGCCGCAAAAAAACTATTCCCCGCAATTGACATTTCGCGTGAGTAAGGCTTTTACGTAATAAGCATCTTTCTCAATAGTTCGTCCTCATCATTGCTTCTGAACTCAGTGCATAACCCCTTAAGGGCACCGCTAAAAATCCATATTTGCGAGCAGCCGCTTTGCGGCTTGCCTGCTTACCCCGTTTCGTCACCATACTTCGTTGCTCACAAAAAATATTTCCTTACCTATCCATCCTATGCTGCGTCAATATTTTTTATTCGCGTCTGGTCTTGTTTAGAATTCTGAATTTTTAGAGGTGCCCTAAAAATCACGGGCTGTCTGACGGGCGAATTTATTTCGGCAGTGATGCTTTCATTACAGGCTGTTGGAAGTCATGGTCGTGTCCTGGGATGGAATTGTAGAATGATAATGGGCTATACTATACCGCATGAATTTCCCCAAGGAATTGCTGATTGATTCGTCATCCTCGCGAAAGCGGGTATCCATGTTATTGATTTCCTGAATTCCCGCCTGCGCGGGAAAGACGGAATTGATTCAATCAGCGCTTCCCTGGTACTTTACAATCCGAAGGAGTGATATATGAACCAGGAAATCCCCCCATTAGATCCGCATCCCTTAAGTGAATATGTTGCCTGGGCTGGTGGACGTAATCGAGACCCGCTGCTGGGTGTGTTGAAAGACAAGTTGCCGAAAGACCCGGAACGCATTCTGGAAATGGCCAGTGGCAGTGGCATGCATATTAACTATTTTGCGCCGCATTTTAGTCATTTGCATTTTCATCCGACGGAAAAAGATATTGAGGTTTTTGATAACATCAAAAAGTTAACCCGTGACCAGGGTAACAACAATATTGCGGATCCGGTGCATCTGGATTTGACGGACCCAGAAACCTGGTTTAATCCAGGCGCGGAAAAGTCATTTGCTGCGATCTTTTGCATTAATATCTTTCAGGTGGCACCGATTTCGATTGCCGATGGCATGATGAAATGTGCGGCACATCTGCTTAAAGATGACGGATTTCTGCTGATTTATGGACCATTCCAGATTGAAGGCCAGTTTTCTACCGATTCCAATAAGGAGTTTCATGAGACATTGAGTTCGGTTGGAGTCCTGGAATGGGGCTTGAAGGATGTTGCCGATTTGAAAAAAGCAGCGGCAGCTCATGGGTTGGAACTGAAAGAGAAAATCGATATGCCGAGTAATAATTTCTCCTTGATCTTCGGTAAGATTTAACGATGGATCGGCAGGGTTGCGCGATTGTGGTCGGTGTCGGTCCTGGACGTGGGTTGGGTGCGGCTCTGGCCCGATGCTTTGCTGGAAAAGGGCTGCATGTTTTTATTGCAGGTCGTGGTGAAGAAAAACTCCAGGCGGTGGTGGCGCAGATTCAGCAAAGCGGCGGCTCAGCCACGCCGGTGGTAGCGGATGTGACGATTGAGCTGGATGTCAGCCAGTTATTTGATCGCGTTCGTGCGCGGGGTGATGTGGTCAAAGTGGCAGCCTATAATGTGGATAGCAATATTCCAGCGCCATTTCTGGAAACGGACGTGGATTTATTCACCACGTTGTGGCAACAAAATTGCCTGGGCGCATTTTTATTTGCTCAAGCAGCCGTCGGTATCATGCAAACGCAGCAACAGGGAACCTTGTTTTTTACCGGCGCAACAGCGTCATTAAGAGCCAAGCCGCCGTTCACTGCATTTGCTTGCGCCAAGGCAGGCTTGCGGGCATTGGCACAAGGTCTGGCAAGAGAATTTTCACCGCAAGGGATTCATGTCGTCCATACCGTGATTGATGGCGTCATTGATGGGGAGCGGGCGCGTAAGCAGTTTCCCGAGTACGTGCAAGCCAAGGGTGAAGAGGGCTTGTTGCAACTGGAAGCCATTGTACAAACTTATTGGGCGATTCATCAACAGCATCCCAGTGCGTGGACGCATGAATTAGATCTGCGGCCGTTTAAAGAACCTTTCTGAGTAACTATTTTGCTGAATAATGGCAATCTGAATCGTTACATGGATAATGTTGAATAAATATAAATCAGGAAAACAGGATGAGTGAAAAGACAGATTGGAATTTGCAGGGCGGATATTTTGAAACCTGTAATTGTGAAACGGCCTGCCCCTGCGTCTGGCTGCAACCGCCCTCAGAAGGTAATTGCAAGTTACTGGTTGCGTGGCATATTGAGACGGGGCATTTAAATGGCGAATCGCTGGATGGATTGAATGTTGCGTTGGCTTGTTATTCACCGGGTCACATGAAAGAAGGTAACTGGCAGGCGGCATTGTATGTCGATGAACGCGCCAGTGAGGCGCAGTTTGACGCCATTACCCAGATCTTTGCAGGTAAGCAGGGCGGACATCCAGCGATCTTGATGAGCTTTGTCAGCGAAGTGCTCGGTATCAAGAAGGTCAAGATTGATTATCAGGAACTGGGCAATAAGCGGCAACTCAATATTCCTGAGATTGCACAGGCAGAGATTGAAAGCATTCAGGGCATTAAGGGCGGCAACGCAACGATTAATAACCCGCCATTATGTGTCGTACCCAGTCATCCCGCCGTTGTTGCACGATCCAGCAATTATCAGTATCAGGATTATGATAAGAACTGGAAATTCAGCGATCGTAATGGCTATTATTCACCCTTTACCTACCAGCCTTAACAGGCAAGTCATATATTTTAAAACGCACGTTTTCAGTCTTATAAATCCCCGTTTTAGATTGGCGGGGATTTTCAATTGTTTCCTCATGCCTAAAACTCAATTTTCAATTTTGCTGTCTTTGCTGGCAACGATTATTGCCGCCTGGTTATATTTGTTTTATCAGTATTGGCTAATGACGTCACTGCCAATGTCAGAAATGTGGATGCCACCATCAGAAACATCCGCCTGGCAGCGGATGGATTTCGGGTTGGTTTATGTGATGTGGGCAGTGATGATGGCGGCCATGATGCTGCCGTCGGCGGTTCCGATGATTCTGGTATTTGCCAAAATTTGTCAGCAACGCAATCTCGCCTCACAGCCGTCTACTTTTCTGTTTGTGCTGGCTTATCTACTGGTATGGTTTGTATTCAGCATGGTGCTGACCTTACTGCAGTGGCAATTGCATGGCCTGCATTTTCTGTCTCCCATGATGGATAACCAGAGCGAATACTTGGCTGCAGTCATTTTTCTGTTGGCTGGTGTTTATCAATTTACGCCATTGAAAAACAGGTTTCTGCAGAATTGCCGTTCACCCATGGGCTTTTTACTCACGGAATGGCGTGAGGGTAAGAAGGGTTCTTTTTATATGGGGCTGAAGCATGGCGGTGCGTGCCTGGGTTGTTGCTGGTTGCAAATGCTGATCATGTTTGCAGTGGGGGTGATGAATTTACTGGCAATGGCGTTGATCACATTGCTGGTTCTGGTTGAAAAAATTACGCCGGTTAATAATCAATGGATTTGCAGGGCAGGAGGTATTTTGTTTGTAGGCTGGGGCGTCTGGTTATTCCCGATAGGGCCGTAATCGATTCTTTTCCAGTTGAGGGCGTTAACCCGGAAATTTGTAATTTATTTTTAATAAAAGTTGTGTATGCTGTGACCTATTCGAGATTCAATTTGACTCATTATGAACACGATTACCCCATTATCAGCATTGACCATGGATACAAAAGATCTCTTGAAAAAGGAACTGCTGGGCATTGTGGAATACCAGGAAAGACGGGAGTTAAATGCGGAACTTAATGCGGATGCTTATGAACTACTGACCGCGCCGGCTCAGCTGTCTCATTTGGTATTAATGTCGGATCGTCAATGGGTTGATCAGGAACGTCAACTGATTGCGCAGTTATGTGCACGTTATGGGGTGACCTCGCCCGGTATGCACAATAATCATTTTAGTGCTGAATTGGGCGAATTTCGCCTGCGCTGGGAACGGCATACCGAATATTCTACCTATACGATTTACCATTTGGCGCCATTTGAAATACCTTTTGATCAATCAGCTATCCGACTGGTCCCGGGCGATTGGTTGGCCAGTTTGCCTGGTGAGGTGTTGGTCGCTATCCATATTGCACTGGATGACCGATCACGTCCGAAACGGAGTCTGACTGAGTTGGTGGGTTTATTTTCCTCTAATAACGTGATTGGTTCAAAGGTGGCTGCTGGCAGTGCCAGTGTGTGGAGCGATAATCAGATCCATCGTGATGGTTTCGGGCGCATATTGATTCATGACGAGAACTTACGCAGTCGACAGGTTGGACGATTGGTGCAGCGTCTGCTGGAAATTGAAACCTATCGCATGCTGGCGATGTTGCCGGTACCTGCGATACGACAGATGATTCCGCAATTGGCGCGTTTTGACCAGCGTTTGGCCGGATTGATTGCGAGTAATATCGAATTGGCCAGTATCGAGGATGAGCAACGATTGCTGGATGGTCTTACGCAGTTAGCTTCAGATATTGAGCGGATCTCTGCCCAGACCAGTCATCGATTTAATGCCTCCCGAGTATATTACGATATCGTGAAATTGCGTATTACCGAACTACGTGAAGAGCGTATCGAAGGTTTGCAGATGTTGCAGGAATTTATGGAACAACATTTGTCATCGGCGATGGGTACCTGTGAGCTGGTTCATTCCAAACTGGAAACGCTGTCTTTGCGCGTGGCACGGGCATCCGCATTATTACGTACCCGTGTTGATATATCCATGGAGGCACAAATCCGGGATTTGTTGAAGTCCATGGATAGTCGAGCCCATATGCAATTACGTCTGCAAGAGACGGTTGAAGGCTTGTCTGTGGTGGTGCTGAGTTACTATCTGTTGGGTATCCTGGGTCATGGACTAAAAGCCTATAAGGCTGCTGGTCTGGATATCAATGTGGATCTGGTGATTGGTATGGCCATTCCAGTGGTTGTCATTGGCGTTTTTGTTATCATCCGAGGTTTGCGCTGGATGGTAAGTAAAGTGTACCGTGATAAGGAATAAGACCCTTGGCAGCCTGATTGTCAGTCGATGTTACGATCAGAGGCAGCACAAAGTGTGCGCTAACATTCCGTGATACTGACGGCCAGTCCCCCAAGTGACGTTTCCTTGTATTTGACCGACATCTCCAGACCGGTCTGTTTCATGGCGGCGACACAATTATCCAGTGACATGAAATGCTGACCGTTGCCTCGGATGGCTAATGATGCGGCGGTATAGGCTTTAATCGCACCAAAGCCATTGCGTTCAATACAGGGCACCTGGACCAGACCGCCAACCGGATCACAGGTCATGCCGAGGTGATGTTCAAGCGCTATTTCCGCAGCATTCTCGATTTGTTCTGTTGTACCGCCTTTAATCGCACATAAACCGGCTGCCGCCATGGCAGAAGCAGAGCCGACTTCACCCTGACATCCTACTTCTGCGCCGGAAATCGAGCTGCGATGTTTGATCAACCCGCCGATTGCGCCTGCAACAAGCAGAAAATCCCGAATCTGATCCACGCTGGCATCCTCATACGTGACCGCATAATAAATAATCGCAGGTATTACCCCAGCAGCGCCATTGGTCGGTGCAGTAACCACCATATGACCTGCTGCATTCTCTTCATTTACCGCCATGGCATAGGCACATAACCAATCATTAAGATTGGCTTTTTGTGGGTTTTCACGAAGTTGATGGAATAATGCTTTGGCCCGTCGTGGGATGTTAAGCCCACCGGGTAGACGACCTTCAGCCGCCAGGCCATTCTCAACACAGGCGCGCATCGCACGCCAGGTTGCATCCAGGCCATTATTTAATTCAGTTTCTGAGATGCGTTCAATTTCATTGCTGCGCTTCATGGCGGCAATAGATAAACCACTTTGTGCCGACATCCGCATCATTGAATTGGCCGAATCAAATGGATAGCCACATGAAACCGATGTTTCGATTTTAAGTGGCGCAACTAACCGACCAATTTCTGACAGCGTGGTGATAAAGCCACCGCCGATGGAGAAGTAGGTTTCTGTCAGTAACTGATTGTCTGTTTGATCAAGAAGCACAAGATCAGGTCTGATTTGTATTGGATTCGGTGGTTTTCTAATGGATCGGTCAATCAGTTCAAGAATAATGCCATTCGGATGTTCCGGCAGCGGATCACCGCGATCAAAAATAATATCTTCGACCGGGCAAAAGCGAATGGATGTCGTTTCATTCAGCACAATGTGGTCACATGCCCAAAGCTGATTGACAAGCTTATTGATATCCTGATCAGCAAGCTGTGGCGGTGTGAAGCCGTGAATGCCAAGGAGGATGGCACGATCGGTTGCATGACCTTTGCCAGTAAATGCCAATGAACCTCTCAGTGTACAACGTATCTGCAGATGAGAAGTTTCAGCAAGTGACGAAATGAAAGATTGAATGCGCAGGCGAAAGTCTTTGGCAGCGACCATAGGCCCCATGGTATGGGAGCTTGATGGGCCAATGCCAATTTTAAAAAGGTCAAGAACGCTGATAAACATAGGTAACTAGAAGATATTTATTATGGTGAATTTGTAACTGTTCAGCTTATCACTGTTTAACACGATAACAGTGGGAAGCATGCAGGTTGGCGCGTGTGAACTGCGCATATTTTTCTCATGGGCACCTCTAAAAATCCATATTTGCGAGCAGCCGCTTTGCGGCTTGCCTGCTTACCCCGTTTCGTCACCATACTTCGTTGCTCACAAAAAACATTTCCTTACCTATCCATCCTATGCTGCGTCAATATTTTTTATTCGCGCCTGGTCTTGTTTAGAACTCTGAATTTTTAGAGGTGCCCTCATGTTGAAGTCAAACAATGGCAATCGGATAGTTGCCGGATAAAACCGAATAAGTACGTTAATTTTTGATAGGTGCTAGTATCCTATATGTGCATATTGCACTCAACTGATTTCTAATGATGCATTACTGCAGACGGTTGATTATGACTGCATGTGGATAGGTTTTATTGCTTTTGTAGCCTGGAGCATGACAGACGTCAGGATGCTATCAAATCATAAATCTACTTTCTTTTTAATATCCCGTGTTTCTTAAGGCTGTATCAAAAAATGAAAATGACAACAAGAATAATTATCTGGATGATTGTCGGCCTGGTACTGGGCAGCGTGATAAATGTATTTGCCCGCGATGTGGCCTTTATTCAGGATTATTTTGTAAATGGCTTATTTCATGTGTTGGGCACAATATTCATTAATTTATTAAAAATGCTGGTGGTTCCACTGGTTACCTTTTCACTCATTTGTGGCGTATGTGGGATTGGTGATATTAAAAAACTGGGGCGTGTCGGGTTAAAGTCATTTTTATTGTTTTTATTTACGACGGCATCCGCAATTACATTGGCACTTTTTGTTGCTGTCCTGGTTGCGCCAGGTAAAGATTTTGACTTGACCAAAACGGAACAAGCCGTATTTGAGGCGCCACAGGCACCGCCTTTATCTCAAGTCTTTATTGATCTGGTTCCAAGTAATCCAGTGGCAGCTTACGCTGAAGGAAATATGTTGCAGATCATCTTTTTTACGATTTTATTTGCAGTGTGTATTTTGATGATTGGAGAACGCGGACGCAGTATTGTGGTGAGTGCTGAAAAGCTGAATGAAGTGATGATGAAAGTTGTCGATGTTGTTATGTCTATTGCGCCCTATGGGGTGTTTGCCTTAATGGCTAAAACATTCTCTTTACAGGGACTGGGATTAATTTTGCCGATGATTGGTTATTTTGGCGTGGTTGTTTTGGTGCTATTGCTACATGGAACCGGGACACTCATGTTGTTGTTGAAATTTATGGGACGGGTCAGTCCGTTAAAGTTTCTAAAAAAGATGCGGGCGGTACAGATATTTGCTTTTAGCACATCCAGTTCCAATGCAACTATTCCTGTTACGCTCAGAGCGGTAGAAAAACGGCTGGGTGTTGATAATTCCACCGCATCCTTTGTTGTTCCTTTTGGTGCTACCATTAATATGGATGGTACGGCGATCATGCAAGGGGTTGCGACGGTTTTTGTCGCCAATGTTTATGGCATAGAGCTGGGTCTGGCCGGTTATCTGACCGTCATTGGCATGGCCGTTTTAGCTTCAATAGGGACGGCAGGGGTACCGGGCGTTGGGCTGATTATGCTGGCCATGGTATTTAATCAGGTTGGCTTGCCGATTGAAGGGATTGCCCTGATCGTGGGGGTGGACCGTTTGCTGGACATGATGCGTACAGCGGTTAATGTGACCGGTGATGCGGTGGTGACAACCATCGTTGCGCGAGGTGAAAATAGTATATCAATGAGTATCTTTAATGATCCTGATGCGGGAATGATAGAAGACGTGTATTTGCCCTCTGGAGAGGCGCGCATATAAAATTCAGGGCGCCGCTAAAAATCCATATTTGCGAGCAGCCGCTTTGCGGCTTGCCTGCTTACCCCGTTTCGTCACCATACTTCGTTGCCCGCAAAAAATGTTTCCTTACCCATCCATCATATGCTGCGTCAATATTTTTTATTCGCGCCTGGTCTTGTTTAGAACTCTGAATTTTTAGCGTAGTAATCGGCCTTCGACCGCAAGGCGTCAGGAAGAAACATGATGAAATTAGTAAAATAGATCTTTTTTATTTTTTATATTTCTTATAATCAGTAACTTATAATTGTTTCTTGAAAGAGGCGCCTTTTATTTGGAAATACTATTTATTTTGGCGCCATGGAGCAATATTGGCGCCAATAATCGATGTTTCTTCAGTGATCTGTGTGCCGTCAAAATCAACTTGTTGACCCGCGTCTATGACGCGTATCTGGGAGCCGATATGAATCTCAATTTGGCCATCGGTTATCGCGATGCTGCCACCATCCTTCTGTTTTTGTAGACTAAAACGTGTGCCGATGTTCTTGATTCGGGCATTGCCTGCAATTGCGATCAGCTTGCTGGTATCCGCATCTTTATTTTTAATATCAAAGTAGATGCTTCCCTGTAATAATTCGATTTCTGGTGGCTGGCTATTGCTAACGGTCATCGCGCTATTAGCATTCATATCGATACTAATGTCAGGCCCAACGGAAACGTTTTGGTACTGTCCCGCTGCAGTTGCATGAAACTGGTTTGATAGCGGTGGCGGCAGGATAAAAACCACAGCACCGACTAACATGGCCGCGAGGGCACTAAGAAAGGGGATGACGAGTTTCTTGCGACTGAAATTGGATGCTTTGGATTCGGTCATATTTTATTCTCGGTCTTGGTATGATTTATCCAATTATTCATAATTACAGATACATGAATTCATGGAAAATTTGGATAGACTGTTTATTGTTCTGATGGATCAGTGATAAAGCCGATTCTTGCTAATCCGGCTTTGGCACCCATACTCATTACCCGTGCGACATGCTCATATTGAACTTGCTTATCTGCCCGGATATGTAGTTCCGTATTGGGTGTTCTGGCAACGGTCGCAGTAAAACGTGGTGATAGTTGTTCCAGTGCAATGGGCAAACCGTTCCAGAAAAGTTGACCATCTTTACGAATGGCTAATTCAATATGTTCAGGCTGAGTGAGATTGGGTTCACTTGAGGTTTTTGGCAGATCAATCTTTACCGAATGTGTGAGTAAGGGCGCGGTGATAATAAAGATTATCAATAACACTAACATAACATCGACCAATGGTACCACATTGATCTCAGCCATTGGTGCCTGGCGTCCACTGTCATTTATGCTGCCAAATGCCATTATTGATCTCCTTCAGCGGGGGGTGATTTTAATATTGGTGAAACGTTAGGTGATGACCGTACTATATTTTCCGACTGATCCTTTATATCACCGACGGTAGTCAGTATAAATAGATCGTGCGCAAAGGCATCCAGACGTGCCAGCCAGATACGATTACGTCGGACAAAAGCGTTGTAAGCCAATACTGCCGGAATAGCAACGGCTAATCCTAATGCGGTCATAATCAACGCTTCTCCCACTGGGCCAGCGACCTTGTCTAAGGTTCCCTGGCCGGAAAGGCCAATCTGTACCAGTGCGTGGTAAATAGCCCATACGGTGCCAAACAAGCCGATATAAGGTGATGCTGAGCCAGCCGATGCAATCAGTGTAAGACCATTTTCAACGCGGGTTGCTTCCTGATCAATACCATTGCGCAGTGCACGGGTAAGAAATTCACTGGTGCCACCAGCGGCGGCCAGTTTTTGTGAATCATGTATTTTTGAATCAGCTGCCGCATCTATTGCCAGCTTTGCAACTTGTGCAAATGCATTATCCGGAACCGAGCTATTTAATTTCACGCGGATTTCTTGCAGAGAATCAACACCCCAAAAGTGTTTGAGAAAAGCTTCTGCGCGTTTTTTCGCAATAAAATTAGCGATACTTTTGGTAATGATAAGATACCAACTCGTAATAGAGAGTGAGACTAACAGTACCAGAACACCGATGCCGACCGCATCTATTTGAGCGAGAAAGTGAGCAAAACCAAGTTCTTTTTCCATTTAATTAATTTCCTTGCAGTACGAAATTGAAGGGTTGTAGGGCGATAGCGCGTACCGGTTGGCCATCACGGAGTGGCGGTCTACACTGCCAGGTTTTTACTGCGGTCAATGCTGCTTCATCCAGACGTGAGTAGCCACTGCTATCAACTACTTCTGCAGTATTCACGCGGCCATTTTCATCGAGTTCTACTCGTAGTACCAGCTTGCCTTCTTCACCCATTCGCCGGGAAATCGGCGGATAGGCCGGTGCGTTCAGTGTGGGGCAAGAAACAGACAATTCGGAGGTTAAAGTAACCGGCCCGGCCTGCATCTGGGCGGGTGGTGTTACGACTTCTGGTTCAGGTGTGAGATCAACTTCCGGCGTCAGCAGGGGTTCTGGTTCAGGCATTGGCGCAACAGATTCTTCTTTGGGTAATGCGGGTACATTTGCCACCAAGCGGGGTTGCTTTGGTTTGGGTTCTGGTTTTTTTATCGGTTGCAGCTTCGCAGGCGGAGGTTCAGGCGCTTTCTTTGGTGCTGTCTCTGGTACTGACGCAGCAATGAAATCAGCGAATAGCGTTACCATATGCTCTGGCGGCGGAATCAACCGATGCTTCCACAGTCCATAAAACAATGCGCCATGAATAGCAATGACAAACAACAGGCCTGGTAAAGAGATGAAATTCTGCTCTTTACCAAAGTAATCTGTGTTTTTCTGGGATAATGATTGCATTATCTGACAGCCAACGCTCGAAAAACTTCAGGTTTGTCTGATTGCTTGACTAGAAACCTTTTCTGAATTGTTTCGATGAAATTAATTCTAGTGATTGCTAATGTTGCAACAATTGCCATAGGAAGCGTGGTCGCCCAATTAGGTGCTGAGTAAAGATTACGGTTAAAACCGAGTTTTAACATCTTTTAATAAAGCGCTGGCTAGGAGTCTGTCGGGCTTAAGGTTGATCTACTGCGCAAATGGGACAAGCGGTTCATATTACCCTGATTTTTCGTTGCATAGAATGACTATGCGCCTCAAAATCCGGCCAATCTGTCCTCGCTTTCCCACTTTGCTCGCTA
>JAUXRH010000081.1 GCA_030682075.1 Nitrosomonas sp.
CACCATAGAAGTCCCACCGGACTCATGTAAAAGGCTATTCAATGAAATTAAAAAACCACTTTAATCACTATTTATCATTCAATATGCCAGTAATAATCCACCCGATCGATCGAAGCAATGCCTATCCGACAGACTCCTAGATCTTTCCCAATAAAAGCAGGATCAGTAAAATGGTCAATACCAGCCCGAGCCCACCGCTGGGTCCATAACCCCATGCCCGGCTATGCGGCCAGACTGGAATAACGCCGATGAGTATCAAGATAACAATGACGAGTAAGATCGCGCTAAGTGACATGATGTGGCTCCTTTTAAATAACCTTAAGTTGAAATTCATTTCGTCCTGACGCGACCTTTATTCTGGCGCCCTCGAAATTAATACCTTGATAACAAGTGCCAGTCCAAGTTCAGTCGTGAAATTCACAGGATTCAAGCAAACAGATTCACTATGATGGCAAAATCAGGCAGGGTCTGTACGGTATCGTACATAATGCCGCGAATGGAACGAGTGAGAATATAATCCTGGAAACCTCAGTTGACCGCTCCAATGGATAGCTAACAGCATGATTACAATAAACTCTATCGTATTTTACTGTTCTGTTTTACCTGATGGGTGAGCACGCTAAAGATAGGTCGTTGTTAGTAAGACAGTTTAATTGAACCGATCCTTATTTGAAGGTCAGCATGTTTTGTGTTAATAAGCGTAAATCAGAACCGATGAAATTATTTGCTTTTGGAGAACAAATATGAAAATCCTGAATTTATCTGAAGCACATAATTAGGCGACAATTAACCTGTCCGGTATGACGACAATTAACTTGGCCGGTTGAGTGAAATTAGAAGCATGTAAAGTGACCTCTTAAAAAGGAGGTGAATTTGTCAGGCAAACACATCACTCAACAACAAAGGAATTTGTATATGAAGTATCGTCAAGCGGGTTTAAATCAGACGGTCAGTGGCGCGAAATCGGGGATTAGTTCTCGTTCGGGTCGCCGTATTGAGGAACAAGGAAGTACGGCTAAAAAGCCACATCATTGGCGAACACGAGAAGATCCGTTTGCCCAGGTGTGGGAATC
>JAUXRH010000087.1 GCA_030682075.1 Nitrosomonas sp.
TTCTCCAGCTTCGACCAGAACTCATCATTGAGCATCAATCGGGGCATCGCAAACTCGTTTTGTTGGTGGTATGGGAACCCCAATATTACGAGTTTGTTTCTATCTATTAAATACTTATTTCAAAACGTCAACAGACCCTAAGGCTATACCTTTGTTTCATCAGCCATGAGGGCATCTGGGAATTTTCTTGATATTTTTTCAAATTCATGTTCTTATTAACTATCTGGTGGATACTTAGATCCATAAAGATAAAATCTTTAGCTGCCTTAGATATTAATAAAGTTGGATTCTTCAACTATTTACACGGAGGATGATATGAAGATGTGGTTTAGTTTGCTAGTCCTAATTACTCTTAGCTTGTTGACTTCATGTGCGCAAATGAATCCTCACCCAATGGATATGACTCAAGCTATTCAGAATGCAAAAACTCCAACTGACCATACTGCGCTGGCTAAACATTATGAAGATGCTGCTAAAGAATTGCAGTCAAAAGTACAAGAACATAAGAAAAGACTCCAGGAATATGAATCAAATACTTCTCACTTTGGCAGACAGGCGTTAGCGTTGCAAACACATTGCCGAAACTTAATTAACGCATACGAACAAGCTGTAAAAGCAAATATGGATATGGCTGATTCCCATCGCAAAATGGCTGCAGAGATTAAGTAATATTTGATTGATAAAGCAGCACGATTGAGCTACTTAATTTTTATCTGGCGATATAAGCTTAAAATCTTTTATAAAAAAATGAAAAGATACAACTACAAATGGCTATTGGTTTTTTTTATGCTATGGTTGCCATCGCAAGGTGCTGTAGCGGCTATTTTGTCAGTGTGTATGCAGGAAAAAAATTTCAACAGTCATCATGACAAATCAACGATAACCCTTGACAGCCATCATCACGATGGCTGTCATAAGCAAACGGCTGATAATACAACCGGGCACTTATTAGCCAGCCTGCCATGCGACGATACCGCTTGTGACGCATACAACAATACGCCGATTCTGTCGGGCTACACTGCACCCATGCTAACTAACGACACTTCTGCTGTTACTTCATTGAATTCCGCATTTATCTCATTTACACCCGAACAGCCGCAACATCCTCCGCTAGCTAACTCCCTTTAGAAATCCGCCTGTAATTCGGGCAAAAAATCTTAATTCAGATTAATCCTGCGCCCAAGCAATTACTACGCAAGATTTTGCCATGTCGCAAGCTATTGCCATTATTGTCTATCACTATACTGATAATTTTGGCGATACAAAACGGTTAGGAGGTTAGTATGTCCCTTTCATTTTCTTTTAAATTACTACTGTCGTTAATCCTTGCCTGTATGTCTGTTCCGTCACTTGCAGATCGGATTACACAACCAATTCCAATTGACTCAGTATCCGGCGTTACTGATCACACACGCAACAACTCGGCGCAAACATCCACGCCTGTTTCTTCCGACCCCATTTCTGCAAGGGGTGTGGTGCTGCAGGTCGATCAATCCAATGCCACAATAAAAATAAATCACGACCCTATCGCTGCACTAGATTGGCCAAGAATGACGATGCCCTTTCGCCTGAAGGAACGTTCATTGGCTGACAAAATTAAAAAGGGCGATATCGTTGAATTCTTTCTTGAGAAAGAAGCTTCCGATTACGTCATCGTAAAATTGAATAAACGAAATTCCACCAGGAGTTCACAGTGATCCTCGGCAGAATTATTGCGGCAGCACTTGCTGTTATCGCACTTCCGGCAAATGTTCAGGGGAAGGAAGACAGTTTAAATATGGCTGGTACAGCAATTTTTGCACAGTCTGCTACAAAGGCAACTTTAACAGCATCCAACTCCCATAACGTGACGCTGCTCCCAGGTTTGATTGTGGAAGCACTGGAAAATAATCCAGAGATTCAGGCTGCGTATCAAGAACGTGAAGCGGCCCGGCAAAGAGTATCACCGGCGGAAGCTTTGGATGATCCCATGCTTGAAGCGGGCGTGATCAATGCACCTTTGGCATCCTCGCCATTTAACCGCGAGGATATGACCATGAAAATGATCGGCCTGTCCCAACGTCTGCCTTTTCCCGGGAAACGGAGTTTGCGTAAGGATGTTGCCTCCAAGGATGCAGAGGCCATCAATTACGGTTATCAGGAAACTATGAATCGTGTGGTACATGATCTCAAGACTGCTTATTTTGACCTGGGGCTCACGCTTCAAATGATCAAGCTGGTCGAGAAAAACAAGTTGATTCTCGAACATTTCCTGCAGATTGCCGAAGGACGTTACCAGGTCGGACAGGGAAGCCAGGCTGATGTATTGAAAGCACAGACGCAAGTATCCAGAATGCAGGACGAACTACTCCGCCTTGCACGCGAACAACCCGCTTTTGAGGCTGAACTCATACGCACACTTGGGCGTAGCACAAGGGGTGTGGTTCCGATCCCTTCGCCTTTACAAATTCATGAAGTGACCCTGACTCTGGAAACGTTACAACAAGAGGCTTTGGCGCAGCGTCCCCAATTACTTGCACTGCAAAGTCTCATTGCGCGCAATGAAAAAGCCCTGGATCTAGCGCGCAAAGGATACTACCCTGATTTCGATGTACGTTTATCGTATGGCCAGCGTGACAACATGCTGGACGGTACCCGGCGTGACGACATGGTGAGTCTGACCATGGCGATCAACCTGCCGGTATGGCGCGGCAACAAAATCGAACCCCGTATCATGGAATCTCACGCGATGCGCGATCAGGCCATGAGCCTGTATCAGGCGCAAAGCAATGAGATCGCGGCAAGACTGCGTCAGCAAATAGCCATAGCCGAACAAAGCTTGAAATCGGCACGATTGTACCAAACCGTCATCCTGCCGCAGGCTCGGCTTACGGTCGAATCGGCGCTGGCCGCATACCGGGTCAATCGGGTCGACTTTCTGACGCTACTGGATAGCCAGATAACCGTTTTCAACTACGAAATCAACCTGGTGACAGCCATGGCCAGCTACAACAAGGCGCTGGCGAAAACCGATCTGCTCACCGGCAAAGCGTCCAATTAATTTGTGCGCCGACATTAATGGAGTTTCCTATGAAATCCATCTTCAAATTGATCATTGTTGCTGCCCTGGTTGCAGTTGTCCTTGCAGCAGGGTACTGGTGGGGTAGCACCAAATCCGTAACTTCCGTAGCTGATTCGCCCGAGGCAATCTCATTCCAGGGCAAGATTCTTTATTACCGCAACCCGATGGGCTTGCCGGACACCTCGCCAGTGCCGAAGAAAGACTCGATGGGCATGGATTATCTTCCGGTTTATGAGGGTGAGGAATCTTCATCGGGTGATGCCACTGTGAGGATCAGTACCGAAAAAATACAGAAACTGGGCGTGCGGACCGAAACAGCGGTATTGCGCGAACTGATTCGTACTGTCAGAGCAGTGGCAACGGTACAGCCAGACGAGCGCAAGCTCTATACCGTCACACCCAAGTTTGAAGGCTGGATACAACGGCTTTACGTCGACACCACTGGCCAGGTAGTGAAAAAGGGCGGCGCCCTGATGGAGGTGTACAGTCCCGAGCTAATCACAGCGCAACAGGAGTACCTGATTGCCAGAAAAGGAATGCATGGGGTCGCGAGTGGCGGTCTTGAGGCGAGCACAAGCATGGAGCGACTGGCTGAGAGTGCCTTGCAGAGGTTGCGCAACCTGGATATATCGGAGATTGAACTCCAGCGCCTGCAACAGGAAGGTGAAGTCAGACAGTACCTCACGCTACGTGCCAAGGCGAGCGGTGTGGTACTGGAAAAGCCTTCAATCGAGGGGAAGCGTTTCATGCCTGGAGAGATACTGTATCAGATCGCCGATTTATCCAGCGTGTGGGTGCTTGCCGACGTCTTCGAACAGGATCTCCACATGGTGCATCCGGGCCAGGTAGCCACGATCCGGGTCGAAGCCTATCCGGACAAGGTGCTTAGCGGTGAGGTGGCGTTTATTTACCCTAATGTGACCCCGGAAACCCGTACCGCCATCGTGCGCATCAAATTGCCCAATACCGACGGGCTTCTTAAACCCGCTATGTACGCGCGGGTGGAGATTACGTCCTTTCATAGCAAAAACAAGGTGCTTACCGTGCCGGATTCGGCGGTACTCGATACCGGCACGCGGCGACTGGTACTGGTTGATCTCGGTGAAGGCCGATATGAACCACGCACGGTAAAACTCGGCATGCATGCCGATGGCTACGCGGAGGTATTGGGGGGGCTTGAAGCAGGGGATGCCGTAGTGGTCAAGGCAAATTTTCTGATCGATGCGGAAAGTAATCTCAAGGCGGCGCTGGGCGGCTTGGGTCATGGCACTCACGGCTCCAAGCGGGGTGAGAAGGAGCAGGGCAAGCTTGATACATTTGCCGCAACGCCTCTGCCAGTAATTCATCGCGGTGAGGGCAGCATTCAAGCCATTGATTTCGCGCATTCGATGGTAACACTTGCTCATGGGCCCATTGCCAGCCTTCAATGGCCCGCGATGATCATGGATTTCCGGGTTCTTGAGCCAACATCACTCCAATTATTGAAACCCGGTCAGAAGATTATCTTCGATCTAGCCGAAGAATCGGCTGGCGAGTTAGTTATTGTACGCATCCAACCAGCCGCTGCCGACCCTGCCGCCAGCGATCACAGGAGGCACTGACATGCTTAACCACATTATCGAATGGTCGATACGGCATGTTTTTCTGGTGTTACTGGGAACGTTCTGCATTATCGCCTGGGGGGTGTATGCGGTATTGAAAACACCGATCGACGCGATTCCTGACCTGTCCGATGTGCAAGTCATTATTTACACGGAATATCCAGGCCAGGCACCGCAGGTCGTTGAAGATCAGGTCACTTATCCACTCACCACCGCTATGCTGAGCGTACCACGATCAAAAGTGGTGCGCGGCATCTCCAACTTCGGTGTGTCATTTGTGTATGTCATCTTCGAGGATGGTACCGATATCTATTGGGCGCGCTCACGGGTGCTGGAATATCTCAGCTTCGCGGCAAATAAGCTACCCAAGGATGTCAGGCCCGCGCTTGGCCCGGATGCAAGCGGAGTCGGGTGGGTTTACCAGTATATCGTGACCGCCAAAAATCGTACACTGGATGAATTACGTGCCATTCAGGATTGGTTCCTGCGCTATCAGCTCATCGCGGCGCATGGGGTTTCGGAAATAGCCAGTGTGGGCGGATTCGAAAAAACCTATCAGGTTACGGTTGATCCACGGCGCTTGCAAGCCCATGGCATTTCGCTCAAAACGGTGATCGATGTGGTTGCTCTGAGTAACCGTGATGTGGGCGGGCGGGTGATCGAACTGGCTGAAACAGAATATATGGTACGCGGCAGAGGTTATCTGCGCAACATCAGCGACCTCGAAAATCTGGTCGTGAAGGCACATGAAGGTATGCCGGTATTGTTGCGTGATATTGCCCGTGTTGAACTGGTGCCCGATGAACGCCGGGGGATTGCCGAACTCAACGGTGAAGGCGAAGTCGTCTCGGGCATTGCCGTCGCGCGCTATGGTGAGAATGCGCTGGATGTCATCCACAATATCGAAGCAAAAATTGACGAGATCAAGCCGGGCTTGCCGGAAGGCGTTTCGATTCAGTCTGTCTACAACCGTTCCGAGCTGATTCACCGTGCCATCGCGACGCTGAATGAAGTGTTTATCGAACAGATCATTATTGTAGCGCTGGTATGCTTCGTCTTCCTCATGCATGTGCGCAGCGCGCTGGTGGCGATTATCATGCTGCCGATCGGCGTGCTCATTGCTTTCATTGCCATGTATCACCTGGGTATCAATTCCAACATCATGAGCCTCGCGGGTATTGCGTTGGCGATCGCAGAGATGACCGATGCCGCTATCGTCATGGTTGAAAATGCACACAAGCATCTCGCGCGCCTTGATCCTTCTGCTCCCAGCACGTCGCGTACTGATGCCATCATCGCATCCTGCAAAGAAGTCGGTCCGGCGCTGTTTTTCAGTCTGTTGATCATCACCGTGTCGTTCCTGCCGGTGTTTGCTCTTGAAGCGCAGGAAGGGCGTATGTTTCAGCCGCTTGCCTATACCAAGACTTTCGCCATGGCCGGTGCCGCGCTGCTTTCAATCACATTGGTTCCAGTTCTGATCCTGCTTCTGATCCGTGGCCGCATTCCGCGTGAGCAGGATAACCCGCTGGGCCGGCTCATGATCCGAATCTACCGGCCAATCATCGCCTGGGTAATGCAATGGAAAAAAATCATTATTGTGGCGGCGCTCGGCGTACTTGGGGTTACTGTCTATCCAGCACTCAAACTGGGAACGGAATTCATGCCGACGTTGAACGAAGGTACGCTGCTTTACATGCCGGTGACACTACCGGGTATTTCTGTCACCAAAGCGGCGGAAACCTTGCAGACTCAGAATAAAATCATCAAGAGCTTTCCCGAGGTGGCGTCGGTATTCGGCAAGGCAGGACGCGCCAATACCGCCACCGACCCCGCGCCGCTGGAAATGACTGAAACCATCATTAATTTGAAACCGGAAAGCGAATGGCGCCCTGGCATGACGATGGATCAACTCATTACCGAACTGGATCAGGCGCTGCAAATCCCCGGTGTTGCCAATGCCTGGACCATGCCCATCAAAAACAGGATTGATATGCTGGCCACCGGCATCCGCACACCGGTCGGCATCAAGGTGTTTGGCAATGATCTCGATGAAATAGAGAACCTCGCCAGGCAGATCGAGGCGGCTGTAAAAACAGTACCGGGAACTACCAGCGCTTACGCTGAGCGCACCACCGGCGGCTATTATCTTGACATTGAACCCGATCGCCTGGCGCTGGCCCGCTATGGCCTGGCTGTTGGCGATCTGCTGGAAGTGATTACGGTAGCGCTGGGCGGTGAGATGGTGACGACCACGGTAGAGGGTCGCGAGCGTTTTGGCGTCACTGTGCGCTATCCCCGCGAACTGCGTAGTGATCCGCAAGCAATCGCCACTCAAGTGCTGGTGCCGACCATGGGAACAACGATGATTCCACTTGGCCAGTTGGCGCAAATCAAGCTGATCAAAGGCCCGCCCAGCATTCGCACGGAGAATGCGCTGCTGTCCGCGTACATCTTTGTCGATATTCGCGATCGTGACATCGGCAGCTACATCGCGGATGCGCAGCAGGCAGTGCGCGAACAAGTCCAGTTCCAGCCTGGATACTACGCTACGTGGAGTGGCCAGTTTGAATATATGCAACGTGCGGCCGAGAAATTGAAAATGGTGGTGCCGCTCACCATTTTGCTGGTGTTTTTGCTGGTGTATCTGAATTTTGGCCGCTTGACTGAAACGCTGATCGTGATGCTGTCGGTACCTTTTTCCCTGGTCGGTGGTATCTGGCTGATGTATTGGCTCGATTACAACATGAGCGTTGCTGCGATAGTGGGCTTCATCGGCCTCGCCGGCATTGCAGCCGAATCCGGCATGGTCATGCTGGAATTTCTCGATCAGGCGTTTAAATCCATTACCACAAAACGCAAGTCTGCCGGAGAGAGAGTCACCATTGAGGATCTTTACGAAGCGGTGGTGCAGGGTGCGGTATATCGGATACGCCCCGTGATGATGACCATCGCTGGAAGCATCGTAGGCCTGCTTCCAGTCATGTTGAGCAGCGGCACAGGTTCCGAAGTGATGCGGCGGATTGCAGCCCCCATGGTGGGCGGCATGGTTTCAGCGACGATACTGACGTTGATTATCTTTCCAGCGATCTACGCACTGACCAAGGAAATCCCGATTCGGTATTCACTTAAAACGGGAAAGACATAAGAATTTGCTCACAAAAAATATTTCCTTACATATCAATAATATGCTGCGTCAATATTTTTTATTCGCGCCTGGTCTTGTTTAGAACTCTGAATTTTTAGAGGTGCCCAATAGACTGAATCAAAAAAAGACTGGAATAACATTCATGGGCGAAAGATCAACATGAATACATGGCATAACCAATCGATAGCCGAACTCGCGCACTTTCTTGCGACCGATGTGGCACAGGGGCTTGCCGATGAGGAAGTCACTGCCCGGCTCACCCGGTATGGACAAAATAAACTACGCAAGGGCAGGCGATTCTCGGCCTTGGCCATTTTTGCAAACCAGTTCAAGAGCCTGGTTATTTGGGTGCTGATTGGCGCAGCGGCCATTTCAGCAGCACTGGGCGAAACTGTGGATGGCATTGCCATTATTGCCATTGTAATCCTGAATGCGCTGATTGGTGTCTCGCGTCAACTAACTTGTCCACATTGACGACAATTAAGATGTCCGGTTGAATGATAGTGATTTATTTTTTCAGTTGTTGTTTTTTCCGATAACTCTCTCCTTCGATTTCTATAATGTGAGCATGATGAATAATGCGGTCAACTGCGGCGACGGTCATCATGGGATCTGGGAATATCTGATCCCATTGGCTGAAAGGTTGATTGGAAGTAATAATCAGAC
>JAUXRH010000088.1 GCA_030682075.1 Nitrosomonas sp.
TACGTTTCTGCACCGCCGGTAACCGTCACCAATCCAACAAATTTACCCTTCTCTGGAAAGGTGTGATCCAAGGTAATTGAAGCCGTTGGATATACTTGGGGTGGCAGATGATAAACGGTAATCTCGTCCAGGTTCGCTTCTGAGCCTGTATCACGAATGATACGTACTTCGGTCATTAAAGGACGCAGTTCGTCATTGATATAATCCAATGCAACAACCGTTTTACCGATCTCGGGTATATCTTCACAGAATTCTTCTTCCTGTGTCAATGGTTGATAGCCCGTGAAGTGCATCGTGTAGGGACCAACCGTCAATATGCATAAATCCTCTGCCAGCGCCAGTCCACCATGCGCGTGGATTTGTCCTGAGAAAATAATTCCAACGACTAAAAGAAATGATGCGAATGTTTGTTTTATCAATTTCAGTGACATGGTGTTGTGTTCCTGTTCAAATTTGCGTTATCTGATTATAGATCTATTTCCAGTATGTGTTAACTCAGTCTGCTTTACTGTTCTTTCTGGATGCCATATAGCTTTTCAATCGCCTCGATCTCAAGACTTTATACATAATCAGGGTTAACAGTAAAAGTCCAACAACTGGCCCTATGGCCGATCTGAATACATTTGCATAATTGACCATCTCTACTCGCAGTTGATACTGGTAGTGTAACGGCGGCACGCCCTCTGCGGTGACTGTGACCGAATACAGGCCCTTTTCATTGAGCTCGCTTTTTGTGCCAATTATGCCATCCTTGTAATAGGCTGGCTCCAGACTTGTTATTAACTCACCTTCTGTCTCATTGCTTCCTCTGAATACCTTGAATCCAATGGGCATTTCACGTAGTGCCGGGTCGACGAGGTCTATAACCAGCAGGGTTTCGCCTACTTGGGGAATGTCTGTGCAATAGTGTGCTTCAACATCATGCTGTGGCTGATAAGCACTTAAATGTATGATGTTTTCGCCTATTTGGCGCATACAGCTGTCGTCTTCCATGGCTACTTTTCCATGTGCGGCAACGCCGCCTGCGTAAAGTGCCGCAGCTAATAGGATGATTGCAATACTTGCTTGTGTTACTTGCCTAACCACGACAATTCTCCTGTCTTAAGGGCACCTCTAAAAAACCTGTCCTGTTCGCCCGCCCATGCTCGTTTCCAGCAGGTTCGTTTTCAGGATTCTTAAAGGTACCCTGAACTTCATTATGTTTCGTAACTTACAAAAAAACCGGTACACCGGTCTGTCTTCCGACAGCGGTGTACCGGTATTCGGTCTAACTAAGCTTAAAGCTTGGTAAAGACGGGTATAACCGCGCCAGCAATGCTGTTGACGTAGCGATTACCTTCTTCATCCCAAACCATCAGCAAGCCACCAAAACGGCTTTCAGGATCACCCAACAGAGCCATTAGACGCTGAACTTCCCATAACGCGTCTTTTGCTTCCATTTGAATTTCACGGGTTTCACCAGGTTCGATCGGTGATTCATCATTCAAGGTTAAACCAGTAGCTACCAGTTCTCTTGGATAGTTAGGATCAAGATGCTGCTGTCCCAGCGGG
>JAUXRH010000093.1 GCA_030682075.1 Nitrosomonas sp.
ACCTCTAAAAATTCAGAGTTCTAGACAAGACCAGGCGCGAATAAAAAATATTGATGCAGCATATGATTGATATGTAAGGAAATATTTTTTGTGAGCAACGAAGTATTGTGACGAAACGGGGTAAGCAGGCAAGCCGCAAAGTGGCTGCTCGCAAATATGGATTTTTAGAGGTGCCCATGAGATAAAAGATTCTAACCATTAGGTACCCATTCATGAATTAACCCGCAATTCTCTAATCTTGAAAATTATTCTAACCTTGAATTTTAGTCATGCTCTCCACTGATCAATCCACCGTGGCAATACTCGATACCGTGTTGCCCTATAGCCGCTATGCACAACGCATACTGGAGAGCGAGCCTTTCTTACGTGTGGCACTCCTGGAAAATCTACCGCATCTTTATTCCAGGAATGAGATGCAGACATTCCTGAACTCCCGCCTTAATCATACCTTTAACGAAGCAACACTCCATCGTGTTTTACGCCAACTGCGAAAACAGGTACTACTCCGTTTAGCCGTCCGCGATCTGGCTGGGTTAGCCGATTTAACTGAAGTCATGACCTGCATGACTGACCTGGCGGAAGTGACGATTAACTTTGCACTCAAGTACCATCAAATCTGGCTGAGCCAGGCAGATCGCTTTGGTTTGCCAATAGGAGAGCCGAGTGGCGCAGTTCAGCAATTATTGGTCGTTGCCATGGGTAAACTCGGTGGTGGCGAACTCAATGTCTCATCCGACGTGGATTTGATTTTTGTCTATCCAGAAGACGGCGAAACAAACGGCACAAAATCCATATCCAATCAGGATTTTTTTGCGCGCCTGGGGCGCAAGCTAATCGCCAGCCTTAATGATTATACCGTCGACAGTTATGTATTCCGGGTTGATATGCGACTGCGTCCTCATGGTGAAAATAGCCCCCTGGTGATCAGTTTTGCCATGCTGAAAGAGTACTTTGTTACCCAAGGTCGCGAATGGGAACGTTATGCCTGGATAAAATCCCGTGTCATTGCCGGGCCGCCTGAAGCAGAATCCCTGCTGATGGAACAAATCGTCAGACCTTTTGTATTTCGCAAATACCTGGATTTTAGCGCCTATGAATCCATGCGCAGTCTGCACATACAACTGCGCAAGGAAGTTAAACGCCGTGAAATGCACGATAACATCAAACTTGGGCCGGGTGGTATTCGTGAAATTGAATTTATCACACAAGTGTTTCAATTGATTCGCGGCGGGCGTGATGTCGAGCTGTGTATCCGCCCGACACTTGCCGTTTTACAACGTTTACAAAAAAAACAACAACTTCCCACCAGGACAGTGACCGAACTCGCGGAGGCCTACTGCTTTCTACGTAAACTCGAACACCGTTTGCAATATCTCGATGACCAACAAACGCAGACCTTGCCAGAACAACTTGCCGATCAAGCATTGATCGCCTCTGCCATGAGTTTTTCAGCTTACGCGCGGTTATTGCAGCAACTCGACATCTATCGTATGAATGTAACCCGCCACTTTGAGTTGATTTTTGCCGCCCCCAGAAAATCTCCAACGCATGACTTGTTTGCGCATCTGTGGCAAACACAAACTGAAGACACCGCCAAAACGGAAGCCGCAACGATGCAGCTCAGCACCATGGGTTTCACCGAACCGGAAAAAACTTCCGCGCGATTACAACAATTTTATAACAGCACCGGTTACCATCAGCTACCTGAATTCAATCAACAACAAATCAATGCACTCATCCCCACGCTGATTGAGGTGGTGACTGAATTTCCACCGGTTGAGTCCACCCTGGAACGCATGCTGCAATTACTTGAGAAAATTAGCCAACATCCCCCCTACCTGGCACTGTTACAGGAGCACCCCCATACCCTGCAACGCGTAGCCAAGCTGGTCAGCATCAGTCAATGGGCGAGCGATTACCTGGGCAGGCATCCGATTCTGCTGGACGAATTGCTACGCCACGATGCCCCCCGTACCCTGCCTGATTGGCCCACCATCAAGCAAGAGTTGCGCCATCAGTTAAACCATGCCGACAATCCGAAAGATGACGTAATTGAGTGGCAAATGGACCATTTACGGCACTTTCAGCATGCCCAGGTATTTCAGTTACTGGTCACCGACCTGGAAGGATCCCTGCAGCTTGAAACACTCAGTGATCACTTGACTGAATTGGCAGACCTGGTACTGGACACGGTATTAACGCTGGCCTGGTCTGGTTTAAAAAGAAAACACCGGGACACCCCCGCCTTTGCCATCATCGGTTATGGCAAGCTAGGCGGGAAAGAACTGGGCTACGCCTCTGATCTCGATATTATTTTTCTCTATGATGACCCTCATCCAGACGCAGCCGAAGTCTACACCAAGCTGGGGCAGAGTATTAATGCCTGGCTGACCCGCCATACTTCAGCCGGATTACTGTATGAAACTGACCTGCGCTTGCGTCCCAATGGCGCCAGCGGCCTGCTGGTGAGTTCCATCGACGCCTTTGCTCAATACCAACATGAACAAGCCTGGGTATGGGAACATCAGGCCTTAACCCGCGCACGTTTTGTGGCCGGCGATCATCACGTCGCCGACATTTTTGAGCATACCCGCAAGACCATTCTCTGCCAGCAACGTCATTTAACGGATCTGAAACAGGATATTCTGAAAATGCGTGAAAAAATGCTGGATGCGCACCCCAATCCAACCCCCTTGTTTGATATCAAGCACGACCGGGGCGGCATTATCGATGTAGAATTCATGGTGCAATACCTGGTGCTGGGCTATGCCGGCCAATACCCGCAACTGACCGGCAATATCGGTAATATCGCCTTACTGAAACTTGCCGGCGAATTGGGACTCATACCTGGCGACACCGCAGAGAAGGTACGGGCAGCCTATCGAGAATTCCGGCGTATTCAGCACCGACAGCGGTTCAGTGGGGATGCCGGCTTGACCGGTACGCCACCCACTGAAGGTCAGTCACAAAGAATGGCCCGTATTGCAGCCAGCGACTTGAATGATGCGCGCAGGACGGTATTGCAGTTGTGGGAAGAAGTGTTTGCTAAATGAGGCCATCCGGTCATGAGCGGTGAGATGAGACGCCACGCATGGAAAAATACACGAATCCGCTAAATTTAATTTACCAACTACCGTTATCAACTATTGAAAAACAGGCTTTCCGTAGCAATCTGTATTTTTCCTGGAAAAGATTTCTGGCCTGCTTTCTGCTGATACTAAATTACACACACTGAGTGTGTCATCTTTAACTTAAAGGAGAACGACTCATGCAACAAGCACAAAAAGGTTTTACATTGATTGAATTGATGATCGTGGTGGCGATTATTGGTATTCTGGCTGCGGTTGCGTTACCTGCTTACCAAGATTACGTTAAAAGATCTGCTTACACCGAAGTTGTTGGTGCAATGGCACCATATAAGCTGGCGGTTGCCGAATGTTTCAATATAACTGGAGCACTTACAGCTTGTGGCGCTGGCAGCAACGGTGTGCCAACTGCACCGACTCCAGATACCACCAAGGCCTTCAATACACTGACAGTAAGTGCAGTTGGTGTAATTCTAGCCACACCGAACGCTTATAAAGGCATTTTAGCAGCCGATACCTGCACTCTCACACCAACTGTTGCTGGCAATCGACTCACTTGGGCATACAGTGGAGAATGCTTTAATAAAAATTATGTATCGAATTAAAATCCACGCTTATCTAGCCCGCGTAGGCCCGATTAGCGTAGCGTAATCGGGCTTACTTACTTGCATACCGGCAATACGCCCGATTACGCTACGCTAATCGGGCCTACCGTTCCTGCCACTCCTGCCGTTCACCGCCCTCCCTGCCATTCCAACCATGCTTCATCACCACCAATCACCGCCTGCCAATCACACATCGCCACCAACGGTGGCATCATTACCCCCGCACCAATCCATCGGATAAATACCTTTGATTAAACCTGAAACCCGATTACGCTGCGCTAATCGGGCCTACCATTCTGCCATTCCTGGAAACCCTGACTCCCGCAGCATGTGGATCGGGTCAATTTACTTGATACACACCACTCGCACCTGATGAATATCGGTAATCCCCTGTAATACCTTTTCGATCCCATCCTGTTTCAAGGTACGCATGCCGTCACCCAACGCCGTCACCACCATTTCCGCCACACGCGCATGTTCCTGGATATTCTTTTTCAAGGCATCCGTTGCGGTTAATAATTCATGCAGCGCTACCCGGCCACTGAAACCCGTGCCGGTACAGTCATCGCAGCCAACGGGCTGGTACAGGGTGATTTGCCCCTTATCATCGGCATATTGTTTTATCCAGTCAGCATGAACCGCTTGACAGGCGGCTTCCGGGTCTCCCTTAAAACGATCAATATGCTTCAATTCTTCACAGTATTCGGTTAACAGGGTCTTAATTTCTACCTCAGTGGCGATATGGGCTTCCTTGCATTGACACAATCGTTTGGCCAGCCGTTGCGCCAGAATTCCTAATAAAGCGTCCGCAAAATTGAAGGGATCCATGCCCATATCCAGCAAACGGATCACCGATTCCGTCGCACTATTGGTGTGCAACGTGGCAAACACCAGGTGACCGGTGAGGGAGGCTTCAATACCCAGACTGGTCGTTTCTTTGTCACGCATCTCACCCACCATGATAATGTCCGGGTCGGCACGCAAGAATGATTTCATTACCACAGGGAAAGTCAATCCTGCTTTGACGTTCATTTGTACCTGGCGCAGACCTTTCTGCGTAATTTCGACTGGATCTTCAGCCGTCCAGATTTTGGTTTCCGGGCGATTGAGATGCTTCAGGATGGAATGCAACGTCGTTGTTTTACCCGAACCGGTTGGGCCACACACAAAAAACAAACCATAGGGTTTACTGATTATTTTCTTGAGCTCTTCCTCGTTATGCGCCGTAAACCCCATTTTGTCGAGCGGCATGGGTTCTCCTGTCGTCAGAATACGCATGACGACATCTTCCATGCCACCGGCAGAAGGGATGGTGGCAACCCGCAGCTCGATATCCAGGGGGCCATATTTTCTAAATCTTATTTTGCCATCTTGCGGTCGGCGCTTTTCGGAAATATCCAGATCACACATGATCTTGAGGCGTGTCACCAAGGGGTTGCGATAACTGGCCGGAATCTCGATATAAGGCATTAAAGAGCCGTCCTTACGAAAACGGATCCTGGTTTTTTCCTTACCTGGATAGGGCTCGACATGAATATCAGAAACTCCCATCTTGTGGGCATCGATAATGATCTTGTTAACCAGTTTCACTAATTCGTTGTCAGCGGCGGCAGATGATTCATCCGCATCATTGCTGCTTTCCTCACCCTCATGTTGAAGGTTGGACAACATATCATTAATGTCGCCGGTGTCTTCCAGCGCGTTGCCATAAAACAGATTCAGCGTTGCTTTAAATTCACGATGGGTGCAAACGGTGTAGATGGCTTTATGCCTGGGGAAAATATTGCCAACTATCCGCTGCGACTGTATTCGTTCAGGATCCAGTGTTAAAATAATTAAACCATTGGCCGTATCATCAATGGGCAGCCAGGCATTACTCTCAACATAATCTCGCTTCAGATGCCTGAGCAAATCGACTGGTTTAATTCGGTCCGCCTTGAAGGGTTCATACTTAACACCATAAAACGCAGACAGTGCCTTGCCGATTGAAGCAGGGGCAATCTGAAAATCGTCAATGAGCACCTCTTCCAGGTCACATCCTTTTCCACGCGCGGAACGTGTCGCCAATTTGAAATCTGCCGCTGAGATGATGGCATCGAAAATCAGCTGATCATATTTTGATTCAAGTAATTGTGGAAGATTCCGCCGTTGTTTAAATGCAATGGCCAATGTCTGGCAAATCTCACTGACACCTTCCACCATTATTTCCGAGAAAGGCTGGCGGTCTTTATTATTGATAACCTGTACCACGCCCATTAACGCATTGTCTTCGGCATCCAGTATCGGAGCCACCAGCATCTGCCTGGTACGGTAACCCGTACGTTTATCTACTTCCTGCGAGAAACTTAATTGAGGACTTAATTTCTTTAACTCGCTTTTATCATAGACATCTTCAAGGTTGACTGTTTCTTTGTTCAGGCCAACATAACCGGCAATACTATGTTCTGTCACTGGCAGTTCAAAATCCTGAAACGAATCAAGCCCGGTTTTGACTCTGGAGGTAATGGATGTTTTATCCTGGCTCAGAGAATAGATAGTGAGACGATCCGCATGGAATAAAAAGCAGATATCTTTACTGACCTCGAGCATAATTTCATCGATATTCCTGGCCGCATGTATTTTATTGGTTACGACTTGCAGGCACTTGGAGAAATTCAACTTATCGCTGATTTCAGAAAGGTTCTTTTGTAGTGGCCTGGTTTCAGTTTTAATCGTCACAACATGACCTATCAGGGAATGACTGAAATTCAAATGCGCGCTTGCTCATCAATCTGCCGGGCAGTTGTAGAAGAACCACGTCCTATACCTCCATGGCAATCCAGTATTTTGTTGTTTCAACGCTTTATTTTATTTAACCAGCAACACCGGCAGGGTCGAAAGCTGCATCACCTTGTTAGTAACGGAGCCTAACAACAGGCTTTTAACTACACCCATCCCACGCGGACCAATAACAATCTGATCCATTGATTTTTCTTGCGCAAAATTTACAATCATTTCAGCCGGCTCACCGACGACAATATGAAATGGGCAACCAAGCCCCGCTAGATCCAATAGCTCACGTGCACGCTGCAGCTTCTTCATGCCTTCTTCCTGGTGATATTGCCTGATATTTTCCTTATCGATAAACAAAGAAACATTGCCATCCAGCGGATGTTGAACATTCAACAAATGAATCTCCGGCGTTTCCTTATAACAGTCGAGTAATTGGATAAAATCCGCAACCGCCTTATTTGAAGAATCGGAACCATCGACGGGTAATAAAATTTTTAACATGGCCTGCACTCTTAAGTTGATTATTAATTAAAAAAGATACCTTTCTTCCAGGAGTCTGTCGGACTTAAGTGATCGTAGCGAGCAAAGTGGGAAAGCGAGGGCAGATTGGCCGGATTTTGAGGCGCATAGTCATTCTATGCAACGAAAAATCAGGGTAATATGAACCGCTTGTCCCATTTGCGCCGTAGATCAACCTTAAGTCCGACAGACTCCTAGGGCAATTTATTCGGATTATCAGCCAGATCCGTAATCGGCACCCTCTTTGCCTGCACCCTTATCGCCATCCACTTACCCATTATCGTCACTATCAACGCCATGCACGCCGGCGCCAACCACTGTAAAAAAGCAGCATGAGTATTCACCCAATCTTTGGTAACTGTATCAGTAACCGCCATATCACCCGCAATCCAGCCAAGTAATCCAGCACCGATAACAATCGTCATGGGAAAGCGATCCATCAGTTTCATTACTAATTTGCTACCCCAGACAATGATAGGCACACTCACCACCAGGCCAAAGATTACCAGTTCCATACTCCCTTTGGCTGCTCCGGCGATGGCAATCACATTGTCCAGACTCATGACAGCATCCGCGATAATAATCGTCTTGATTGCCCCGATCAGCGTTGTACTGGCATTTATTTCATGCACACTTCCCTCTGGTTCAGGCTGCAATAGCTTTACACCTATCCACAGTAACAATAATGCACCAACAATCTTTAAGTAAGGCATCGTGAGTAAGCTAAAGGCGAAAAAAATCAATATCACACGCAATGCAATCGCGCCAAGCACTCCCCAGAAAATACCCATGTTCCGTTGTTTCTCTGGTAATCGCCGACAAGCCAGTGCAATGACGACTGCATTGTCACCGCCCAGCACAATATCAATGGCGATAATCTGTAAAACAGCAATCCAGAATTGAGGGTTTTCAACACCCATATATCACGTCCAATATTATATTTACTCATTGATATCAACGAGCAGGTTTATTCTTATATCTACAGAAGCTGTTGGCTAATTCTGCGCCAGATAGGAACTTGAATTTTTAGAGATGCCCTTTAGTAATCAGATAATACATTTATCGGTGCTTCCTTAATGCCGATAAACTGCAGAATCTCTTCTTTTCGTTGAACGGTATCATGATAGCCCAGATCAATTAAAGCCTGACAAAAAGGCGCTTCAAACAGCACATAACTGAGTAATGTCGATCCACGTGGCCCCATCGCACCAACCGCACGATACAAAAACCGCATAACCGGCGGCAGCGTTTGTGCATGTTGCAGTGCAATTTCATTTATTTCCTGACTGGGAGAAATTATCATGGACGCAATGGGCCGTAATAATGAATTGTTCTCTCTGAGCGTTTCCGGTGGAATCAGTTTGAGCGTTTTATTTATGCGCTGTAAACGTTCCAAATCAACATCCAGACTATCCACAAAAATACTGTTCATTACATGACCGGCAATCTGAGCCAATGGTGGATAACCGGTCACTTTAATTCGGTTCGCTGTAGTAGTTGCTGCTTTATGCACCCCAATGATTAATACCTTCTCTGCCCCCAGATGGAGTGCTGGGCTAATAGGTGCCATTTGGCGCATCGAACCATCACCAAAGTATTCTCGGTTAAGTTTGGTTGCTGGAAATATAAACGGAATTGAAGCAGATGCAATGAGATGATTAACACCAATAGGCACAGCGATACCTATTCGTTGCGCTCTTTTCCACGGCATTACGCCGCTTGCGCCCTGATAAAAGGTGACGGATTGCCCTGATGTATAACCCCACGCAGTAATACCCAGCGCATGCAACGCCCCCGAATGAATACTTCTGCTGATACCTCGAAAAGGAATACGATGTTTGAGTAATACTTCCAGCGGTGAATTATCCAGCAAGGATACTGCCTGCTGGTTATCTGGGTCATTGGAAAATAATGAAAAAAAACATCGCGCACTATTATTCAGCACGCCCACAAGATCAGAGCGATGAATCTGGTTAACATGGAAATTGGACCATACCGCCTCCAATTGCCGTACCGCTTCACCAAAATGATTCGCTGAAACAGCCAGACTGGTCGCGTTAATTGCCCCCGCTGAAGTGCCACAAATGACGGGAAATGGGTTATGTGCTGGATTTGGCAACATCCCGGCAATGGCGCGCAGCACCCCCACCTGATAGGCGGCACGCGCCCCGCCTCCAGTTAACACCAGACCAACCTTAGGTAATGAAGATGTCGTGCCGTTAGATTTAGTCACCAATTATCAGCTCATTTTCTACCTTCTCCAACGCTTCACGCAAAGTTTCTTCGGGTAGATTGTTCAACGTGTTTGACAATATCCTTGCTGCTTCACATGCTTCATCCGGCAAGATACTATAATCCAGATTGGCAACAAAAAAAGCCGCCGCGCCGGTTGTTTTAAGAAGACTCTGTCGTTCATTCATCAGCATTTCTATTTCAGTTCGCAGCATGGAAACTTCCGGTTCTTTTAATTGAGTGTGGGGCATATTTAAACCTCGCTATATAATTACATTTTTATCCTGCTAAGCAATATACCAAAACCACAGGTTATATAAATTTTTAAACTCACTGCTGTTTACTGCCCTTTTTAAAAAACTTTACAACAGGTAAGCTACGAATTTAATGTCTGGTATACGCACATGAACAATCATCCTCTTACGCGATTATTTCCAGAAATTGAACCCTTCAGCAGCGGTTTATTACCCTTGGATGAAATACATACCATGTACTGGGAACAATCAGGTAACGCCAGTGGCATCCCTGTATTATTTCTCCATGGCGGGCCTGGCGCCGGTTCGTCACCTGCTCACCGCCGATTGTTTGACCCATCCTGTTACCGTATTATCATTTTTGATCAACGCGGCGCAGGCCGCTCGTCGCCACTCGGTGAAGTCAGAAATAATACGACACTACACCTCATCCATGATATCGAAATGTTACGACAGCATCTTGGCATTGAGCAATGGCTCGTATTTGGCGGATCGTGGGGAAGTACGCTGGCACTCGCTTATGGTGAGGCACATCCAGCCCGTTGTCTGGGTTTTATCCTACGTGGAATTTTTCTTTGTCGTAAAAAAGAAATTGATTGGTTTCTCTATGGGCTAAGAAATTTCTTTCCTGAGGCCTGGACTGATTTTGTCAGTTCGCTATCCCCCGCAGAACGCAATGATATTCTTACCGCCTACTATCAACGATTAATGAATCCAGATCCTGCCATACACATGCCAGCTGCACGAGCCTGGAGTACTTATGAAGGATCATGCTCAACCTTATTACCCAGTCCGAATACTGTCAGTTATTTTGCAGGTGATACGGTCGCACTGGGGCTGGCACGCATGGAAGTGCACTATTTCAGCCATAACATTTTCCTGCCGGAAAATTCTTTACTGGATCATGTGCAAAAACTGCGCGATATTCCCGCCACAATCGTACAAGGCCGTTATGATGCAGTTTGCCCTATCCTCAGTGCGGATGATCTACATCATGCCTGGCCACAGGCTGAATACATCATTGTTGATGATGCAGGTCATTCTGTTTGGGAACCAGGAATTCAGTCACGATTGATCCAAACGACTGAGAAATTCAAAAATATCATGGCGAAAAACTAAATCGGATACTCATGCGGACCACTCATTACAGGGCGCCTCTAAAAATTCAAAGTTCTAAACAAGACCAGGCGCGAATAAAAAATGGTGACGCAGCATAGGATGGATAGGTAAGGAAACATTTTTTGTGAGTAACGAAGTATGGTGACGAAACAGGGTAAGCAGGCAAGCCGCCAAGCGGCGGCTTGCCAATATGGATTTTTAGAGATGCCCTGAAGATATTTTACCGTGTTACTGATGCAGTGTACTCTCTCCAATTCAGGCAGCACCCAGTTTTGTGATATCCAGCAGCTTGGCTATTAGCTGGATATCACTATTTTTTTCAAAGGGTAAGATCCCGAGTAACTGACAATCAAGTCGCTGCGCCAGCAATTGAATATTCTCTTTCTGCGCCATCATTAGCGGATCAATACTGTTCGCCACCCAACCTATCAGGGGACATCCGCTGGTTCGTATAGCCCGCGCAGTCAATAACGCATGATTAAGACAGCCCAGTCTTATGCCCACGACAAGTATCACTGGCAGTCCCAACAATTTTGCAAGGTCTGCGCCATCATGCTGGTGATTGAATGGCACCAGAAATCCACCAACACCTTCAACAATCACAACCTCAGCAGTTTTTTTCAATCTGGCATAAGCTTGCTGGATAACTTCAATCTCAATCTCAATATTCGCCAGTTTGGCTGCAATCTGCGGTGCAAGTGGCGGAATCAGGGCATAGGGATTTATTTGCTCACGTGCGGCAACTACATTACTTGCTGCCACCAATAACTCTACATCCCTCCATTTCCCATGCTCACAACCAGCTGCTACGGGCTTCATGCCAACAACCGCCTTACCCTCTGCTGCAAACGCATGCAGTAATGCGCAGCTCACCCGCGTTTTACCAACACCCGTATCTGTCCCTGTGATAAAGAATCCTGTTGTCATATAACAATGATGAAATTATCGGAGACCCAGCTTTCTTCTGGTTTCGGGTGTAAGAACAGATTCCCGTTGCTTTGGTTTCCAGGCATGGCCATAGACCACTTCATAGGTTGCCGGCAGCTTTCCCTCTTTACGCAGACTTTCATATTGATGGATTGCTTTCTGCCAGGCATTTTTTCCAGTTAATCCAGATCGTCTGCCCTGAGTCATATTGTGCGCCCCAATCGCTTTAAGATCTCGCATAACATCAACGACTTCATCATAGGTCAGCGTAATATGTTCCATATCCATAACCGGTGTAGAAAAACCGTTATGTACCAGTAGATCACCAATGTCATGCATATCCGTAAAGCGACTGACATGTTGGTATTCATCAATACTGGCAAAAGCATGGCGCAACTCTTTCAAGGTATCTGGTCCAAAGGTACTAAACATAAACAATCCCTCCCCACGCAGTACACGATGGATTTCGGCGAATGTATGTTCAAGATCGTTGCACCACTGGAGCGCCAGATTTGACCATGCCAAATCGATACACCCATCACCAAGCGGCAGCTGTTCAATATCGCCACAGACATAACTTGTACGCTTCCCAGGCATTGGCAACCACTGCTGCCACCAGGTAACAGAAGGGCGCGCCTGCAAATGCATTTTCAATGCGATATCAACTGCAAACACCTGAGAAACAGGATAGCGAACGGTTAATTTACGATGACCATAACCCGTCCCACTCCCTGCATCAAGAATTGTTGCAGGTACAAATTTGATGTAATCAAGACGCGATAACATCCGATCGCATATTTCGCGTTGCAGCACAGCTGCCTGATCGTAGTTTGCGGCTGCACGTTCGAACGCAAGACGAATTTGACGCTTATCCAGTGTGTGATCGTAGTTCATGTAGGCTGGTTACAAATTGGAGGGGAAATGACAAAAAGGGGGCATGACCACAGTTGGGAAACATAATCAGCTTGGAATCGGGCAGTTGTTGATTCATCCAGCTTGCTGCGGCAACATCCGTAATGACATCTTTCTCACCATGTAACAATAAGACGGGTTGTTTAATCTCAACAAATTTTTCACGCAGATCACTGGTTAGTAAAATTTCCAATCCTGTTTGCAATGCGGCACTATCCGGTTGACTATACTGAAAGAAATTTTTCCGCAACTTTGCCAGCACGGCTTTTGAATCGTTTCCACCGCTTAACTGTAAGGTCAGAAATCTATTGAGGGTGTTCACATAATTTTGCGCCAGATTCTGCGAGAATAGTTGTAATATTGTAGCATTCATTCCCCATTGCCAATCTTCACGCTTAATAAAACAGGGTGTTGTCGAAATCAAGACAAGTTTTGTGATCCGGTCTGGTTTTTGTAAGGCAAGTTCGATCGCTATCTGTCCACCCAGTGACCACCCACCCACGATACAATTCTCAGGTAATATTTCGGCAACCATTTCAACCATGCTTTCCAGCGATCCAGGTTTACAGGCTGGGCTAAGCCCATGGCCGGGTAAATCCACCAGATGAAGACGATAATCCTGGGCCAGTTGATGACGCACACTATCCCAGATGCCGCTATGCATCGCCCAGCCGTGTAACAAAACCAGATCAGGCCCAGAACCCAATGTTTCTACATGAAGGCTACGCATCCCAATCCATCGCTCATCTTTTATTGCCTTCCACGGTTTAAGTTTTCTGTGCCAATTCCCGCAATCCCATGACCAATCTTTCGATATCTTCTTCACTGTGTAAAGCAGACAAAGAAATTCTTAATCGTGCGGTACCCTTCGGTACGGTAGGTGGTCGAATTGCTGGCACCAAGATACCCCGTTCGCGTAACGCATTGCTTACCTGCATAGCATCCTCACTCCTTCCAATAATCAACGGCTGGATGGGTGTGGTCGATGGCAGCAATGTCCAGCGCAACAATTGCAATTCATTTTTTAGTTTTGCAACCAGTTGTTTCAGCTTCTCCCGCCGCCACTCTTCGTGTTCGATTAATTCCAGGCTTTTTAGTACGGTATGGGATAGCAAAGCCGGTGTGGCCGTCGTATAGATATAGCTGCGTGCATTTTGAATAAGCGTTTCAATAATTTCTGATTGCGCTGCAACAAAAGCACCAAATACACCCGCCGCTTTTCCCAGTGTCGCCATATAAATAATATGGGATGAATGGCGATTGAACGTATCAAATGAAAATAATGTCCCTCTACCCTGCTTACCCAGCACACCAAAACCATGTGCATCATCAAGCAACAAGATGGCCTTGTATTTTTCACACAGCGCCAATAATCCGGAAACAGGTGCAATATTACCATCCATACTAAACACAACGTCTGTCATTACCAGTTTACGCCTTGCTTTAGAGGCCACTAAACGCTGCTCCAGTACAGACAAATCAAGATGTGGATATCGGTTAAATTCAGCGCGGGAAAGTAATGCCGCGTCATTGAGTGATGCATGATTGAGTCTATCCGCAAATACGGCGTCATCACGCCCTACCAAGGCCGTCACAACACCGACATTAGCCATATACCCTGTCGAAAAAAGTAATGCCTTGGGGAAACCCGTAAATCGCGCGATTGCTTCTTCCAATAAATGGTGTGCTGAAAAGTGACCACTAATAAGATGGGAAGCGCCCGCACCGACACCATATTGTTTGGCGCCGACGCAAGCTGCTTCAATTAATGCAGGATGACTCGCAAGACCAAGATAGTCATTACTACAAAATGCAAGGAATTCCCTTCCAGCAATTGAAATATGCGTTTCTTGTGAACCCTCCAAGGTCAATCGACTACGGAGAAGTCCGTTTCGCTCCCGAACAAGCTGTTGTTCGCGTAGTTGTTCGATTAAATCCGGGCACATTTCATTACATCGAATGTAACCCTAATTTTTCAAATAATGCGCTATCTCGCGCCATTCCAGGATTATCGGTCGTTAATAATTTTTCACCATAAAAGATTGAATTGGCCCCCGCAAGAAAACATAACGCCTGCACTGCTTCTGACATTTCTTGCCTGCCTGCAGATAGGCGCACGACTGCTTTGGGCATCGTGATACGTGCGGCCGCAATGGTTCGAACAAATTCAAAAGGATCAATCGATGAAGTGCCATGCAAGGGAGTACCTTCCACTTGCACCAGATTATTAATCGGGACAGATTCTGGATAAGGATCCAGATTGGCCAGCTGAGCAATCAGTCCCGCACGAGTATGACGCGATTCCCCCATCCCAACAATTCCACCACAACAAACATTGATACCGGCGTCACGAACTGATTTCAGTGTATCGAGACGATCCTGATAGCTACGAGTTGAAATGATCTCATCATAAAATTCAGGTGCCGTATCAAGATTGTGGTTGTAATAATCAAGCCCCGCCTGACCCAGTTGTTCCGCTTGACCCGGCTTTAGCATACCTAGCGTAGCGCAAGTCTCAAGCCCCAATGATTTTACGGCACGGATCATCGCCGTCATTTTGTCAATATCGCGTTGCTTAGGTCCACGCCAAGCCGCACCCATACAAAAACGTGATGCACCATTTTTTTTTGCTGCCTGCGCCGACACAACGACTTCATCCAATGACAACATATCCTGATTTTTAACGCCAGTATGATAACGCGCTGCCTGCGGGCAATAACCACAGTCTTCAGGACAACCTCCCGTCTTAACCGATATAAGTGTCGATAATTGAACTGCGTTGGCGTCATGATATTGACGATGCGTTAACTGCGCACGATGAATCAGGTCACTAAACGGCAAATCCAGTAGCGACTGAATTTGAAAAACATTCCAGCGTAAAGAACCAACGTCTGTGTTCGTGACACTATTTGATTGCTCCTCTGATAAATTTGGGGTGAGTTGATTCATACTCGTACTGTTTCCTATATTATTGGAATTGGATCATGGGTTATCTTGTCTAAACGCCAACACATCTGATAATCAAAGATTCAATCATCAATGTCAATTTATACCTTAATATTCTTGGATAATAAATTAAATATTTTACAAGCATTTTCCTGGAAGAATTGCTTGTTATGCGGTACTTTGAGTAAGACAGACTTGTGCAGTCCCTGTCAGAATAAATTGCCGCAGCTCCCCGCTGATCACTGCCCGATATGCCTGTTGCCTGTTGCCACATCGCTTGTCTGTGGCGCGTGCCTTGGGAAACCACCCGCATTTACACGAACCATCGCCGCATTACATTATACTTTCCCAGTCGATGCACTGATACATTCACTTAAATATCAATCAAATCTCGCCATCGCACCCATACTGGCCAATTTATTAATAGAAAAAATCAACACCATCGAAAAACCTGATTTTATTATTCCCATGCCACTTCATCCTGCAAGATTACGTGAAAGAGGCTTTAATCAGGCATTGGAAATTGGACGATATATCTCAAAGAAAAACCAGATTGCTTTATTACCTAATGCCTGCATGCGTATCAGAAATACGCCTTCTCAAACTGGGTTACCCTGGAAAGAACGGCAAAAGAATATACGGGATGCATTCTCTTGTAAAATGGATTTCTCAACAAAACATGTTGCCATACTCGATGATGTAATGACAACCGGCGCCACCCTGAATGAGCTGGCAAAAGTGTTACTAAAGTCTGGCGCCACTAAAGTCAGTGGATGGGTTGTCGCAAGAGCGCTGCCTGTATGGGATAAAACTACTTTTAATTCCAGGTTATGAATAACGACTACCTGGCGATCATCGGTTTAATCTATGTTTAATATTATTCTATACCAACCTGAAATTCCACCAAATACTGGCAACATCATACGACTGTGCGCCAATACGAATATGCGACTACATCTCATCAAACCGCTGGGATTTATTCTTAAGGATAAGCAACTATTGCGTGCGGGGTTAGACTACCATGAATTTACCAGCATGGTGATTCATGAGAATTGGTCTGATTGTCTCAAGAGCTTACAAGGATGCCGAATTTTTGCTGTAACTACCAAAGGAAAACAACGTTACGATTTGACAACCTACACTGATGGTGATGCTTTTCTATTCGGGGCTGAAACTTGCGGTTTACCCGTAAAACTATTAGAAAGTTTTCCTGAAAAAAATCGCCTTCGTATCCCTATGAAACCAACCAGTCGCAGCTTAAATTTATCCAATGCCGTTGCAGTCGTAGCCTATGAAGCCTGGAGACAAACAAGTTTTAATGAAGGTATTTAAAAAAGATATTACCGTAGATTAAGATCTTCGCTCAGTATGCGTGGCGTCACAAAAACCAATAGCTCCCGTTTGTTATCCTGCGTTGCGGTATTGCGGAAAATATGACCCAATATCGGAATATTACCCAACAGTGGTATTCTGTTGATGACTTCATTCTCAGTGCGCTCAAAGATTCCACCAATAACGACGGTTCCACCATTGTCTACCAATACCTTTGTGGTAATTTGTTTGGTATTAATAGGCGGCGGCAGGAATTGATTAATACTCTGCCCGATCTTATCCTGGTTCACACTTAACTCCATATCAACTTTATTGTCAAATGTGATCAATGGCTTTACTTTTAGACTCAGCGTTGCATCCACAAAGCGAATACTCGTAGCGCCGCTGCTGGTTGCTTGTTGGAAAGGAACACGATCGCCCTGCTCAATAATAGCTTCTACTCCGTGAGCAGTTACTACCCGGGGACTCGAAATAACTCTTCCTTTACGGTCTGATTCCAGCGCGGATAACTCCAGATCGATCAAAGTGCTATTATTAACTTTGATCAAGCTCAAACCCAATGTAGCGGGACCTCCGGCCAAAGCACCTACACCTGCTGCAGGTAAAACAGAATTAAATGTATCTTTAAAATTAAAATCACCTGAGCTTTTGTTATTTTCAACACCAAAACGAGCGCCCAGATCGCGACTAAAGGTGTCGATCGCCTCAACAATACGCGCTTCAATCATCACCTGCCGCTCAAATACATCGAGCATATGAATACGTTTCTTTATTTCGACCAATCTAACAGGAATATCTGTTACCGTCAGAGAATTACTGATTTCATCCATATTGATGGTTCCACGTTTACTCAGCATGCCATCAAAGGAAATTGAATTTACCCTGCGATGATTCAAATGATAGATTTCTGTTCGAACGGGTTCCAGTTCAGAAATCTGTAAGCGTGATTCCAGTTCGAGTAATTCCCTGGCGGCCATTTCATCACGTGGCGCTACAAAAATAACATTTCCAGTTTTACGCTTATCGAGTCCTGTCGCCTGGAGCACAATATCAAGTGCTTGATCCCAAGGCACATCTTTTAATCGCAGGGTAAGACTTCCACCCACTGTATCACTGGCAATAATATTAAGATCGGTAAAATCAGCAATGACTTGTAATACAGCTCTCACATCCACATTCTGAAAGTTAAGCGACAGTTTTTCACCGATATAACCACCATTCTTGAGATTTCTACGTGATAACTCATCTTCATCTTCTGGCAAGGCACGAACTTCCAGAATAAACCGAGTATCTGCATGTCGCGCCGTGTGTTCCCAACGCCCATTCGATTTAACCACCAGTCGCACATTTTCCCCTTGTTTATAGGCTTCGATGGTTTGCACTGGTGTCGCAAAATCAACGACATTAAACCGTCTTTCAAGATTACTGGGTAACCGTGTATTTATAAATTCAACAACGAGATCCTCTCCTTGTTGACGAACATCTATTCCAGTACCTATCTGTAGCAAATCTACTTCTATGCGGCCTTCACCATTTGTTCCCCGGCGAAAATCAATATCGCGCAAGCTATTTCTTTGTTCACCTGGAACATCTTCAGCAAAATGTACTGCTGAGCCGACTGATTTACTCTCTATAACCGTTTGGAGCTTAACCAAAAACGTATTATCTACCACAGTAATTTCATGGTTCATAAGCCTGGACAGATTCAAAACCAAACGTGTGCGGTCTCCCGCCTGTACAATATTAATACTGTTTAAATCGCCTTCATTAATCTCAAGGAAGTTTTTCCCCAGGGAATTAGATACGTTGTAAAGATCAAAATAGATTCTTACTGGATTATTCAGAGAGACACCAGCAGGAGCAGAACCAACGGCTCGCTCCAATGTTACTCTTACTAACATCTCTCCGCCCTGAACTGTAGAAACGTCGACCGCCTTAATGGCATTGGTTAATAGTGTTGTGTCGGGTTCACGATCGACAGCCATCGCTGGCTGAAACATAATCAAGGAAAATATAAATCCAAGCCATAAAGTTTTATTCATTGTAGTAGTCAGCTTCATTTGCTCTACCCCTGATTTTCCAGCCTGAGAGAACTGACACGTTCAGCCCAATCATTAACGCCATCTTCCACGATTTCCTTCAATATAACTTCAGACTCTGAAATACCAGCAATCCGTCCAAAATTCTGACCTAAATGATTACCGATACTTACACGATGAAGCGTACCGTCAGGTGAGTTAATCAGTGCAAAAATTTCCTTATTCTTTTCCAGAGAGCCGACCATCCGTAAACTTTCCAGTGGATATTGTTCTAAAACTTCCTTGCGCCGTTTTAGATCGGGCTGTAGCCCACTGCGCGTACTTTGCGCTTGTTCATTTTGGCGCGGGATGAAAGGACTGGGAATATCAAATGCTTCATATATAAAATGCTTGTGCAGCTTAACATCCGGCACAGGATCAACCTGACCACGCAAACCCTTCCCAGAATCCCTTATAAATTCGTCCAGGTCATTATGATTTTCTTCACTACATGCAACCAACATCAGGGAAAGTATGAATAATAACAAATGGAATACTTTTGTCACTCTCTCACTCCGTTACGATTCATCATTTCATCTTCATCAAGATAACGGAATGTTTTGGCAATTGCGTCGAGCGCCAGATTCTTATCTTTATCCACAGTAATATTTATATCGTTGAGCGTTACAATTCTTGGTAACTGTGAAACATCACTGACGAATGCACCGATATCATGATAACTGCCAGTTACACGAACGGAAACTGGCAATTCAGCATAGAATTCATGAATAGTTTCATTCGCCGCAGGTTTAAATAATTCAAATTGTAGTCCACGTCCAAGCCCCGCCTGATTTATATCAACTAACAACGCTTCCATTTCAGATCTATCGGGAAGTTGTTTAAGTAATACGCCCAGTGATTGCTCTATATCCTTTAATTGCCGCCTTAGTGCTTCCAGATTAATCGCACTTCTCTTTTTTATCAAATAAGTCTGTTTTAATGTTTCTTCTTCTGCTCGCACGTTTTTTAATACCTCCCTTTGTTCTTGCCAATCCAGAAAATAACCAGCAACTATGATTACAATTAATAAAAGCATCAATGCGCCGGCTTTAACTGCCCTTGGCCAACTTCCCGGGTCACTGCTATTAAGCTGCCGTAATTCTTCCACCAGATTCATGGCAAACTAGCCTTTAGTATCTTCGGTTAAGGATATGGATGATGCCCCGGAATCATAAACAAATGACGGGATAAGCTTTACATTGAGACTAAACTCATTGAGACGCGTATTATTTACTGTAATTGCCTTAATTTCGATCAGAAGTGGTGATTCAAGCCAGGGTGAAGAATCAAGGTTACGCATCAGCGTCGAAACCCATGCATTTGATTGTGCAAATCCAACCAAATTAATGTTATGGCCCTCCTGCTTTATCCGCTGTAGATAAACACCATCTGGAAGTAATCTTACTAATTGATCGAGAAGATGTACCACTTCCGCGCGACTGCTTTGCAATGTCTCAACAACACCCTTACGTAGCAATAATTCCTGTGTTTGTGCTTTAATTTCCCTGATTTCAGCAATTTGCTTATCAAGAACAGCTATTTGATTATTTAAATACAGGTTTCGTGTATTCTGATAAGTAATTTTATCTGTGATTGCGACATTTCCCGCCCAAACGATCATAATCCCAATTATACAAGTTATTACTGCTAATACATAGACTTGCTTCAGTTTCTCTTTACGTTTCAGTTCACGGTGCGGTAGTAAATTAATACGAATCATGATGGATCAAAACTGCGCATAGCCAAACCGCAGGCAATCAGAAGTGAAGGTGCGTCCATATTTAATTGTCTTGGAATAATGCGGCTGGATATATCCATACTTGAAAATGGGTTGATCGTCAGTGTACTAACTTGTGTACGTGCCGAGATTATCTCATTCAATCCCGGAATAACGGCACATCCACCTGCAATAAAGATATAGTCAATTTTAGTATATTGCGTTGAAGTAAAAAAAAACTGTATCGCGCGCGTCACTTCTAATGCTAATGTCTCGCAAAATGGCAGCAAAACGTCAACTTTATAATTTTCAGGTAAATTTCCACTTCGCTTCGCAGTTTCTGCCTCATCAGGTGAAAGATTAAACTGATTATGTATTTCCTGAGTCAGTTGATTGCCACCAAATGGCTGATCGCGTATGTAAATGGATTGGCCGTTATGCAATATATTGATACTCATCGTCGTTGCACCAATATCAACCAATGCAATGACTTTGTCTTTTCCACCATCTGGAAGCTGGCGCTCAACTAATTCAAAGGCAGCTTGAGCTGCATAAGATTCAACATCCATGACCACTGTTTTTAATCCTGCCGTCAATGCAGCCGCTACACGATCCTCTACATTGTCTTTACGAGATACAGCTATCAGCACTTCTACTTCATCTTGATTGTCAGGCATTGAACGTATTACTTGAAAATCCAGCTCTACCTCATCTAATGCAAAAGGAATATACTGGCTGGCTTCATTTTCTACCTGGAAGGCCAAATCATCCTCACGTTGTCCGGCTGGTACAATAATTTTTTTGGTAATTACGGCAGCGGCTGGCAATGCTAGCGCAACATTAGTAAGCCGAGTTCCCATACGTTCCCAGCCACGCTGTATACTCTCGCTCACCGCATCAAAATTCACAATACCACCTTCTTGCAATGCGTCGGCAGGTAATGGCTCAATTGCGTAACGTTCTATACGATAGATATAGTTAATTCTATCTATCATAACCAGCTCGACCAATTTTACTGATGATGAGCTGATATCTACACCAATCAATGGTGGAGGCGTCATCCGAAAGAGGTCCAGATTTATTTCAAATTTTCTCTTGAACATTGGTATATTAGAAGCGATACTTCCAGTGTGCATCAGTTGTAAATATAGCCAGAAGTATGCACCAATCGTTTGACCTTCGCATATACTTCATAACTATATAATGGCCACAGATTTTGACAGATTATTGAGAGATACTATACTTAGAAAAACGGTAGTTATACCCCCTAAAACGGCGCACAACCACTTCCGCTTCACATTATAAAGTTCATTATTCATGTTAATTCGTTGGTTGTTCTATCCCATTATTGCATTCTCTGCATTTGGTCTGATCGGTATTTTACTTATCGGCTTTACTGCCCTTGTCACTTATACTTCACTACCGTCGCTCGAAGCACTTACTGATTATCGACCTAAAATACCACTACGGATATACAGCGCTGAAGGCCTGCTTATCGGAGAATTTGGAGAAGAACGTCGCGATGTAGTAAAAATTAACAAAGTTCCTGCACACCTTAAACAAGCAATTCTGGCCGCAGAAGATGATCGATTTTATGAGCATGGGGGGGTTGATTACATCGGCGTTTTACGTGCAGCCTACTCCAACTTTTCTGCCGGAAGTGTTCAACAAGGTGCCAGTACTATTACTATGCAAGTGGCACGTAATTTTTTCCTGACCAGAGAGAAAACACTGACACGGAAATTCAGCGAAGCGTTACTGGCTTTTAAGATTGAACATTACTTAACTAAAGATCAGATTCTTGAACTTTATATCAATCAGATATACCTTGGACAACGTAGCTATGGCTTTGCCGCAGCAGCACAAGCTTACTTCGGCAAGTCACTCGATGAGATAAATATCGCTGAAGCGACTATGCTTGCAGGCCTGCCTAAGGCCCCCTCACATTATAACCCGGTCGTTAATCCCGAACGCGCCAAGAGTCGTCAGATTTATGTTTTACGACGGATGCATAAACTAAACCATATTACTGCTGATGAACTAAAAGAATTAGAGAAACAAGCGATAAAAGTAAATCTAAAATCTCAGACTTTTGCAATGCCTGCAAACTATGTCGCTGAAATGGTGCGTCAGGTTGTATACCAACGATATCAAGAAGAAACTTATAGTAAAGGCTTTAAAGTTTATACCACCATCAGACAGCTTGACCAGGATGCAGCTTACAATGCTTTGCGTAAGACCATAATGAATTATGATAAACGTCATGGTTACCGAGGCCCAGAAGCATTTATAGACTTACTTAAGAATAGTGCAAATCAGGAAAAAACATTAGAGAATGCTTTAGATCAAGTAACGAATAGTGATGATATTTACGCCGCTATTGTTCTAGCGGTCAGCACTAACGCTGTCCAGGTCTACCGTAAGGGTGGAAAAATTATCCAGGTTACAGGAGATGGGCTCAAACTTGTGCAAGCATTCCTTACGAATAAAAATAATAAAAAAGATTATTTACGCCCGGGTGCACTGATTCGAATACAGAAAAATGAGAATAGTGTATGGGAAATAGTCCAGCTCCCAGAACTCGAGGCGGCGCTAGTTTCGATTGATCCGCGAGATGGCGCAATACGAGCACTTATTGGTGGATTTGACTTTAATCGTAATCAATTTAACCATGTTACTCAGGCGTGGCGACAGCCGGGTTCTAGTTTTAAACCTTTTATTTATTCTGCTTCATTAGAAAAAGGCTTTACACCAGCAACCATAATTAATGACGCGCCGCTTTCCTTCAGCGCGACACAAACTGGGAGCCAATTGTGGGAACCAAGAAATTTTGATGGCAAATATAGTGGTCCAATACGCATGCGCACGGCACTTACCAAATCAAAAAACTTGGCATCCATCAGAATACTCCAGGCTATCGGGCCACAGTATACTCAGGATTATATTACCCGTTTCGGTTTCGATGCCAAACGGCACCCCCCATATCTCCCAATGGCACTAGGTTCAGGTGCCGTTACCCCTATGCAGATGGCATCTGGTTATGCCGTATTTGCTAACGGCGGTTACCAGATTTCGCCCTATTTTATAAATCGGATTGAAGATGATAAAGGAAACATACTAGAACAAGTACAACCTGCAATAGCAGCAAAGAATGCCAAACTTGTCATCGATCCACGCAATGCTTTTATTATGACAAGCATGATGCAAGATGTAATACAACAAGGGACTGCTATTAGCGCAAAACAGCTTGGCCGTACAGATCTTGCAGGAAAAACAGGTACAACGAGTAATTTTATCGATGCTTGGTTTTGCGGCTACCAGAAGAATCTTGTCACAATTGCTTGGGCAGGTTTTGATGAACCAAAATCATTAGGTAGAAATGAAACGGGGGGGCGTGTAGCATTGCCAATATGGATCAGCTATATGGATAAGGTATTGAAAAAGACTCCAATGGAGGATTACATTCCACCGAACGGAATAACGATAGCCAGAATAAATCCAGACACAGGGTTAAGACAAACGGATGGTAAGTTAGTAGAATACTTTTTACAGGAACAACTTCCACCGCAAGCCGAAATTAGTTTTGATAACGCCTCAAATGTGGCAGAAGAAGTCAAAGATCAATTATATTAAGGGCATCTCTAAAAACTCAAGTTCCCAGGAGTCTGTCGGACTTAAGTGATCGTAGCGAGCAAAGTGGGAAAGCGAGGACAGATTGGCCGGATTTTGAGGCGCATAGTCATTCTATGCAACGAAAAATCAGGGTAATATGAACCGCTTGTCCCATTTGCGCAGTA
>JAUXRH010000094.1 GCA_030682075.1 Nitrosomonas sp.
ACCTCTAAAAATTCAGAGTTCTAGACAAGACCAGGCGCGAATAAAAAATATTGATGCAGCATATGATTGATATGTAAGGAAATATTTTTTGTGAGCAACGAAGTATTGTGACGAAACGGGGTAAGCAGGCAAGCCGCAAAGCGGCTGCTCGCAAATATGGATTTTTAGAGGTGCCCATAAATTAAATGCTCTGGATAATCAAGGGGTCAATATGGCTGCTGTGACTACACGTGCAGAAAAGAATATCAAGGAAATCCATTATTCATGGGAAGGAAAGGATAAATCAGGGAGGCAGGTAAAAGGTGAAATGCGCGCAGCAGGCACCGTCATCGTGACGGCTACGCTACGTCGTCAAGGTATTAAAGTTACAAAAATTAAAAAAATCTCTGCCAGTGGGACGATTACCGATAAAGATATTACGCTGTTTACACGGCAACTTGCTACTATGATGAAAGCGGGCGTGCCCTTATTGCAGGCCTTTGATATCGTTGGTAAAGGGCATAATAATCGAGCCGTTGGGAAATTGCTAATGGATATTAAATGTGAAGTGGAAATGGGGAGTAATCTGGCTGATGCATTTCGTAAATATCCACTTTATTTTGATGCGTTATTCTGTAACCTGGTTGGTGCTGGCGAAGCGGGAGGTATCCTGGATACCTTACTGGACCGCTTGGCTACATACAAAGAAAAAATTCAAGCCATCAAGGGAAAGATCAAATCGGCACTTTTTTACCCTATTTCAATTATCGTTGTCGCATTCGTGATTACTGCAGTTATCATGATTTTTGTAATCCCAGCATTCAAGGAATTATTCGAGGGATTTGGTGCTGACCTCCCCGCACCAACCCTCTTGGTAATGATGATCTCAGATTTCTTTGTGGCGCATTGGTGGGCAATATTTGGTGCAATTGGTGGTAGTATCTATGGTTTTTTATACGCATGGAAACGTTCAGTTCCCATGCAGAAAATTATGGATAGACTTCTCCTGAAACTACCTGTTTTTGGTGAAGTTATTCGTAAAGCAACCATCGCGCGTTGGTCACGTACGCTCTCTACCATGTTTGCTGCGGGCGTTCCTTTGGTGGAATCGCTGGATTCTGTCGCAGGCGCTGCAGGTAACTATGTCTATTTTGAAGCCACTAAAAAGATTCAAGTTGAAGTTAGTACGGGTAATAGCCTAATGGCTTCAATGACAGATACCAAAGTTTTCCCAAATATGGTGATACAAATGGTCGCTATTGGTGAAGAATCTGGTTCATTGGATTCAATGCTGAGTAAAATTGCTGATTTCTACGAGGCAGAAGTAGATGATGCGGTTGATGCGCTCTCTAGCTTGATGGAGCCCGTTATTATGGTTGTTCTTGGAACACTGATTGGTGGAATGGTTGTTGCAATGTATTTACCCATCTTCAAGATGGGCCAGGTTGTTGGCTAAGTCTTATATTCACAAACAATTATTTAATCTAATCTGCAGTCCTCATGTCATTTATAGCTCACTTACAGGAAATACCCTTATTTTTTATATCGCTCTGTACTATTACCGGTTTAATGATAGGGAGTTTCTTAAATGTCGTTATTTATCGCCTGCCAAAAATGATAGAACAAACATGGCGGCAACAATGCGCTGAATTACATGGAGAAAGGATTGCGGCACCTTCAGCGTTTAATATCGCGACCCCACGTTCTATGTGCCCAAACTGTAAACATCAGATTACGGCATTAGAGAATATCCCTATTTTGAGCTACCTTTTGCTAAAAGGACGCTGCACGCAATGTCATGTACGAATTTCCCCGCGTTATCCTATTGTTGAAGCATTAACCGGCATAATAAGTGGCTTTATTGCCTGGCACTTTGGCTTCGGCCTAATGACTTTGGCCGCGCTGATTTTCGCCTGGGCAATGATTACATTGGCGTTAATTGATCTTGACACACAATTGCTCCCGGACGATATTACGCTGCCCTTATTGTGGATAGGATTGCTAATCAATTTGAAGGGTGGTTTTACTGATATTCACTCTGCAATTATGGGCGCTGTTATTGGCTACCTGACCTTATGGTCTATTTTCTGGGGCTTCAAAATTATTACGGGCAAAGAAGGGATGGGCTACGGTGATTTTAAATTACTGGCGGCAATTGGTGCATGGTTTGGATGGGTTATGTTACCTTTAGTGATTCTGCTTTCCTCTCTGGCAGGCACTATTATTGGCATTGGATTAATGTTCACGACTGGACACAAAAAAGATAACCCTATTCCATTTGGACCCTATTTGGCGATCGGTGGCCTCGTTGCCTTATTCTGGGGAAACCAGATTAATCACAGGTACTTTGCTTTATTTTAATTTATGGGCACCTCTAAAAATCCATATTTTCGAGCAGCCGCTTTGCGGCTTGCCTGCTTACCCCGTTTCGTCACCATACTTCGTTGCTCACAAAAAATGTTTCCTTACCTATCCATCAT
>JAUXRH010000095.1 GCA_030682075.1 Nitrosomonas sp.
CGCATTATTCATCATGCTCACATTATAGAAATCGAAGGAGAGAGTTATCGGAAAAAACAACAATTGAAAAAATAAATCACAATCATTCAACCGGACATCTTAATTGTCGTCAATGTGGACAAGTTAGTTGACGCGAGACAACCAGCAGACATGTCTATCAACCATCATCATTGAGCCAGCAATTATTTAGTGAGTGATTGCCGTATTTGTTTGTTTTTTTCAGGAACGACAAATTACAGGGATACAATGGGTACGTTTCTCCATTTATGTTATGGAGATCCCTTAGAGTAAAGTGCTTGGCCCAGCGCTATAAGCTGGCTGATACCCTGATATTTTGTTTGCTGAAAGATTTGCGTTATATGACGATCGGCAAATATTGACTCGTAACGGCGCAAGATTAGCGTTTCTCCGCTACGCAATGCGGAACAGGTGGGGCAGAAAGAGGGTGGGGTCACCATATTTACGAAAAGAACCGGAATCGCCATGCGGAGTCGATGACACGCAATGGCGAGATCCTGTGTTTCTTCGTAAGCCAGCATGCTGGGAATGGTGACCAACATGAGCGCTGTTTGTGCGGGGTCTGTCAGAATTCGTCGGAAACTCTTTATTTGCTTGGATAGTGCCACCATGTCCTGAGCAAGCTTTGGCAAGTGCAGTATTTCTCTATATTTCAACAAGATACTAAAGAATACCCGAAGCCAATCTTCAACCAGCTCCGGCATTTCCAGGAAGCGCAGGAGGTGACCGGTGGGTGCCGTATCCAGAACAAAGAGATCATAAGCGCCAGATTCCATAAGTTCCACGATGCGCATCAATGCCAATATCTCATCCAGACCAGGGGGCGCCAGATCCGAGATCCGTTCCATAACATCGCGATCAAAAGCAACATCAATTCCGCTTTTGTCGCTGGAGGATTTAAATGCATTCTCCACTTCAGCAATATAATTCCGTTTCCATTTGCCAAATTCGGCTTCGGCATCCAACTCTACAGCGCTTAGTCCCTTTGCAATGCGCACCGGTGTATCGCCGATTTTTTGCCTTAGGCAAGCGGAAAGCGAATGGGCCGGATCAATGGAAAAAAGCAGAATCTCCCCCTCTCGCACTTCCGTCAAATGGAGGGCTGAAGCACAGGCCAGCGTGGTCTTGCCTACGCCTCCTTTACCTGCAAAAAGGAGTAACTTAAGAGAGTGTTGTGGTAGTGGCGCCGGGTTATCGACCACTGCTGGTATGTCGATAATGGATACTGCTGCGTCTACCGGTTGCTGCGGGTCGTTATCTTCATTGCGAGCATTTTGCTGGTGGACATGGTTCCAAACGTCCGCAAGCCGTTCAGTCCCGCGTACCTCTTCCATAAAATACGGCAACCCCCACAGCGTAAAATCTGCAAAGGCGCGGCGTAACGCTTTGATCGCCACCGCTTGGCTGGCTTCACGCGCGACGCACACCCTGCATGCAGTATCAGAAACAGGGGGCGCCAACCGGTTGATAACTATTTCGCTTATCGGTATACGAAGTTTTCGAAGCTCCGCAATCATGGTCCGTGTGACGTGTATACTTAGTTCCTCTGGTAGCATAACCGGCACGAAACGGCACTGCGCGGGATCTCGCAACAGCTTCTCGAGCCGGTTTAGCCTTTCCGCCGTTTCTTCCAGAAACAAGTCTGCCGCATCTTTGGTATAAGCGCCTCGGTATAGCTGCATCATATAGCGGTGTTTGGCCGACATGGTATCTAATGTATCCAGCCATCTGCGCAAAACCTCCGGGAGCTCAAGCAGCCTGAGTGTATGCCCCGCTGGTGCAGTATCCACGATAATGGATGAATACTTTCCTTGGTGAACCCAGTCGGCAATTTCCAGCAGCGCCACGATCTCATCCAGACCTGGCAGGGAAAGATCAAGCAAACGGGAGATGTCCGTCTGGTCGAGGAACGTGCCACGCATCGCGATGGTTCTCAAATGTTTTCCGAAATGCGCCTTGAAACTGATTGCATATTTTTTCGGATTGATCTCATTTAGTATGAGATTACTAATTGCCGGGGAATTGCCGAAACAATCGGCAAGAGAATGAGCAGGGTCGGTTGATATGAGCAAAAAAGACTGGTCAGGATTGTTTAGAGCCAAATAGAAAGCGGTGGCAGCGGCACATGTGGTTTTCCCCACGCCACCCTTGCCACCGAATATCAATAGCCGAAACCGGGTAACCAGAAATTCAGGTATCGGATATCGTTCACCGCTTGCAGTTACGCTCGCGAACACCTCTGCCCCATCATTCTCTATCCTCGTCGTTTTCAAGTTCTTCATTATCAGCTTCTTCGATGGCTTCCAGACGGTCAAGGAGACGCTTTTCTTCTGCCGTAAACTCCTCCTCGCTGATCTGTCCGGTGTCGAGTTGCATGTACAACTCAGCAAGCGCAGTTTTTATCGCGTCAGCTTCGTTGTCGAGCTCCTGCTGCGCCGCTTCCTGGACTTCCTTGAAAATCCATAGCAATCCTTTGAATGGAGATAACAACAAATCATCAATGAGGAACATTATCTCTTCCGCAATCTCGCCATTCAGGAGTGCTGCGGGTCAATTGCATCGACAGGCTGCTCATGATGTATGGATAAACAGTTTAGCCATTGGATGCGGGCTGTAATGCGCATATGTTGTATTCATCCGGGTTCTCCTTGGGTTTGAACATCCGATCAATCGAGACGTAATCAGGGCCTTAAGGGCACTTCTAAAAATTCAGAGTTCTAAACAAGACCAAGCGCGAATAAAAAATATTGACGCAGCATATGATTGATATGTAAGGAAATATTTTTTGTGAGCAACGAAGTATTGTGACGAAACGGGGTAAGCAGGCAAGCCGCAAAGCGGCTGCTCGCAAATATGGATTTTTAGAGGTACCCTAAATATAAAATATATTATTCATCAATTTCTTCTCTGGAATCATAAATTTTCAAAGCCACCCCTTGCGGTAACCAAGGCCTAACGAATTTCAACCATGATACCCGGTTTTATCCATCGACTAAGTTCGTCAATCTGTTGATTGGTCAATGCGATACAACCATTTGTCCAATTATACTTATGATGAATCTTATGATCACCAGCACCCAGGCCATGTATTCCAATGTGCCCACCAAGCGGTGTATCTTGAGGTGGCGTGTTCCCTACATTGGTCGTTCGCAATATACTTTCCCATGTTTCTTCAGTAATTCTGCTTTCTTCAAAGGCTCGCCTGGCAGTTTCTCGATTAGGATAATCCAGTCCAAAAAAACGATAGTAACGGCTCTGGTCATTAATCCAGCCGACCCTGAATCGGCCTAATGGTGTCTTGTTATCATTTCTTATTTTGAAATAAGTTGTTCCAAAGCGTCCGATAGAAATATTCTCAAAAACAATTTGAACATCATTGTCTTTCATGACAGACAGAGTGTAGTTTCCGGTATTGACATCAAGCCAGATATCACCTGCCTTGGCGGACAAACAGATGAAGGATAAACCAATAAATCCAGCCAGTATTATTAAACGCCGAACGAAGAAATGTTGTATTGGCATATATCAGACTATATAAAGAATAAAGAAAGATAATTATGTCACAAATTAGGTGTTTGTCGGAGCTTAGCCGCCGTTTTTCAGAATAACCACACTGTTAATGAAATATCTTGCTCACCAGGAATGGCTGGGTGTAGTATTTCCCCATTAAATTGATAACTGGATTTAGTCATGGCGGCTAAATTTAATTCTTATGGGGGAAGCTTGCATGACAGGTAGAATTGCTCACGTCGATGATGATCCGGATATTCGAGAGGCTGTTGAACGCATCCTGACCAGGAGTGGATATAAAGTCGACAGCTATCAGACAATGGAAGACTTCGTTAATTCGCTCGAAGATTCCTCGAATCTTCCTGATTTGGCCATTCTTGATGTGATGGTCGAATCAATGGATGCAGGCTTAACTACCTACGCGAAAATTCATAAAACCTTTCCAGGAATGCAGATCCTTTTCCTGACTTCGCTTGGCGATATGATCCGGCCCTATTTTGAGAATGGGTCTCACGAGTGGGTCTGTATTATTGAAAAACCGGTCGAACCGGTGAGCTTGCTATCCATCATTCAAGATCGTCTGGGCAATCCCGAATCTACCGCAAGTTCTTCATAAAAAGATAATCGATCATGGCAAATTTCGAGTTCTTCTGGAACGAGCCAAAGGATCAAATTTCATTACCCGGAATAAGAATAAACGGGCTAAAACTCAGTGATGAGATTTTAGTCAGCAATATCCGCTGGTTTATCATTTTCCGATGGGCGGTAATTGGCGTACTGATTCTTTTCCAAATCCTGGTCTTATTTGCTTCCGAGACATTGACCCAACTTGGGATTATCGAACAACAAAACTGGCCAATGGCCATCACAATCATATTAAGTGCTGTAAATTTTGCTTATATTTATATTTTAGATTACTGCCAGCCAAGTAAATATAACTCGCCATCGATCCTTCTTTGGGCACAGATTATTATCGACCTGATCTGTTTGTCAGTCGTTGTCCACTATGTCGGCAGTACCGAAACACCGGCTTCCTTTTTTTACATTCTGCACATCGTACTGGCGTGTATCTTCTTTTCCACCATTGAGAGCTTGTTGGTAACAATTCTGGTTTGTGGCATGTATACGATTGTCTTGCTGATCGAAAACTCTATGTTTATTCAAGTACCACAATCGATACTGATAGACTCCCGCATATCCGCCGAAAGTTTACACCGAAACAAGGTTCTATTATGGATGTTCGCTCTCGACATCTTGTTTATTGTGGTTTGGTATGTTGTTTCAAGACTTTCAATTGTTGTACGAACCCATGAAAGCCATCTCCTTGATGCCTACAAACGCATCAATCAGGCACAGACGGATAAGGATCAATACGCTGTACTGATGACACACCAGCTCAAGTCTCCGCTTGATGCCATTCGCAGCAAGATCAATCTGATAAAAGCGGGCTATTGTGGCGAAGCTTCTGCTGAAACAAAAGAGGCCCTGATGAGAATTGATAGTCGCGCCCAAGCCATGTCCTGTTTAATTCTGGATTTACTCAGGCTTGAACGGATGAAAGAAACCTGTCTCAACACGGCCACTTTTGAAGCGATCGATATTGAAACAACCATTCATAATTGCATCGAAAAATTGATGCCTGTTGCCAGCTCCAAAGAGATTGATCTTTTAATATCCGTTGATAATTTTATTTTTCATGGCATTTCTGACCAGTTGGAAATACTCCTTGAGAACATCATTTCAAATGCGATTACTTATTCATACGATAACGCGTTGGTAGAAATCACATCTGCCATTGATAAAAAAAATAACACGGCTACCATTACCATTACCGATCATGGCATTGGTATCGAAAGCAAGGACTTACCCAATATTTTTAACGAATATTTTTATGCGCCCAGTGCCGTTATGCACAATAAAACATCCAGTGGCGTGGGGTTATCCATTGTCAAAATAGCCGCAGAAAATAACAAACTACAAATTAATGTAGCCAGCGAGCCGGGCCAGGGAACATCGTTTACAGTCGTTTTTTATGACATCCAATTACCTGCAAATGCAACAGAAGGTTAACAAAATTCTGAATAAACCCAGCCTAAAACAAATCATTTCGTTGCCAGTAACGACGATGCGATTTTCGCCAAGCATCAATTGACAGGCCGCCCGCTGCAAAGCGCAACAAAATGGCGCCATCGGCATCACTGCGCAGCCACTCACTCCCTGATATACGATAACGTTCCATGACTTCTTCCCGGGGATGACCATAACGGTTACGATAACCCACCGTAAAAATGGTTAATTCAGGATTTACCTGATGAATAAATGCCGCCGTAGAGGATGTATTGCTGCCATGATGCGGCGCAATCAACACAGTTGAGGAAAGTGTGTCGCCTGCACGAGAAAGCAGTGCATACTCGGATTGCTTCCCAATATCGGCAGGCAACAGCACACTGCCATGATCGGTCGTGATTTTTAAGACACAGCTGGATGCATTGGTGTCGCGTCCGGGGTTTTCATAACTTTCCCTGAGTGGATGCAGTAATTCAAAATGAACGCCATCCCATTGCCACGATTCACCGGCAAGGCATTGCCGTTTGTTTACTGGGGTTTGTTGTATCGGATGGTCATCATTCATGGTTGATATCAACCATGAAACCGGCACCGCATCCAGCACGGACAAAGCGCCGCCACTATGATCTGAATCCGCATGCGACACAATCAATGCATCGAGCTGGCGAATACCTTCACCCCGCAAAAAAGGGACAATAATACGATGACCACTATCGGTCGCGCCAAAATCTGGTCCGGTATCAAACAATAAGGCATGATGTTCGGTGCGTGCCACCACCGCCAATCCCTGGCCAACATCCAGCACCGTTAACCATAATTCGCCCGTTGCTGGCCTGGGTGGCAATACCAGAAACATCGGCAACATTGCAACCACACCCAACCAGCGAGCCGGAAAGCCGGAAAAAAATCCCAGTCCCAGGCTACCCGGCAGCAACATCCAGGCAATGCCAATGATGGCCACCGCGACGGTCCATGCCGGTGGCGCATGTTGTTGCCAGACAGATTGTGGCGTATCACTTAACCATTGCAATAGCGCCATGCCGCTACTCAACACCCCATGCGCGAGTGGCAGAAGAAAGTCAAAAAATGGCAGGGTCGCCAATAGCGTTAATGGCACTACCGCCAGACTCACCAATGGAATAGTAATTGCATTGGCGATAGGTGATACCAGCGACATCTGCTGGAACATAGCCAGCAACAAGGGAATTAAACCCAGCGTGATGGCCCACTGAACCCGCAGCCAGCCGGTCAGCCAGTGCATTCGACCAATACGACCCACAGTGACCAGCATAATGATGGCGATGGCACCAAACGATAGCCAGAAACCTGGCGACAGCGTGGCCCATGGATCGAGCATCACCACCAGCAGCAAAGCCCAGGCAAGTACCATCGTCGCCGATGTGAAACGCCCTCTCCATAAAGCAATGGCGACCACTGCCAACATACAGAATGCTCGTTGTGCCGGGATTGCAAAACCAGAAAGCAGGGTATAGCCCAGTGCCACGATCAATCCAGCAATAACAGCAGCTCTGCGTGCGGGTATGCGCAACACCAGAGAAGGACTCCAACGCCATAGCCAATAAATTATTGCAAAGACGATGCTCGAAACCATCGTGATATGGAGCCCGGATATCGCCATCAGATGGTTGGTGCCTGTACGTGTGAAGATTTGCCATTGATCGCGTGGAATAGCGCGTTGATCACCGGTTGCAAGGGTGATCAGCACACCGGCATAGGCATGATCCGATAGAATCCGGGAAAAGCGCTGTTGAATTTTCTGGCGGGAGTGCTCAATCCAGTAAATAGGTCGATTAACCATTTGATCCCGGCGCAGATTGTCTTCAGCCTGGCGCACATAACCAACCGCCCGAATATTACGTTCCAACGCCCAGGCTTCGTAATCGAAACCATGTGGGTTAACGTTGCTGTGTGGCCGTTTAAGACGTACTGTTATCTGCCAGCGCTCACCTGCATTAATTGGTGACCATACCCTATCCCTGGCCTGTGCCTTACGTTCCTGATACCAGGAAAGTGAGATACGCTTTGGGACAACCGCACCTGCGGTTAATACCTGTTCTACGTCGAATTGAAATCGTACGCTTCGATCGCTCGCTTGCGGCAGACTTGCCACAATACCGACCAGTTGAATGTCACGACCTTCCCACGCCTGCGGGAGCGCATCATCCAGCCGCAAGTGTGCAAAAATAGCGGCCCAGAAAAATCCGACCCCCAGAAAAAACACAAACAACAAAATTCTTCCCGTTACCACCAGAACAACCGTTTGGTAACGCCAATATAGCCATACGGTCAGAAGAATGATGGGCAGCAGCCCCCACATCCACACCCTATCCGGCAACACCGCCTGCTGTTGCAAAAAACAAGCCCCCAGAACGAATGCCAGGATATTTAATTGTATTGACAAATCACCCAAACTCCTCAGTCAAATGTGCAGGTATTTGAAGATACTATGCTGTAAGCTATATCAGAGCTCAACCGACAAATCCTGATTGCCATCAAGGCTGGGCTGTTGTGTGGCGCTATTTATTATATTTGATCCACCCTTTGCGGAGTAGATCAATCTTGAGTCGGTTGAATCCAGTCACCGCCAGCTTTTGATTCAGCGTAATATAGTTTGTATTAATTTAGCAGGTTAGCGCGAATTCTTCCCAGAAGAAAACCTCAAACGAGGCTTTGAACATGATTAAAGAAACAAAACCCGCCCATCCCGGTGCCACCAAACAAGATGAAGATGAAAATAAGAGAAAAATGCTCACCGAAGCAAACATATTTCCGGTTGTCGGCATTGGTGCCTCCGCCGGTGGATTGAGCGCGTTCACCAAGCTGCTTATGGCGCTACCCACCAATACTGGCATGGCCTTCGTTCTAGTGCAGCATCTCGATCCCAAACATGTCAGTCTACTGCCCGAGCTGATGACGCGCGCAACCACCATGCCAGTCCGCGAAATACGCGATGGCATGCAGATTGAACCCAACTACGTTTATGTTATGCCACCCAACTACAGCCTGGCGTTGCTGCATAATGTATTACACCTGATGCCACGCACGGACGTGCGCGGCGGTCATCTTCCAATTGATGATTTTCTCCGTAGCCTGGCGCTGGATAAACAGAACAATGCAATTGGGGTTATTCTTTCAGGCACAGCGTCGGATGGCACCTAGGGCATGCAAGCCATCAAGGCAGAAGGCGGCATTACGTTTGCACAAAGTGAAGACTCCGCCGAATATGACGGTATGCCGCGCAGCGCCATCGCCGCCGGCCATGTGGATTTTGTCCTGACTCCGGAGGAAATTGCCCGGGAATTGACTCGAATAGCGCAACACCCTTATCTACGACCAGCACTGCTCGGTATCGCACCAGAAACGCCAAAGGAAGACAATGACATCAACAAAATTTTCATATTGTTGCGTGAGCGTTCAGGCGTTGATTTCACCTATTACAAGCACAATACCATCCGGCGCCGTATTAAACGGCGAATGGTACTGAATCAGGTGGACAAAATAAGAGATTATGTCAAGCTTTTGCAAGCACACCCGAAAGAACTGGGTATTTTATTTAATGACATGCTCATCAATGTCACCAGTTTCTTCCGTGATCCGGATACTTTCGAAGCACTCAAGAACACAATTTTCCCCCGCCTCATCACCGAGGATTCCAGAAAACAGGCACTCCGCATCTGGGTACCGGGCTGCTCCACCGGCGAGGAAGTTTATTCTCTTGCCATCGTATTGTTTGAATTTCTCGGCAATCAGATCAACACCACGCCGATTCAGATCTTTGCAACCGACATTGATAAAGACGCCATCGACAAGGCACGACAGGGCATTTATCCTCCCAGCATCGCTGAAGACGTCGAGCCGGAGCGTCTGAGGCGATTTTTTATCAAGACCGCAGTCGGTTACCAGATTTGCAAGACTATCCGTAATGTCTGCGTGTTCGCGGTGCAAAATGTTACCAAGGACCCTCCTTTCTCGCGTCTCAATCTGATTTGTTGCCGCAACCTGTTTATTTATCTAGGCACTGTACTACAGAAAAAAGTATTGCATACTTTTCATTATGCTTTGCGTCCTGATGGCATCCTGATGTTAGGTACGTCGGAAACCATCGGTAGCGAGGCTTCACTTTTTTCGCTGATAGATAAAAAAAGCAAAATTTATAGTCGCAAATCTCTGCCAGGTCAAACAAATATTGCCTTTTCCGCCGCACCTTATATTCCATTTCTGGCTTTCAAGCCTGCCCAGACGCAGATAACTCCAGCGATCGAAGTTCAGCAAGTTGCTGAGAAGTTAATTCTGGAGAAATACGGCCCACCCAGTGTGATCATTGATCAGAACATGCAAATACTCCATTTTCGCGGCCAGACGGGTCCCTATATCGAACCGTCCGCTGGCAGTGCCAGCTTGAATCTGCTGAAGATGGCGCGTCAGGAGCTGGTGGTGCATCTGCGCGCCGCCGTGCATCATACTATCAAGGAACACTGTAGCGTACGCAAGGAAGGAATAACCCTGCACCATGCAAATAGCTGCAGAAATATAAATCTACAGGTAATACCCCTTTCCTCCAGCCAGGAGACCATCGCACCCAGTTATTTAGTACTGTTTGAACCTGGCAATGAATTACCCGTTCAAAAAACCAGTTTACGAGCGGAAACGCATAGCACAGGCAACAGGAATCAACGCATTAAAGAATTAGAAAGTGAACTGCTCGCTGAGCGGGAATACATGCGGTCTGTCATTGAAGAACAGGAAGGGACCAATGAAGAATTGCAATCTGCCAATGAAGAAATCCAATCAGCCAACGAAGAGTTACAAAGCACCAATGAGGAATTAGAAACCGCCAAGGAGGAGTTGCAGTCTACTAATGAAGAGCTGACGACAATTATCGAGGAACAAGGAAATCGGAATCAGGAGTTAAACCTGGTCAAGTTTGCGCAGCTGGAACAGGGCGAAACAGCGCCTCCTTGCGAAACCTTGCGCCGCGCCAAAAATGGCCGTCTGTTCAAAATATGGTTGACAACTTCACTATTGCTAAACGAAGCGGGCAATCCATCCGCAGTCGCACTGACCGAGAGGGAGATCACATGAATCAGAATAAGGGTGGCAAAAACAGGTTTGATGATAAAGAAGCCCGCAGCAAAATGCAGTTGCTGGCCGAGCTTCAGATTCACCAGGTAGAGTTGGAGATGCAGAATGACGAACTCAGAAGTACGCAACAACAACTGGAAGAATCTCGCGACCGCTTCGCCAGTCTCTATGATTATGCCCCAGTGGGTTATCTGACCCTGGACAAAGCAGGATATATCCAGGAAATCAACCTGACTGCTTCCATTATGCTGAATGTAGAACGCGTATCTCTTTTGGGAAAACCCTTTGTCGCTTACCTTGTGCAAAAGGAAAGTAACGCATTTTTTCACTATCTGCAGCAAATTTTTGAGTCTTCTGACAATAGCGTGATCGAACTAAAGATAAAAGACTCCCGGCACAAGGAGAAGTACGTCCGCCTTGAGAGTTCAAGGGTGAAGGATAGCGACACTTGCCGCATGGTAATGACCAACATCAACCAACTCAAGGAAACAACGAATCAAAAGATCCGATTGTTGCAGGAAAATCGGCAGCTGATGCAAAACCTGTTTAAGATCCAGGAGGAGGAACGAAGCCTTCTCGCACGCGAATTGCATGATGAATTGGGTCAATGGCTGACAGCCATTTATGCGGAAGCTGAAACGATTGCCAATCGTAGCTTCAAAGAATCCACCATTAACGCAAGTGCTCAAGCCATTAGTCAATGTGTCACCAAAACTCACGAAGTGATACGCAGCATGCTGCATCAATTGCGTCTCGTACAACTGAATACGCTTGGACTGAAAGATGCTTTGCTGGAACTGAAGGAATATTGGTGCTCGCACCATAGCAATACCGCGCTCGAATTAAAACTCGAGGGCGAGCTCGATGAGTTGGACGAACACATCAATATCACGGTCTATCGCATTACTCAAGAAGCACTCAACAACATCTGCAGCCACGCTGAGGCCACCTGGGCGCAGATACACCTGCGCCGTATAGCAGATGTCACTGGCGCCGTTGACACCCTGTTACTGAGCGTGAAAGACAACGGCAAAGGCTATCAGGTCGGGGAGAGATCCAAGGGATTGGGACTGCTGGGAATGCGTGAACGGGCCATTGCAGCAGGGGGTGAGTTTACATTACATAGTGCGCCAAACGATGGAACACAGATTAACGTCAAGTTGCCGCTTGACGGCCTTAATAAAAGGATAAAAGCTGATGAAGCCTGACTTCACAAATACGCCAATTACGGTAATTCTGGCAGATGATCATCCAGTGGTCCGCACCGGTTATCGCCGCTTGCTCGAAAGCACAACGGACATTCAGGTAATAGCGGAGGCTGACGACGGAGAAATGGCCTGCCACCTTTATCAGGAGCATAAACCCGATGTACTGATTCTTGACCTTAACATGCCAGGTATTGGTGGCCTTGAGACAATTCATCGGATCAAGACAAAAAATCCTGATGCATGTATTCTGATATTCAGCATGCATGCCAATGAAACCTTGCTCAAGCGTGCGCTAAAGGCAGGTGCGATGGGTTACATCACCAAGCAAAGTGGTGCAAAGCAGATGGTTCAGGCGATACGTCTGGTGAAGCAGGGAAAAACCTATATTGACCCGGCGTTAGCCTCAAGCATCACGGTCAGCATGACGACCTTTAAGCCAACTCATGAAGACCCACTAAACATGCTGACTGCACGCGAGTTCCAGATATTCAAATTGATCGCGGAGGGAAATTCAATCGCACAAATTTCTGAAACGCTCTCCATCAGCCCCAAAACTGGCGGCGTGCATCATACCAACATCATGAAAAAGTTGAAATTACAGAATACCGCCCAGCTCGTTCGTCTGGCGATCAGCTGCAATATCATTCAAACAGAAACCTTCCCTTAGCCATGATGCCGACCTTCCACCCGACAACGCCTCTAAACTAAAGGGCACCTCTAAAGCCAGGCATTGATCGTTCCGCCCTTTCATCCCAGGCGTCTGTCGGCCTGTAAGACCTGAATACATGGCAAAAGTCCATTACTCGCGGTAAATCACCACCCACAAATTAATAAGCATTCTGCTTAGATAAAAATAAGCAATGTGCTTATTCCCTTGTTATCCCAGAAATTTTAAGATGACCCTCCGGGTAATTGATAAGAGAGGCAGGTTTAAGTGAAACAACAAAAAACGGCAAGTTCTTTGTTAACTGACTCGTACCAGCGTGAAGTTGATCTGAAAAGTGCAAATATTGATGCGTCGTCCTTTATCGCGGCAATAGATCACAAAAAAGTGCTTACCCCTGCGCTTCGTGAGTTAATTGAAGCAAGCTTAGCTTTGCAAACAACAAACCCGAGGATTCTTGCTGCCCGCTTAAAACGCTCGCCAGCAACTGTCCGAACCGAGTTTCAACGAATTCTCGCTGTCTTGGGAAAGCAGGACTGAAAAGTGGAAACCAGCAGGCACCCGTTGGCGGCAATTAATTTTCAGTCATGACGATAGGGTGTTATTTTTTACTTTTAAAGGAGTCATACCATGGTAGATATTGTTAAACGTTCCCCGCTTTTTGGTGATATCGCTCGTTTCGATCCGTTCACCAACATGGACGAATGGTTCAAGCGTTCTGCAATACGCCCATTTTTCAATGAAATAGAAGCGACATCCCTGATCAAGATCGATATAACCGAAAACGACACTGCCTATACCATCCACGCAGAAATTCCGGGCGTAAAAAAAGAAGACATTAAGGTACAAGTTGATGGTAACCGTGTTTCTATCAGTACAGAAACAAAAAAGGAAAAAGAGGAAAAGGAAGGCGAAAGAATTATTTATCGCGAGTGTTATCAAGGGTCGAGCTACCGAAGCTTTACGCTGGATAGTGATGTGGATGAAACCAAGGCTGAAGCCAGGTATGAAAACGGCACACTCGATCTGACACTGCCCAAGACAAACGGACGCGCCGCCAAACGGATAGAAATTAAATAGTAGAAAGATCCTGTAGCAGGTAGAAAGTAACCGCGCATTGTGCCGGTTACTTTCTGCTTCAGAAGCGACGGAGAAATTTTAGCCTCGACTTCAAATTGCTATTCATTTCACTGCAATCCGGGCAATTACCGATAAAGTTTAACCTTAACCAGTACATTCAAATACAGCAAAACGCAGGCTGCGAATTAATATCAAGCGGATGAATTACGCAGAGGTAATGTTATGGGAACAAAAATTATCTCCAATACTTCTCACACAATTCCTCGCCGCAGTGGCCTCTTGCAAGCGCAGATCGACGATACCGACAACACCAGAAATAAGTTATCTAAACCAACTGTTTGCCCAAGCTGTAGTGCCGTGTTTCAAGAAGGGCGGTGGCAGTGGCTCATAAGTCAGGAAGATTCATATCAGAGAATCTGTCCTGCCTGCCTTCGCGTACAGATTAATTGTCCCGCTGGGTATCTGACCCTGAACGGCGGCTTTTTCCTTTCCCATCGTAAGGAAATTATGCGCCTGGTACATAATTATGAAGAGTATGAACGAGTCGAGTATCCACTCACACGGATTATAAAAGTGATAGAGGAAGATAAGGCAACACGGGTAACAACGACTGACATTCATCTCGCGCGTGGTATCGGCAGGGCTTTGCACCATGTTTATCATGGCAACCTGGAGTTTCACTATCAAGCGGAGGAAAATCTACTGCGCATCGATTGGGTACGTTAACACGAGCGCACGATGAAATCGTATGCTGGCTGGTATTCTGGCGCAAGTATGCATACGGCGATGATCGCGGTTGCAGATAATTTTCATCAATAAAAGGGGGTTGAATATGCTGGATTCCTTAAAGCAGGTTGGGGAAAGTATTGGTCGCGGGCTGAATCGCACGTGGGAAAATCTTACGGAAGGGTGGCATGAATTACTCAGCCGCAGTAATGAAGCACTGACACATTTTGCGCGTAATAAGGATGAAGTGAACGCGGAAAGCAGCAGCCAGCTTCCCGGCTTTCCAAGTTGGAGTTTGCTGGCTGGAGAGGTGGAAGAAACGGACAAAGAGATCCTGGTGCGGATCGAGGTACCAGGTATGGAAAAAGAAGACTTCCAAATTACGGTCGATGGCAACATCCTTTACCTGAGTGGGGTAAAACACTTTGAACACGAAACCCACGGCAGCGCTTATCATGTCATGGAACGCGCCTATGGAGCATTCCAGCGCGCCATCCCGCTGCCACGCACGGTCAATACTGAAGAGGCTAAAGCAGGCTATAAGAATGGAGTACTAAAGATTCACTTGCCAAAAGTAAATGATGAGCAAGTTAAAAACATCCCCGTATTCTGACGCGCAATTTCACCCTCGACATGAAACCAACCTCATGACAAGTATTTTACGAACCAGTCAGCCGCATCCCGCGCCGCTTGTCCCAGCGTACCCGGCTCTTCAAACAAATGGGTCGCGCCAGTAACAAGAGAAAGCTTTTTCTCGCACGGTAGCAATGCATAAGCTTGCTCGTTCAGTTCAATCACACCGTAGTCCATGCTGCCGACAATGAGCAGCGTTGGGGCCGTCACCCGACTCAAGGCAGCTTCTCCTGCCAGGTCGGGGCGACCGCCGCGTGATACCACAGCGGCGATCTTGTTTCCCATTTCTGCCGCCGCCTGCAGCGCTGCGGCTGCGCCCGTACTGGCACCAAAATACCCGATACGCAGGGTTCGCGTTTCCGGGTTAGCCTGGAGCCAGGCAGTAGCTGCAAGCAGACGCCGCGTCAGCAGCTCGATGTCGAAACGCATGGTGTAATCCTGATCCTCTGCACGCGTCAGTAGATCAAACAGCAAGGTGCCAATACCTCGTTGCTGTAGCACATCGGCAACAAAAGTATTGCGTGGACTGAAGCGACTGCTGCCGCTGCCGTGCGCAAACAGCACCACACTCGTTGTGGCGGGTGGCAATATCAGTTCACCGTCGAGTTCGATCGAGTCGGCTGGAATATGTACCGTATTCATGCGGTTGCTCCTATAACAATGGGAATACGCTGCCTGCCAAATTGTCCTTCGAATTTTTCAAATCGGCCTGCGATCTGTGTCTTACAATCCGGGCAATGACCATCAGCAGTGAGTCGATATTGTTTAATTTCATACCAATCACGCACAATCAGACTACCGCCACAGGCCGGACAATAGGTAGTATCTCCTTCGCTGTTGTGTACATTTCCTGTGTAGACATAGTGTAATCCTGCATCCTGCGCAATCTTCCGCGCTTGAATCAGGGTTTCTATCGGCGTGGCCGGAATCCCGGTCATTTTATAGTCTGGGTGAAAAGCGCTAAAGTGCAGCGGTACATCCACACCGAGTTCCTTGGCGATCCATGCACACATCTCAGTGATTTCCTGGGCTGAATCATTGAGGCCTGGGATCAATAATGTCGTGAGTTCAAACCAGACATCCGTTTCATGTTTGAGATATTTCAGGGTATCCAGCACCGGTTGCAGATGTGAACCCGTTTGCTTGACATAGAATTCCTCAGTGAATGCTTTGAGATCTACATTGGCCGCATCCATTTTGGCAAAAAAGTCACGGCGTGGTGCGGCATGAATATAACCGGCCGTCACCGCCACCGCCTTGATGCCGTAAGCATGACAGGCGTCGGCTACATCCATTGCATATTCAGCAAAGATGACGGGGTCATTGTAAGTAAAAGCGATACTCTTGCACCCCAGTTGCCTTGCACTCCGCGCAATCTCTTCCGGGCTGGCTTGATCAGCAAGCTTGTCGAAACTACGTGATTTGGAAATGTCCCAGTTCTGGCAGAATTTACATGCCAGGTTACAGCCAGCGGTACCAAATGACAGAACACTACTGCCGGGATAAAACTGATTCAGTGGTTTCTTCTCGATAGGATCAACACAGAATCCGGAAGATCGTCCATAAGTCGTGAGTACCATTGTAGCGCCAACGCGACCCCGTACGAAACAGGCGCCACGCTGCCCATCATGCAGTTTGCAGTCACGCGGGCACAGGTCACACTGAATGCGGCCATCATCCAGATGGTGCCAATACCTGGCCGGATACTGCTCGGCAGAACTAATCGGTTCATCCATTTGAATACTCCTCGATCACATCAGATTCGCACCATTTAGTCACGGTATAACGCGACAGCTTGATACCTTCCGCCCAGAAACCACGGGACAGACCCGCCTTGCGTTTCAGCTCAGCAAGAAACAGCTGCGGTTGTGGGAGGCTTTCCCATACCTGGGGCAGAAAAGTGCTACGATTTTGCCCATACTCAAACACGAGGCCATCAGTGCCAGGACGTAATTGCGCCAGCGCATCAGCTTCATCAGTAAAGCCAAAAGATTGTGGCGCAGTGAGCAGCGAAACCTCAACGCTCACTTCAGCAAATTCCGCTCGCGTCAATGGCAGGAAACGCGGATCACACAAGGCGGCGGATACGGCGTTACTTTTGACATCAATCAGCAATGGTCGGTGTGCTTGCAATGTCCCAATACAGCCGCGCAATCCTCCATGTTGCGTGAGAGTGACAAAAGTGGCGCCCGGTTCGGTAAGCCATAGCGCCGTTTCATCAACTGGCTCTGACGTCGAATAGGGAGCATTTAAAGCACTGCAAATGGTCGCACGTGCGATTCGCAGCAATTGTTTACCTTGCTCGGGTGACATATGCGTCTTCTTCCACAAAAGCTAAAGCAGCATAACCAACCACCTGATTGCATGAACCTGCGGTATCACCGGAATTGCGCAGATCGAGTAAGTGCGGAGTGAGATGGTGCGCTCGTGCGGCGAGAATCAAGCCACTGAGGGGTGTGCCACCACAGGCATGATCATGGGTGATGGGTTGCTGCAACTTTAAAATGGATTGTATGGTTTCGTTATCGACACGCTGCGCCGTGGTGTATGGCAAATAGTGCGAAAGATCAGAGCTGATGACAATCAATGTTTCTTCACCACCCCACAGAACATCCAGTACCTCGGCTGCTTCTTCAGCTGAAGCGCTACCAACTGCCAAGGGTAACAACGTAAAATCCGGCAAGATACTTTGCAGGAATGGCAATTGCACTTCCAGCGAGTGTTCCAACGCATGTGCTTCTTTACTGATCGTAACTTGCGACAAATGCGCAATGGCGTTCATTGCCGTTGTGTCTAACATCACTTGCCCCAACGGGGTATCAAAAGCATCCACTCCCGGCAATGCCAAACCACGAACCGCAACACGGTGCGTTGGGCCAAGCAGTATCACCCGTCTGATATGCGAAGCCACCGAGCGCAGTGTGGCGTAAGCCGTCGCCGCGATGGCGCCTGAATAAATATACCCTGCGTGGGGCACAATCAGTGCTTTGGGGGTGACATCCAGTGGCCTTGCCTCGGCCAGCAACTGCTGCACATCCTGCGCAAGTTGTTGCCTATCTGCAGGGTAAAATAAGCCCGCCACTGCGGGCGTTCGAACGGTAATCATAACTTCCTCTTATCAATCTGGTTACCATTGATATAAGGATAAACATGGCGGAATCAAGAGTAGAACAAAAATTCCTGTTTCCGGGAATGCCTTGAATCAATCCCGTCACGCGGCAACTGAGGAGTTTGAATGATTATGCTTAAGGGCACCGCTAAAAATCCATATTTGCGAGCAGCCGCTTTGCGGCTTGCCTGCTTACCCCGTTTCGTCACCATACTTCGTTGCTCACAAAAAATATTCCCTTACCTATCCATCATATGCTGCGTCAATATTTTTTATTCGCGCCTGGTCT
>JAUXRH010000099.1 GCA_030682075.1 Nitrosomonas sp.
AGAAGCGAACCTGGACGAGATTACCGTTTATCATCTGCCACCCCAAGTATATCCAACGGCTTCAATTACCTTGGATCACACCTTTCCAGAGAAGGGTAAATTTGTTGGATTGGTGACGGTTACCGGCGGTGCAGAAACGTACGTTTCCCGTTTTCCATTTTCAGTTGGTGAAGGGCGAAAAAATAGTTTTATGACAACGGTCCTTCCAGGTATTGTAATTGTAGCAGCAGGGGCATTCTTCTTTATGCGCAGCCGTCGTAAGCCTAATGTGACTGCCGATTCATAAGGTACATTTTAATCTATCATTGAACATTTGATCGTTTTAAGTACTGACTCACAGCGTATGTGTGGGGTATTGGCTTTAAACATTCACTGACGGTGAAAATGAAGGAGTTAATAATTATGGAATTAAAAACCTTTTTAGTCGCTGATATAAAGCGAGTGCTGTTTCCTACTGTGGTGACCATGATGTTACTTGCAGTGCTTGTGCAAGGGTCGCCTGCACAGGCGCATGCAACACTGGTCAAATCAGAGCCACCCAGACGGGCAACACTTTCTACAGCACCAAAACAGATCCAACTTTGGTTCAATGAGGAAATTGAAGGGAGTTATGCTTCAATTTCAGTTCTTGATTCAAATAAAAATTCAATTACAGAAGCAAATCCTGAACTTGTTTACGAAGATCTAAAGTCGGTAGTTTTGCCGCTACCTGATATTGCGCCTGGAAGATATACAGTAAAATATCGTATTCTATCCGTTGATGGGCATGTGGTTGAATCAGCCTATGACTTTACAGTGAAAAATATAGCACAGAAAAAATGATAGAAGTTATCGCTGCGATAGCTCGTTGGTTCCAACTTGCAGCAAATATGACACTATTAGGTAGTTGTGTATTTCTTGCAATCGCCGGAAGTAGTAACAATAAGCTCCTGAGACCATGGATAGGTCGTGTTGAACAAATTTTTCCCTGGTTAGTTGTTAGCATCGTTATTGGACTGCTGGCGATATTAGCAACTTCTGCCGCGCAAGCGACAGGTGATCTTGCTAAAGCACTGCAGCCAGCTGTCTGGCTGGGTATTATTGAAGACACCCGGATGGGCCATATATGGGCAGGTCGAGTAGTATTAGTATTTCTCTTATTCGCTGTTGTACTCTATCTTAGAAATTCAATAAGAGCGCACTGGCATTATATACTTTGTGCCATCTTTGCAACTTTTCCACTCATAGCCGGATCGCTTGTCAGTCACACTGCGGCAGAGGAGTTTTCTTTTGTGGCAGTATTACCCTATGCTTTACATATTGTTCTTGGTGGAATCTGGCTAGGATCGCTACCGGCATTTCTCATCCTGCTAGTTGACTATCTTAAGAAAGAAAATATTGAAAAATTAACGCTCGACAGTGATATTCAAACGCTTAAGCGTTTCTCAAGCTTAGCTTTACCCGTAATGATTCTGATCATCACTACCGGTATATTAGTCGCGGATCGAACATTTGACGGACATTATGCAGCATTGGTCGCGACACCCTATGGCTGGATGTTAAGTACGAAACTGGCCTTGCTTGCGCTCATACTCATGATTGCGAATAATGTTCGCTCAACCTGTTTGCCAACGTTTACACAAGCCAGGGGATTTGATCTGCTAAGTGACAGTGCCAAGAAAATGCGGAAATGGGTTAAAGCTGAATATCTTTTGGCTTTGATATTATTGCTATCAGCTACCATCTTAGCAAATATAACGCCGGCAAAACTTGCGGTCATTGAGGAATGGCCTCTTCCCTTTAGATTCTCTATAGTTGCGACTTGGGGATCAACCGCTGTTGTAACTCAAGTCTGGCTTGGATTTGCTATATTTGTAATGGGAATCATTGCACTGTTGTTGAGTAGACTTAAGAAATGGAATTTGAAACGTTCAATTGGAATATCATTAACTTTGATAATTGCCGGATTTGCCGTGGCTTTACCACCACTTTCTATAGAAGCTTATCCTGAAACATATCGTAAAACACCCATTCCATTTGATGCTGTGTCTATCGCGCATGGAGCAACACTTTATAACGAAAGTTGCGTAGCTTGCCATGGCCCACAAGGGAAAGGTAATGGCATTTTATCAAGAACATTTTCAACTGTAATGCCGGATATGCTAACTGAACCACATACTGAAGAGCATACTGCAGGTGATTTTTACCACTGGTTGAGCTATGGAATTAAAAATACAGATATGCCAGGGTTTGCAGATAAATTTTCAGTAGATGACCGATGGGATCTGGTGAACTATATTCATGCTTTGTCCCGTGGCTATCAAGCACGCATCCTGACGCCTGAAGTAGTTCCCAACAAACCGTACGTCATGCCTCCAGACTTCTTTTACGGAACAAACGATGGCACGAGTGGCCTATTACAAGACTTTAGGAAGCAAGAGTCTGTGCTACTTGTCACTTTTTCGTGGCCGCAATCCAAAGATAGGCTGGTGGAATTGAGTCAGGAGTACAGTAGGATAAGAGAACAAAATACAATCATACTCGCAGCTTCAATAGAGGAGATTGATGCTGAAACAAGGCAGTTGATTGCTTCTGAAATTTCCTTTCCTCTGATAACAGAGGGGGCGGCAGAGATTGCACAAAGTTATTCGTTATACCGTCGCACACTTAGCCGTCCTGATTTCCTGGGACTCGGCACAATTCCTGATCATATGGAATATATGATTGACCGCTATGGTTATTTGCGTGCTCGCTGGATACCCATGGCAGACCAGAATGGATGGGATGATATTGACTTAATGGTAAAGCAGTTAAACCTACTTGACCAGGAAATGCAGATACTACCATTAGCAAAGAATTATGTAGATTAGCGGCGGTTGGCATAGATAAGCAAAATTTAACAACTCTTTTACAGAATGAAGATGAAAAAATTATTACTAAACATTAACTGTTGCAGTTGGTTTTTGAATCCGCCCAGCTTTCAGTGGAATATGCAAACCTGACCATCGAAGCTCGTCAGCCATTACGGGCAGAAAAAAGCCTGCCTGTCCTGGAAACCATGCACGATTGGTTGACAAAACCCGCGTTCGCACCGCGAACGGCAGCGGATCCGCCAAAGCCTTGGATTACACCCTGAAACGTTGGCCCAGTCTGATTCGCTACGCACAAAGTGGCCATCTGCCGATCGACAACAATCCGGTGGAAAATGCCGCCCATTGCGTTGGGTAAAAAGAACTGGCTATTGACCGGTCCCGAACGTGGCGGCCAACGCGCAGCTGCCATTGATACCTGTTTTCATTGATTCTCTAAAACAGAAGAAATAATAGGTGGCAGCGTTGGACGCTTACCATACAGCTTTATTTCTTTTTAAACCTTCATTAAAACAGCGGCCAATAGCATCGTTGTTTCTGTTATTTCTACTAAGGCGCCTGCAGTATCCCCTGTAGTACCCCCGATGCGTCTTAACATTAAGTGACGTAGTATCCAGAATATAACGAAGGCTGAGAGAAGTAACCACAGGGCTTGAATCCCAGCAAACGGGGGTATTAATGCAGCCGTCGTAGCAACCACAATGATACTTGTACGTCGTGGCAAGTTTGCGGCAAGAATAGAACCTAACCCGTTGGAACGAACATAGGGTGTAGTAAGAAACAACAGGGGTAACACCGTTCTGCCCAGCATAGTGGCCAGTATGAATATGATCCATTCATCTATTACTAATAGAGTATAGAGTGTGACGAATTTAAGCAGTAGTAACATTGCAATTGCAACGACACCGGACGGGCCGCAATAGGGATCTTTCATGATGGCCAGCGTTTTCTCACGGTTACCCATGCCACCTACCCAGGCATCTGCACTATCTGCAAGTCCATCAAGGTGTAGTCCACCTGTCAGAAACACCCAGGTAGTGAGCAATAATGCGGTGGCAACCAATGGCGGAGCGTCACTCAGCAACCAGCCAAGTGCAGCAAGTATGGATCCAATGAGTAATCCAATGATCGGGTAAAAGACAATCGAGTAACCTATCAATTTCTGGCTCGGTTTTGAATCAAACCGTACCGGGAATTGTGTTAAGAATTGAAGGGCAATCAGGAAGGAATAGATCATGGGCACCTCTAAAAATTCAGAGTTCTAAACAAGACCAGGCGCGAATAAAAAATATTGACGCAGCATATGATTGATAGGTAAGGAAACTTTTTTTGTGAGCAACGAAGTATTGTGACGAAACGGGGTAAGCAGGCAAGCCGCAAAGCGGCTGCTCGCAAATATGGATTTTTAGAGGTGCCCTCATGTCGGTCTATCTGGGATCAATGTGGCAAGTTGGCTATTTTCAAGCGTTTCTATTTGAATATGCCGGAGGGTTGCGTACGCAACATCAAACTCAAGCAGACGCTCTATCGGGTGTTGCAGGACATGACAGAGGATAGTTCGGATGACCCCACTATGGGTAATAATCAGAATTCTTTGTCCCGCATAAATAGATGTAATGTCGTGCCAGGCAGATAAAACGCGCGCCTGAAAGTCAATTAAATATTCAGCATTTGTTGGCGTATATTTTGCTGGATTATTCCAGAAACGGGTTAATGACTCAGCGTCACTGTTCATTAACTCGGCAGCAGAACAACCCTCCCAGACACCAAAATCAAATTCTTTTATTCGATCATCTTGCGTTATTGGGATTGAATAGTGTAGACCAAATGCTTGTGCGAAGTTTGCGCAGCGAATTAGTGGCGAAGTGACGATGTGATCCCAGCAGGGTGAATTTATTTCAGTCCTGGTCCACATTTGCTGCCACCCATGTTCAGTTAAAGCGATATCCGTGCTTCCAAAGAAACGGCCCCCTCCCTGAATTTCTCCATGACGCAGTAAATCAATATGACTAAATATTCTCATTTCAAGTCAATTTGTTGGAAACAGCGGCTTCAGAAAAAGTAGCCATCTCATTATGAAGTGAACAAGCTAATCTTAATATGGGGACAATGAGCACGGCACCACTGCCTTCTCCTAGACGCAACTGCAAATCAAGCAATGGCCTCGCACTGAGTGCTTCAAGCACGTGGCGGTGACCTGGTTCGGTTGAAGTATGTGAAAATAGCAACCAGGTTTTTATTCCAGGATGCAGCTGCTCCGCAGCAAGGGCTGCGACGGAAGAGATAAAGCCATCAACAATAGCAGGCATGCCCACTTGAGCGCAACGAATGTATGCACCGGCCAGCGCAGCGATCTCAAAACCACCCATACGGCGCAAAGCCTCCCTGGGTGATGTGATGTGAGGCGTATGGAGATCAATGGCACGTTGGATGACACCCAGTTTATGTGTGACACCATCAGTATCAAGGCCAGTTCCTGGGCCTGTTAGTTTTGCAGGAGAGGCATTGAGCAAGGTACAAGCAAGTGCTGCTGCTGCCGTACTATTGGCAATACCCATTTCGCCACCGATAAATAACTGCATATCAGTAGACTGTGCACGTTCAACCGCTTGATAGCCAGCATATAACGAGTGATCTAACTGAGAATCTGTCATTGCGGGTGCTTGAGTGAAATTGGCAGTGCCCGGTCCAAGGCTGTGGCTTCTTACATTATCGAGCAATCCTGTGTCATAGGCGGTTCCCAAATTAATGAGATCGAGTTGTGCTTTTATGGAACGTGCCAATACACAGATGGCGGCACCGCCGTTGGCAAAGTTTTTAATCATCTCACTGGTTACCGACTGAGGAAATGCGGACACCCCTTCTGCGGCAACCCCATGATCGCCGGCGAAAATCGCGATTTGCACATGATCAATGTTGGGTTTTGTTGTACTCTGTAAAGCGGCAAGACGAATGGCAATGTCTTCAAGGCGCCCCAATGATCCAGGTGGTTTTGTCAGCTGTATTTGACGTAAACGCGCAGCTTGTTCGGCTTTGATATCAGGGTCGGCCACAGGCTGAGAAAGCCATTCAACGACTGCCATTTCATTCATAAACGCTCTCCTTTAAGAACATGTGGCAAACCGGCGACTGTCAAGATAACTTGATCACAATGCTGTGCTAACGCCTGATGTAACTGACCCACTTCATCACAATAGCGACGGCTGAGTTCACCCATTGGAGTTACGCCCATATTGGTTTCATTGCTGACAAAAATAATTCGATTGGTTACTGTGGGCAGTGCTGTAAAGAAGGCTTTACGTTCATGCTCAAAAAAGGATTCGTTTTCGGCGATGAGTAAATTTGTTAGCCAGAGTGTCAGGCAATCAACCAGAATGCAGTGTCCATTAAGTGCTTGCTTTGAGATGGCGGCGCCCAGCTTGATTGGTTCTTCAATGACATGCCAATGTTCTGGACGGTGAGCGCGATGTAGCGCGATACGTTGATGCATTTCTTTATCTTGCGCTGTGGCCGTGGCAATATAGGTAACGGGAAGTTTACTGTCGAGTGCCAGGCGTTCAGCTAATCGACTTTTGCCTGAGCGAACACCACCGAGAATCAATGTCTGCAGATTGATCATGCCTGCACCGTATTTAAACTCAGTAGTTTATTTAACTGGGTAACATCAAGATGTTGTGCAACCGTGTCAGCCAGGCGATTGATGGCGTCTTGGTGTAGCGCATGATAATCAAAGGATTGCGCCTCATTTAGCCCCGCCCAGTTAAGAAGCGCGGAACAGGCGGTCGAGGATTCAAAAAGCCCATGTAAATACGTGCCAAGAATCATTCCATCCGTACTCATGGCGCCATCAGATCCACCTGAGAAATGAACTGCGGGTTCATAAGAAGCGTGATAAGTGGTAATGCCCGCATGAATTTCGTAGCCGGTCACTGTTGCCCCATTCAATGCAAGCGTGCCGCATACGTTACGGAGTTGTTTATCAGGCGCCAGTGTAGTGGTCATATCAAACAAATCCATACCGAAACAGCTACCCGCTTTACCTTCCAATCCCTGCGGGTCATCAATCAACTTACCCAGCATTTGGAATCCTCCGCAGATACCCATGACTTTACCGCCATAACGCAGGTGTTTTTTTATCGCAACTTCCCAGCCTTGCTTGCGTATGAATTCAAGATCCGCACGTACACTTTTTGAGCCAGGTAGAATAATTAAATCGGCGGCTGAAATGGCGTCACCTGGGCCAATGAATCTAAGATTGACTTGTGGGTGCAGTCGTAGCGGATCAAAATCCGTATGATTACTGATACGTGGCAGGATCGGCACAATAATATTGATACATTTAGCTTCTTTCGGTGAGACGAGTTCCGGTGAGCGGGGCAATGCATCTTCCGCTTCGAGATGCAAGCCATGTAAGTAGGGAAAAATGCCTAAAATCGGTTTTCCGGTGTAGTGTTCCAGCCAGTCCAGACCTGGTTGCAGTAGTGCAAGGTCACCACGAAAACGGTTAATGATAAAGCCTTTGATACGTGCCTGCTCACTGTCGCTTAATAGTGCCAGTGTGCCCACCAGATGCGCAAAGACACCGCCACGATCAATGTCAGCAATGAGAATAACCGGGCAATCGACCATTTCTGCAAAACCCATATTGGCAATATCATTGGCGCGCAGATTGATCTCAGCTGGTGAACCGGCACCTTCAACAATAATGCATTCGTAGTTGGCTGTGAGCCGGTTGTAAGACTCAAGTACGGCTTTTAACGCAACGGATTTGTAATCATGGAAGCCACAAGCATCCATATCAGCGACCGCATGACCATGAATAATCACTTGTGCCCCTATGTCAGTATTGGGTTTGAGTAATACCGGATTCATGTCCGTATGGGGTGCCAGCCCACAGGCAAGAGCCTGGACTGCTTGTGCACGGCCTATTTCACCGCCATTTTCGGTGACCACACTATTCAACGCCATATTTTGTGGTTTAAAGGGAGCTACCCGGACATCCTGCCGGGCGAGCCAGCGGCACAAGGCAGTTACCAGCATACTTTTACCCGCATCAGAGGTGGTGCCCTGAACCATCAGTGTTTGAGTATTCATGTCTTATTGTCAGCAATTCCTTTCAGTGCTTTGTTCAATCGAGACCAATCAGCTTCAGTGTCCGGTAGCCCAAAGCGTAGGCTGAGTGGTGTGGTAAAAAGGCGAGCCAGAATACCCTGATGCGCAAGCATTTCATGGATAGATTCGGCCTGTGATGACCACATCCATTGGAAAAAGGCACAGCCCCCGTCTGGTGATAGATTATGTTGTGACAGTAACAATTGTAAGCGTTTACTCTTCTGAATAAGTCGATGGCGTGTTGTTTCATGCCAGGTAGAGTCCTGAAGTGCATGAGTGGCAACCCAGCGTGAAGCAGTGCTGATGGTCCAGGGGCCAAGCAGCGCATCCAATTGTGCTAAAAACGTTTCATGTGCACAGACAAATCCCACCCGTACACCGGCTAAGCCAAAGAATTTTCCCAGTGAGCGCAAGACGATAAGGCCAGGGCGTGCGGCATAGGATGCAATGCTCTGCTCGGGCGTTACATCCATAAATGCTTCATCCACAATCAACCAGCCGCCACGCTCAGCGAGTTGTGCATGCCAGTCGAGTAATTGTTTAATTGGGAAAAAAGCACCGGTTGGGTTGTTGGGGTTAATAATGACGAGAACATCTGTGTTGGGCAAATCGTCATTTATTTGATCGGGCGTGACGGTTTTTACCCTATGATTGGCACGTTGCCATGCATGCGCATGCTCGGCGTAGCCAGGGTTGAGTATGCCAACGCGGGACGAACTGCGTAGTTGTGGGAGCGCCTGTATGGCTGCTTGTGAGCCGGCGACGGGCAAGAGCGCTGGTGCGCCATAATACTGACAAGCCACTTCAACCAATTCATCGTCATCTTCCGGTAATCGCTGCCACATAGCGGCTGGTATGGCTTCAACCCGCCAGCCATTGGGATTAATGCCGGTTGACAGATCAACCCAATTTTCCAGTGGAAGGTTATAGCGCACAGCGGCAGCGCGTAAACGACCACCATGGTGTAATTTTTCAGGCGGATAGGATGAGTTGTTTTGCAAACCATTCTCCTACACCGATGACCATTAACCAAAGTAGCAGTGTTCGTCGAATTAGTCCCAATGCCCGTTCAATATCATTTGCATTGGGTGTGTGACCTTGCCCTAAGATTGGGCGTTGTTCGAGCCTGCCGTGATACCAGGCAGGGCCACCCAAAGATACGCCCAAACTACCTGCGCCAGCCGCCATGACGGGTCCGGCATTCGGGCTTTTCCAGATCGAGCCCTGAGTTTTCCAGCATTTCAACGCGCAGTGCATCTGGCCGGTGATGGCATAACTCAGTGCGGTAAGCCGTGCCGGCAGGTAATTCAGCGCATCATCGAGTCGCGCAGCCGCCCAGCCAAAATGACAATAATGATCATTGCGATAACCCCACATGGCGTCCAATGTGTTGACTAAGCGATAGGCGATTGTACCTGGCGCACCAGCAACGACAAACCAGAAAATGGCGGCAAAAATTGCGTCATTGCCATTCTCCAATACAGATTCAACCGTAGCTTTGGTCACGCCGCCATGGTCGAGTAGGGTGGTGTCGCGACTGACTAACCTGCTCACTTGCTGGCGTGCTTCCAGAAGGTTCTCAGCCAGTAATGCGCTTTGTACCCTCCTGGCGTGAATACCCAGGCTTTGCCACCCGATAGCGAGGTATAACAATAGAACATCCGACATCCAATGCCAAGGTAGCGATGCTATTAAGGTGCTGAGCAAGGTTAAGGGAATCAGTAGCAATAATACGGCAACCAAGCCACGGATAGCGGTGTTCGCATAAAGCCAACATTCAACAGCTTGCGCAAGGTTTCCGAATCCCACCAAGGGATGAAAACGATGTGGTTCGCCTAGCCAAGCATCAAGCAGCAATGCAGAAAATACAATCAGGGTTATGGTCATGAATTAATCAGTGGCTCCCCATGTATTGTGGAATAGAAGTTCCTGCAATGGCTGTTCTTCTGCCCAACCTTCCTGTGCCAACATTGGTGCCGGGTAAAACGCATCGACATGGCCAATACACAAAATCGCCACAGGTTTGCTACCCATGGGCATCGCCAGTAAACGGGCGAGCGCTTCAGGCTCAAACAAGGAAACCCATCCCATCCCCAATCCTTCAGCACGTGCAGCCAGCCATAGATTCTGAATCGCGCAGGCAACTGAGGCTAAATCCATTTCAGGTAGGGTACGACGCCCGAAGATATGTTTTTCACGTCCATTCGCGAGGGCTGCAACAAATAGTTCACCACAAGTGCGGATTCCTTCCACTTTCAGGCGCATGAATTCCTCACCTCGTTGACCCAGTGCGGTCGCAGTACGTGTGCGTTCCTCGTCTACCAGGGTTGCAATGGCAGATCGCAGCTTGGAATCTGTGATGCGTATAAATCGCCAGGGTTGCATTAAACCCACGCTGGGTGCCTGGTGTGCTGCTGCAAGTAAGCGTTTTAGCATGGCGGGCTCAATCGGGTCAGGGCAGAAGTGGCGCATATCACGGCGTTCCGCAATGACGCGATAAATGGCTGCGCATTCTGATTCACTAAAACGATGATCATTGCTCATGGCAGAAACAGTCCTGCGGCGACAGCCGGATTCGATGGCAGATACCAGTGGATATATGAAGCGGTTAATCTTCCTTTTTGAAATAGTGGTTCAGGTCGCAATCCTTTTCGTGCTGGTTGAGTCAGTGTTGAGAGTTCAACAGAGGTTTCCAGTTGTGAATGGTGGAAAGTGTGGCCACGTAATTCACCATTCGGGAATGTCGCCGAATGGAGGCCTAAATTAACCAGACGTTCTTGCATGATGGCCTGACCTGGGAGGATATCAATCATGGCCGCTTGCTGACCACTGCTATTGGTGAGCGTGGTCAGCAAATAGAGCATGCCGCCACATTCAGCAACTATAGGTTTGTCCGCCGCATGATGGTCGCGAATGGCCTCATGGATAATGCGGTTGGTTGTAAGTTTATCCAGATGTAATTCAGGGTAGCCACCGGGTAGATAGAGACTATCTACTTCGGGAAACATGTCATCTTCCAATGGCGAAAAAAATACTAATTTTGCGCCCATGTCCTGTAGCAGATCCAGGTTGGCATGATAAACAAAAGAGAATGCGCTATCTGATGCGACGGCAATGCGGACATCTTTAAGCGTTCGTGGCAATTCGTCTGATGTCACATCAGGGGACGTAAAGGCAATGGGTGGTGGCAATGTATTCAATGCTGTTTTAGACAAGTGGTCGGCAAGGTTGTCCAGACGCAGGTCGAGATCGTCAATTTCATCTGCTTGGACCAGGCCTAAGTGACGGCAGGGTAATTGGCTATTCTTATCGCGAGATAATGCGCCAAGCCAGGGCATATCCTGTGATAAACTTTCCTGCAGCATTTCTGCGTGAGATGGGCTCGCCACTTGATTCGCAAATACACCCGCAAAACGGAGTCCTGCCCGATAAGTTGCCAATCCATGCGCGACCGCACCAAAGGTTTGTGCCATGGCCGTTGCATTAATTACCACCAGTATCGGGATGTTAAATTGTGCCGCAAGATCCGCGCTGGATGGTGTGCCATCATAAAGCCCCATGACCCCTTCTATCAGAATGAGATCGGCTTTAGTTGCCGCTTGATATAACAACTGTTGGCAATGTGCTTGACCACCCATCCATAAATCTAATTGGTACACCGGATTGCCAGATGCTTGCTGCAGAATCATTGGGTCAAGAAAATCAGGCCCGGTTTTGAAAACATGAACGCACTTTCCTTGATTACGATGTAGCCGTGCCAATGCCGCCGTAATGGTGGTTTTGCCCTGACCGGAGGCGGGTGCAGACACTAACAGCGCTGGGCAGTGTTTCACAAATCGATGCCTTTTTGCGCGATGATGCCTGCGCGGAAGGCATGTTTGATGTCGCGCATTTCGGTTACGGTATCGGCTGCTTCACAAAGGCCATCTGGTGCGGCGCGTCCAGTGATGACGACATGCTGCATGGGAGGGCGATTCTCAAGATCGTTTAAAACGGTTGTTAAATCTAACCAGCCAAATTTGAGTGGGTAGGTGAGTTCATCCAACACAATCAAGTGTAGTGACGGATCTTGTAGCATTTCTCGCGCCACCGCCCAGCCTTTTTGCGCTGTTTCAATATCATGCGCCAGATTTTGTGTCTCCCAGGTAAAGCCTTCACCCAGGACATGCCAGACGACACCGTTGTGTTGACGGAAGAAGGCCTCTTCACCTGTGTCTGAGCGTCCTTTAATAAATTGCGCGACACCGGCTTGCATGCCGTGACCCAAGGCACGTGCAACCATGCCAAAAGCTGAGCTGGACTTGCCTTTGCCGTTGCCGGTGAGCACCAATAACAATCCTTGCTCTTGGTCTGCGCGGGCAATGGCTTCATCCACCACTTCTTTTTTACGTTGCATACGATTGCGGTGACGCTGCTCACGGTCAAGCTTTTCCATGGCGTTATCCGGTTGTCGTATGGCGTTGGTTTGATGGATTATGTATCAATGCAAACGCAGCATGTATCCCAACTGCAATACCCATATAGAATAGGAAGGATTCCATATACATCGGGAAAAATTTGACTAGACGTTGCCCAAATTCAACAAAAGTGGTGTCTTCAAATCGACCCGAGAAGAAATAGAAACCGCCGCTGGAGAATAATTCACAAAGCGTTAAACCCACTACGATACTTAGACTCAGTGGCATTAATGTGCGCCATTCAAATTGATAGTGATTAGCAAACCAACGGCCGGCCAGCCAGAGTGAAGCGTAAGCAGGTAGCAAGAAGACATAGGCCGGTGTTAAACAGAAACCACTGGTGCCGCCCCAGGTGTAAGCTGCAAAATCAAGCCACCAGCTCAAAGCGAAGAAACCGAACAAAGGCCAGACTGAACGAAGATATAACCCGGCTAAAAAGAATACTGCCCAGGATGCGCCGGGCAGGTTATGCAGTGAACCGAAATGGTGGCCGCGTGTGACGATCATCAGCAGCACAAGTACGAGGCCGATGGCGATTTGGTTTCGAGTGGAAAGTGTTAGCATGTTTGACTCCTTTATGAGGGTGCTGTAATCAATGTGTATTGAGGGCACCTCTAAAAATCCAATTTTGCGAGCAGTCGCTTTGCGGCTTGCCTGCTTACCCCGTTTCGTCACAATACTTCGTTGCTCACAAAAAATGTTTCCTTACCTATCAATCATATGCTGCGTCAATATTTTTTATTCGCGCCTGGTCTTGTTTAGAACTCTGAATTTTTAGAGGTGCCCTTGAGACTTTGGTTAAGGTTGTCTGGAAAACACAAAGAAAGATTGATCTGAAAGTTTAATTCTCTGTGCACTCGGTGAAAAAAATAAATATCTCCTTAGGAGTCGTTCATAAATAACTGTAACACTTGAATCACATCTGGCGGGCACACTGCGGCGTTGTTCGTCGTCGCCATAGCTCGCTATGACTCCTCATCTCGCCTTGCATTGCATCCAGCCAGACGCGGTCATTTGTCAAACTTTTTCCTTCACGACTCCTTAGCTTGAAGGTTGATAACGTAGGGTTACAAAAAAATTCCGCCCGGGTTGATTGAAAAATGAAGCCGTTTCATAGTGCTTGTCAAACAAATTTTCGACACGTCCGAGCAAGCGCCAATTCGGGTTAATGACATATTCACTGCGCAGGTCAAATTTGACATAGCTATCGAGCTTACGCGTATTCGCCAGATCATCATAGCGTTCGCCTTCGGCAAGTAGCATCGCACCCAGGAGATATTTGCCAAATTGACGATTGGTGTCAATGCGGAATGATTGTTCAGCGCGTCTTGGCAGTATATTACCGCGATTGATCCCAGATGAATGATTCTCGGGATCAAGAAAAGTCAGGTTAGAATTCAGTTGCCAGCCTTTGATTTGTGTGTTGACAACCGCCTCAAGACCACGGATGCGTGCCTGATCAATATTCTTCGGCGCAAAGGTACTGGCGTCAAAAGCAATCAAATGATCAATACGGGTTTCATAAGTATTGAGCGACCAGTTGCCCCAGTCAGTCTTTCCATTGGTGCCAAATTCAAAGCTGCGTGATTCTTCCGGTCGAAGATTGGCATTGCCAAAGCCTGGAAAATAAAGCTCATTAAACGTGGGTGCTTTGTAGGCCGTGCCAAAGTTGGCGGTCAGACGCACATTGTCGGAGATGGGATAACCCCATCCAGCGCCACCCGTGACACGGCTGCCAAATTGTTCATTTTTATCATGACGTAATGAAAACTGCAGGTCATGCTTCGCAATGGCGGCTTGATGTTGCCCAAATACAGCCCAATTATTGCGTGAAGTGACGGCAAAATCCGAGGTGCTGTCCACCTGATCATTTTGATAATCAAGCCCAACCGTTGCGAGATGATGCTTGCCAAAGGTTAAGTCATTTTGAAACGAGACCGTATCGCGTCGGGTATTAAACTGACTCTGGAAGGTATTGTTTTTGAAATTGTCTGAATCTTCCCGGCTGCGCCCAGCAATCAAGCTGATGCGCCACATGTCCGTGGGTGAGTAACGTGCGGTGCCGCCGATGACCTGTTGAACCACCTCGGATTTGTTAACAAAACTCCCATCAAATTCAGTTTTTCCATCTGCGTGCAGAAAATTTGCCTCAAGATCCAGTCCATTATTGAATCGATAGCCAGCACGCGCGGAACCAGAAACGTTGCGATAGCCATCTTTGTCCGGCTCAGTAGTAAAACAACCCGCATTACTCGAGCCATTGCAGGCATTAAATCCCCTGGTGCCCATTCCGCTGGCGCTGAGATTAAACCAACCTTTCTTGTTGCCACCGGAAAGACCGGCCGAACCATTGAGTGTGCCGTAACTGCCGCCGCCGAAACTGAGACTCGGTTTGAAACTATCACCCCCTTTGCGAGTAAAAATCTGGATCACCCCACCAATCGCTTCAGAACCATACAAGCTGGAGCGTGGGCCACGTACAATTTCAATACGTTCGATCTGTTCGATGGGGATATTTTCGAATGCCGTGGTGCCCGATGTCGCGGAACCGACCTTGATGCCGTCAATAAGTACCAGCACATGATCCGACTCGGTGCCACGCATAAAAATCGACGTGGTTTTGCCCGGCCCACCATTATTGGCAATATTGATACCGGATACGCCACGCAGTAAATCCTGGATAGATCGTGCCTGCTGACGTTCAATATCTTTGCGCGAGATAACGGTCACAGAGGCAAGCGTTTCATTTGTTGTTTGGGTAGTCCGCGTTGCGGTGACGATAATAGGCTTCTCCGTATTACCGGCCAATACGGATGGTATGGCGCCAAGCAATAATGCTGCCATTGCTGATAAATGGTACTTCTTCATTATTTTCCCCCGCGCACACCCGCGCGATTTTATATTGGATGTAACGGATTTCTGGGAGGAGTAACAAATGGACAAGCCGACGGGCTTTATCAAACAGCCTGTCTCAGTGCCATTGCATCGCCCGCCGCGATACCGCAGTATTTCTTGTTTCAGGCCGGTCTCCGGACTCATGAGCAGGATTACTCCAAAATCTGCGCCTTCCCATGCAGTTGCACAGTGGCGTGTTGCAGATGGTTTACTCATTTACCGTTGCGGGGGCAGTGCTGGCATTGCTCTGAATAACATCAGATCGCACCAGCTTCCCGTTTAATCCTCAAAGCGAAGGCCATGAGGTCACCTGAAGCAGAAGGCGCGAAAGTTATAGCAACCTGACAGGGGTGTCAAGGGATATGTTGCTAACAGGGATAGGCTGAGAAATTTTGTGTTTTATTCTGGAAATTTCAGGAACGCTGGATATTTTTCTAGCTAGTCGTGCACTCACTTTCATTGGGGACAATATTCAGATTATTCTCCCGTGTGGCGAGATTGCCATGTTACGTCTGTTATGTCTGCGCAATGGCACGGCAATCTCGCCACACATAATCTATTCCAGACGAAACCCAATTTTTACTTTTACCTGGTAGTGCCCCACCTTGCCATCAACAATATGCCCGCGGGTCTCGACCACTTCAAACCAGTCCAGGCTGCGCAGGCTTTTAGCTGCTTTGGCGATCGCTTGTTCAATGGCATCATCACTACTCTTGCTGGATGAACCGACCATCTCGATAACTTTGTATACATGATCACTCATGATAAACCCCTCTTTATGTTTTATTGTCAAAAAAAGCATCAGATCCAACACGCCCGCATCACTGCGGGTGTTTCTTTCTAATTTCATGTTGTTCTGCGCAGGACTAAGTGTAACCCGAAATAAGCACGGATTTCCAACAGCTTATAAGTTCTGTATTAGAAAAGCGGAAAGCTGAATCGTGAAACGTGGGGGTATAAAGGGCACCTCTAAAAATTCAGAGTTCTAAACAAGACCAGGCGCGAATAAAAAATATTGACGCAGCATATGATTGATATGTAAGGAAATATTTTTTGTGAGCAACGAAGTATTGTGACGAAATATGGATTTTTAGAGGT
>JAUXRH010000100.1 GCA_030682075.1 Nitrosomonas sp.
ACCTCTAAAAATCCATATTTCGTCACAATACTTCGTTGCTCACAAAAAATATTTCCTTACATATCAATCATATGCTGCGTCAATATTTTTTATTCGCGCCTGGTCTTGTTTAGAACTCTGAATTTTTAGAGGTGCCCTTAACAAGAAAGTCAGTATTGAGCATCGCAGCCGGGATTTGCTCGCGTTTGCCAACCTTGCATTGAAGGTGGCGGATTAAGTGTGTCAGCGCAACCAGACCCGTAACGAAATTAATATTTGAACTTGAAAAGACGCAAGATGGGTCACCTCATCCCGGAATTGAAGCTTTATTTCCAATTTTGGTTGCAAGCGGCTGTTGTCCAGTGGCCATAAAAAGAAGCAGAGAAGGTGGATTCATATTAAAATCGGAGTTTACCTAACTTAGAATTGAACTATGCATCCAATGCTTACCATTGCGGTAAAAGCCGCACGTCGTGCCGGGAATATTATTAACCGCTCGGCACAGAATCTTGATTTGCTGCATGTATCGCAGAAATCACACAGTGATTTTGTCAGTGAGGTGGATGGCGCGGCAGAAGAGGTCATTATTAAGACGATCCTGGATATGTACCCGCATCATTCAATTCTGGCCGAAGAGAGTGGTACCCGAGGTAATCAGGTAAAACCCGAGTTTCTGTGGATTATTGACCCGCTGGACGGTACCACCAATTTTCTTCATGGTTTTCCTCAGTATTCCGTTTCGATTGCGTTGATGCATAAAGGGGTTCTGAATCAGGCAGTGGTTTACAATCCGGCAAATAACGAGCTGTTTGCTGCCAGTCGCGGGCATGGCGCTTATTTTAATGACCGTCGTATTCGTGTCAGTAAACGCACGAAACTTGCGGATAGTCTGATTGGCACGGGTTTCCCGTTCCGCGACTTTACCCATATGGACGCCTATATGGCGATGTTTAAGGATATTGCCCCGAGAACGGTGGGCATTCGTCGTCCTGGTTCAGCCGCGCTGGATCTGGCCTATGTTGCGGCGGGACGTTATGATGGCTTTTGGGAAATCGGCCTGTCACCTTGGGATATGGCTGCGGGTTGTTTACTTATTACGGAAGCCGGTGGTCTGGTTGGTGATCTGGAAGGTAATGAGACGCATATTGAGCGCGGCAACATCGTGGCGGGAAATCCCAAGGTTTTTGGGCAATTACTACAGGTGATTGCCCCGCATTTGACGCCCGCGCTGACCAGTACGGGTGTGCCATCAACAGCGGCAAGCTGAAACGCCGCTGAATATAATTCGTGGTTTTTCTCATTACGTGACGGGTGTCGCGGCTTCATCATCAGGAAAAATTTCCTGATTCCTTGTTGAGTCAACCAGTGATCCGAGTTCTTCCAATGGGGGTAGTTCTTCCAGTGTACGCAGACTGAGATCATTAAGGAATTTCTTTGTGGTTGCAAATAACGCCGGTCGGCCGGGAACGTTACGATGGCCGATGGTATCTATCCAGCCCCGCGCTTCCAGTGTTTTAATGATTGCGCTAGAGACGGTAACGCCCCGGATGGCTTCGATATCGCCCCGGGTTACCGGCTGACGGTAGGCAATAATGGCCATCGTTTCTAATACGGCACGTGAATAGCGCGGCGGTTTGAGTGGGTTGAGGCGGTCAAGAAAGGGTTGCATCTCGGGTTTGGTGTGGAAGCGCCAGCCTTCGGCAACGGTCACTAATTCAATGCCACTGGTTGTCCATTCTTCGCGTAATTCTTCAAGCAATCTGCGTAAAACTTCGGCACTGAGTTCGTCGTTGAATAATTTTTTCAGTTCGGATAACGGTAAGGGATCCTGGGTCGTCAGTAGTACGGTTTCCAGGACGCGTTTGACGATCTCAGGATTGAATGAATCAAGCGGCGATGGATTCGGTTGCTCTGACATAAATTATTCCAAAAGCTTCGGATTGTGTTATTTCTACCAGCATTTCCCTGGCCAGTTCAAGTAATGCCAGAAAAATGACGACCACCTCGGGCACATTGGCGCCGGGGCTGAGGAGTTCATAAAATTCTACCATTTCGCGGTCATGTAAATGGCGCAGAATCTGACTCATGTGTGCGCGAACAGACAGGGATTCACGACTGATATGATGGTGACGGTTAATCCTGGTACGCGTTAACAAAGTAACCCAGGCATTACGCAAATCATCGACATTGACCTGCGGTGGATGGCTGCTGATGCTTTTCTCAATCCAGACTTGTACCAAGGCAAAATCGCGCTCGGCTTGTGGTAATTCATTCAGTTTAAAGGCGGCGAGTTTCATCTGTTCGTATTCCAGCAGACGGCGTACCAGCTCGGCGCGTGGATCATCCGCTTCTTCTGTTTGACTGCTGGGATTTGGCAGCAACATGCGCGATTTGATTTCAATCAGCAGCGCAGTCATCAGCAGGTATTCGGCGGCCAGCTCCAGTTGATCCACGCGCATCGCCGTCACGTAGGCCATATATTGCCGCGTGAGTTCTGCCATCGGAATGTCTCGAATATCCAGATTGTGTTTGCGAATCAGGTAGAGCAATAAATCCAATGGGCCTTGAAAAGTATCAAGAAATACTTCCAAAGCCTCTGGCGGGATATACAAATCCTGCGGGATTTCCATCAAAGGTTGGCCGCAGATCCTTGCAACGGGGTGTTTCTCAACAGAATCGATCAACTGATTCATTGGCTTCGGTATGGATGGGAGTTAGTGTCATTGCCGGGGAGCGGTTGAGCAACGGTTCCCCATTGATCTGAATCAAGAATAATTTAAACCCATTGCCGCTCTGACATCACGCATGGTTTCTTCTGCCAGCTGGTTCGCTTTTTCACAACCATCCGCAATGATATTACGAACCAGGGTGTGGTCTTCTTCATACATTCTGGCGCGTGCGTGCATGGGTTCTTGTTCAGCCAGTACGGCACCAATGACGGGTTCCTTACATTCCAGACAACCAATGCCGGCACTTTTACAGCCTTGCTGAACCCATTCCTGCGTGTTGTTATCGGAATAAACCAGATGAAATTGCCATACCGGGCATTTGGCGGGATCACCCGGATCAGTCCGTCGAACCCGCGCAGGGTCCGTCGGCATGGTGCGTATTTTCTTTCTCACGCTATCGGGATCTTCGCGCAGGCTAATGGTGTTGTTATACGATTTAGACATTTTCTGGCCATCCAGTCCGGGCATTTTCGATGCCGTCGTCAGCATGGTTTCAGGCTCGGATAGAATCATCTTGCCACCGCCTTCTAAATAACCAAAAACCCGTTCACGGTCACCCAGACTCAGGTTTTGTTGTTCATCCAGCAATGATTTTGCTTCCGCCAGTGCACTTTCATCGCCTTGTTCCTGGTAGCGATTGCGTAATTCATGATAAAGCTTGGATTTCTTGGAGCCCAGTTTCTTAATGGCTAACTGGGCTTTTTCTTCAAAGCCGTGTTCTTTGCCATAAATATGATTAAAGCGACGTGAAATTTCTCGCGTAAATTCAAGGTGGGGCGCTTGATCTTCACCAACCGGTACACGATTGGCGCGATAAATCAGAATATCTGCGCTTTGTAACAGCGGATAACCCAGAAAGCCATAAGTGCTTAAGTCTTTTTCGGTTAATTTTTCCTGTTGATCTTTATAGGTGGGCACACGTTCCAGCCAGCCCAGCGGTGTCATCATGGACAGCAGGGTATACAATTCAGCATGAGCGGGAACTTTTGATTGAATAAACAAGGTTGCCTGGGAGGGATTAACGCCTGCTGCAAGCCAGTCAATGACCATATCCCATACATTCTGCTCGATAATTTCCGGGGTGTGGTAATGGGTGGTCAGGGCATGCCAATCGGCGACAAAAAACAAACATTCATATTCTTGTTGCAACACCACCCAGTTTTTCAGGACGCCGTGGTAATGTCCTAAATGCAGGTTACCTGTAGGGCGCATTCCTGATAAAACGCGATCAGCAAACATCTTACATGTCCTAGTTAATTAAATTCGTTATTAGATATAGAGTCCGAAAAGCAATACCATCATTTCTTTTGTCGTGGCAATGATGGGCCAGATGACAGTGCCGAGTACACCGCTGAATAACAATACCAGTAAAATCATAAAGCCATAAGGTTCAATTCGGGCAAATTGACAGGCAATACGTTGCGGTAATAGACTGATCGCCATACGACCACCATCCAGGGGCGGTAGCGGCAGCAGGTTTAATACCATCAGGATGACGTTGATTTCTATCCCGGCGATACCCATCAGAATCAAGGGCTTGGCAAAATCACTGTCCGGCATTGCCAGCCCAAGCTTGATGACCAATGCCCAGCCAAAAGCCATCGAGAGATTTGCAGCAGGGCCTGCCGCCGCAACCCAGAGCATATCGCGCTTGGGGTGCTTTAAGTTGGCAAAATTAACCGGGACTGGCTTAGCCCAGCCAAACAGAAAACCCGCGCCAACCGTTAATTTGCTTACAACGAAAAGTGTGAGTGGTACGACAATGGTGCCGATGAGGTCGATATGTCGCACAGGATTCAGGCTGATGCGCCCTTCATCATGGGCGGTGTTGTCACCGAAATGCTTGGCGGCATAACCATGCGCCGCTTCATGCAGGGTAATCGCAAAAATGACCGGTAATGCATAAATTGCAATACCCTGAATAATACTATCCATTCATCATTCCAAAAGGTGCGAGACTACCCTTGCCTTCCCGAATAATTTCTGGCACATCATCCGTCAAATCAATCACGGATGTCATTTCAATGCCACAAGAACCCGCATCCATTATGAGTTCTACCTGGTGTTCCAGTCGCTGGCGAATTTCTTCGGCGTCATTAAGCGGAAGCTCGTCGCCCGGTAGGATTAAAGTTGAGCTTAACAGGGGTTCGTCTAATTCTTCCAGCAGTGCTTGCACCACAGGATGTTCTGGAATGCGTAAGCCGATGGTATTGCGTTTGGGATGTTGCAGGCGGCGTGGGACTTCACGGCTGGCCTGGAGGATAAACGTATAACTGCCCGGCGTGCTCGCCTTGAGTAAGCGATATTGGCGGTTGTTTATTTTGGCGTAATAGGAGATCTCAGCTAAATCCCGGCATACCAGCGTAAAGTGGTGTTTGTCGTCAACTTGTCGAATATTACGTATGCGGGTCATCGCATCTTTATCACCAATTTGACAGCCTAACGCATAGCAGGAATCCGTCGGATAAACAATAATGCCGCCTGCGCGGACGATATTGGCGGCTTGCCGTATCAGTCGCAGGTGTGGATTATTGGAATGGATGGAAAAAAATTGAGCCACGTCAGCGTTACTTTTATTTTGTCGAATCTAGATCAGCGTTATGTTACAGCATAGACGAAGACAACGGGTTTTATTCATAGGGTACTGCCCAGTCATGCCACACGGGCGTGCATCCGACAGGAAGGTCAGGTAACTGGCCAAGATCAAAATAGCTTTCGCCCGAACCATGATAATCGGAACCACAGGAAGCCAGGAAGTCCATATTTTGTGCATGCCGCGCAAATAATAAGGCCTGTTCCGGGGTATGACTGGCCGTAATGACTTCGATTGCGGTTCCACCCAATTGACGAAATTCATGCAGGAAGTCGTCAAGTACATTTTTTCCCAGTTGATATCGTGCGGGATGTGCGATGACGGCTGTGCCGCCACTGCCACATATCCAACGAATTGCGTCACCTAAATCAGCCCACTCATGGGCAGTGTATCCCGGCTTGCCCTTGACTAAAAATTTTTTAAAAACAGATTTGATATCTTTAGCGTGGCCATATTCGACCAGAAAACGTGCAAAGTGTAAACGACCGATGAGCCGTCTCTCGCCGACATATTTATAGGCGCCTTCCAGGCTGCCATGGATGCCACATTTATCGAGTTGAGCGGCCATTTCACGGGCACGTTCAGCGCGGCCACTACGAATGGTTGTGAGGCCTTGTACCAATGACGGGTACTCAGGATCAATACCAAGGCCCACGATATGTATGGTGCGGCCGCGCCAGCTAACAGAAATTTCCACGCCATTAATAAGTGTGATATTTTCCGCAGCTGCAGCGTGATGCGCCTCATCTAATCCGGCAACATCATCGTGATCCGTGAGCGCCAGGGTTTTTACGCCCCGCATGGCCGCACGCGCTACCAATTGCGTGGGGGTTAGTAAACCATCGGAAATTGTTGAATGGCAGTGCAAATCAATATTGAGCATGAAGCGGGCTAATCACATAAAATAAGTGGCGTATCATAACAAATAAGTGGTGTTAAGAGAAATTGCCGCATTATCTCATCAAGGAAACCTTATGAATAAACCAATGACTGTCTGGTATCACATGGCCGCAGCGCCACATCGTAGTTTTTTTTTGGTCGGCGCTCTTCAGGGTGTTATGACCCTGCTTTGGTGGATATTTGACCTGGCCGGGCGTTATGGTTTTTTAGATGCTGTACCCGTCTGGAGTGTAGCGCCAACATGGGCGCATGCCTTTTTGATGATCTATGGTTTTTTCCCTTTTTTTATTTTTGGTTTCTTATTTACCACTTATCCCAATTGGCTGGCGGGTGAAAAAATCAAAGCACGCGACTTCCTTGCCACTTGCCTGCTGATGGCGGTGGGTGTGGTGTTGTTTTATTTTGGCCTGGCGTCAAGCAAATCAATTTTGATCTCTGGTGTGGCGGTCATGCTGGCAGGGTGGAGTATTGCGTTCTATACCTTGTTGCGCGTACTGATTGGGGCATCAGGTCAGGATAAACGTCATGCAAAGGTGATCAGTGTGGCACTTGGGTTTGGTTGCCTGGGGGTTGCGGCCTATCTGCTCTGGTTGTTGACGGATAGCTGGGCAATGCTGAATTTCTCTCGTGTGGCTGGCATCTGGTTTTTCTTGTTACCGATTGTCATGACGGTGTCACATCGTATGATTCCATTTTTCTCCAGCCGGGTATTGGAAAATTATGTGTTGGTTCGACCCTACTGGATGCTCTGGCTGATGCTTGCCTGCTCGGTGGGTCATGGCCTATTGCAATGGCTGGAGGCATTACCCTATTTATGGTTAGTTGATTTTCCGCTGGCCATCTGTGCATTGTATCTGTCCTTTACCTGGGGATTCCTGCGTAGTTTTCGCGTGAGTTTGCTGGCGGTATTGCATCTCTCATTTGCCTGGCTGGGGTTAGCCATGTTGTTATATGGGGCGCAAAGTCTGATGTTGCTGTTGAGTGACGATGGGATCATGTCGTTTGGTCTGGCACCCTTGCATGCATTGGCGATCGGCTATTTCGCCAGTATTGTCCTGGGCATGGCTTCGCGTGTCACCCTTGGGCACTCGGGTCGCCCATTGGTATTGGATAATTTTACCTGGTTGCTGTTTATTGGGTTTCAAGCGACCACAATATTCAGGGTTGCCGCCGACATCGTACCTGCTTTTGCGCCGATGACCTCAATGCTCTATCTTCTTGCCGCATTCATCTGGTTGATCTGCTTTTCACTCTGGGCGGTGCGCTATGTCCCCATTTTCTGGCAACAAAGGATGGATGGTAAACCCGGTTAATTGGTGCGCCAGCTCAATGAGGATGAGCCCATCGTTTTGCCGGATCCTGGCGATAAAACAGGACAAGCTGTTCATATACCAATGGATAGTGGTGCTTGAGTATTAGGGGTGATTCAAAAAACACCGCGCTGAAAACCGCAAAGAATTCTGCCGGACTTTGCGCGGCATACGAATCGATCCTGGTTTTTTTATGCAGGTCTACCCGTAGGCAGAAATCCGCATAGGCACTGCTGAATACGTCATGCCAGACCCGGGCATTCATATTCGCATGTAAGAAAGGATAGCCATTGGCGCCGTCTTGAAGCATATCCAGTTTATGGGCAAATTCATGGATTACGACGTTATCGCCGGGCGCCGTATCAACACCCGCACTATCTTGCCATGAAAGAATGACCGGGCCCGCGAGCCAGGCTTCACCTGAAACGATTTGATGGGCATGGTGAACGACGCCAATGGCATCCGCATAATCGTAATCCCGAATGAATCTGCCAGGATAAACAATAATCTCAACCCAGTTGTCGTAGCAATCCAGATCAAGTTCCAGAATCAGGATGCAGGCTTGCACGGCGATCATGACGCGCATTTCATCGGAGATCTCCAGGTCATGCGCCCCGGTAATTTGCTTGTCATGAAGAAAGAGTATGACAAGCTGGCGTAAACGCATTGTTTCTTCCTGCGTCAGACCGTGCAGAAATTGCAACCGTTTTAATACCCCCTGCCAAAGCGGTTCCGGTATAAATTCACGCTTAAGAATGCGATTGCGCCGCCAGTTTTTTAAATTCCAGGCCATGATTTTTTAGGCTATGTCGTAATTACCTGTTGAAACTGTCTTATTCTTCCAATAACGCGTAATGCGCCAATAAGTGAAGTGCATGGTGCCGGATGTTTTGCGAATTGGGTGAATAGCGGGGTAATCGGGCCAAGGCCGAAAATCGCCCGAATGTCACTCCAAATATGTTTATATAAAATAATCAGTTAGATGGAGTTACTTAAGAGGGATTCGAAGCAACTCGCGCAAGTCGCTCATTCCTGCCAGTCCTGTTTCATTCGGTGTAATAACGATTGCACTCTACGCAGGATGGTTTAATTCTTGCTTCGCGACCTGACCCTGATGTTCGCACTTCTCCAGCGTGGGATAGTCGCGCCCCAGCTCTTTTCGGGCTGCGGCCTCGTAGTTGTCCGACAAGTAGCGCAGGAACAGGAAGGAGAGCATGTAATCGCGGAAGTCGTCCGCGTTCATCGCCCCGCGCAAGGTGTCGGC
>JAUXRH010000103.1 GCA_030682075.1 Nitrosomonas sp.
TTCGTCACAAACGCCCTGGCTATGGCAGTACGGTCTTGAGGCGGACGACTTGGAAAACCTCGGCTGGAATAGATGAATTCTTCGATGCGCACTAATTCCAATGTGCTAATGTGGTCACCAATTCCTGTTGTTTCCCTGTTAATGGCCCCAGCTCTTCCGACAACCAAGGAAATAAAGATCCTTGTATATTAAACCATGTTCGTGATAAAGTGCTTCGTAGCTTGCTCATCTCATTGATAAAGTTGATTTTAGAAGCTTCTATTTTATCATTCCGGGCAAGTTATTTTTCCTTTTTCTGCCGTTCCGGCGACTAATTCAACTCGTTTTATTGGGTTTTGCAAGTCCCTCATAGGTCAAATCATTGGTTTCGCAGTCCTTCAGGTGGCTTGTCTTTTCCCAAATTTAAATGCAATAAACTGATTTTACAGAAGAATACTTATGTTTGGCTTCAGCAAATTATGGCATTACCTCACACGCCACATAGATGGTCTTCTTTTCGCCGGGATTCTACTATTAATGTTGCTGGGCTTAACCTTACTGTATAGCGCCACGGGCGCAAATCTGACTCGAGTAAGCAATCAAGCTGTCAATATGCTAGTGGCCTTGGTCATTATGTGGCTGGTTGCCAATGTTCCACTGCAGCAAATCATGCGCCTTGCCTTACCCATGTATCTATTAGGCATTTGTTTACTGGTTGGTGTCGCACTATTTGGTGAAATTAATAATGGCGCACGACGCTGGCTTGATATCGGTATTACACGCATTCAACCTTCCGAGTTAATGAAAGTTGCTGTCCCACTCATTATGGCGTGGTATTTTGACAAACACGAGATAACCCCGCGACTCAGGGATTATACTGGCGCAACACTACTCCTGCTGCTGCCCATCCTGTTAATATTGCGACAGCCCGATTTAGGTACCGCCGTATTAATTGCAACCAGTGGTTTTTATGTCATATTTCTAGCTGGGTTATCATGGCGTGTTATCGCAGGGTTATGTGTTGTGGGCGCTGCGAGTGTACCGTTGGCTTGGTCTTTTATGCTGGACTATCAGCGCCAGCGCGTGATGACACTTTTTGATCCATCACAAGATGCGCTGGGTGCTGGCTATCATATTATCCAGTCAACAATTGCCATTGGTTCTGGAGGAATCGTTGGCAAAGGTTGGCAAAATGGTACTCAGACACAGCTTGACTTCTTGCCTGAACGAAGCACCGACTTTATTTTTGCGGTTTTCTCCGAAGAATTCGGACTCGTCGGCTGCATATTGCTATTAACGCTCTATCTTTTAGTCATCGCACGGTGCATGGTTATTACTGCAAATGCCTCTACCCAATTTACCCGATTAATCGCAGGCTCAATCACGCTCACTTTTTGTACCTATATTATTGTTAATATTGGTATGGTCAGTGGAATTCTACCGGTCGTTGGTGTACCGCTTCCATTAATTAGTTATGGTGGGACTTCAATGGTGACAATGCTGCTAGGTTTTGGTATGTTAATGAGTATACAAACACATCCGAAACTGGTAAAAACATGATATAACTATTCACTGTTTAGAACAGTAGCAGATAATTCTATGATTACTTTAATCCCAATCGTGCGCTTTGCTGTGGCTGTTATGCTTATTTCACTTGTAGGCTGTAGCAGCACAGCAAAGCATGGTTCATCAGCAGGACAGAAATCCTCCGTCATCGCATCAACCTCAGGATCAGGTTCTGTCGCTAAAAAAGGAAGAGGCTGGAAAAATGGCGGCGGTTACTATCTTGATGATGGTCCTGGCGATAACCCACCAGCCAACATTGACGCCATCCCGGATGCGATTCCAAGGATCGAGCCACTCCGTGAAGCAAATATGCGACCCTATGTTGCATTGGGTCAGACTTTCCAACCGATGACAGCACTGGGTACATACAGAAAGCGAGGTGTTGCCTCCTGGTATGGTCGCCGTTATCATGGAAACCAAACGGCGTCAGGTGAAGTTTATGATATGTACGCTATGACAGCTGCGCATCCAACATTACCGCTGCCCAGCTTTGCACGTGTAACAAATGTTAAAAGTGGAAAATCCATCATTGTAAGAGTTAATGATCGCGGCCCATTTCTTTCCAATCGAATAATAGATCTATCTTATACTGCAGCTCACAAACTTGACATACTATCAGGCGGCAGTGGCGAGGTTGTAGTTGAAAGCATTCTTCCCGGAACTAATATTCATCTGCGAACCAATTTAGCCACACGGAGTGTAAAAACACCACCCAAACAACCAGCGCCCGTTACCTTGGCCAGTGTTAAAACCATTTACCTGCAATTAGGTGCATTTGGTAATGCCGATAATGCGAATAACTTTCTTTCACAGATGCAGTCGAAGCTTTCATGGTTAGGTGAGAACCTTGAAATTGCAAAGAAAGAGGGGTTATTTAAAATACAGGCCGGTCCTTTCCCCAATCGGGTGCTCGCTCAGCGAGCTGCAGATGAAATCACTCAGAAACTTGCAATTAAGCCCATGTTACTAATAGATTAGCCTCGTCGATTGAAATCCGGCACAGTAAAAGGCACCTCTGAAAATCCAATTTTTCGAGCAGCCACTTTGTAAGTTTCTTGGGGATAAACCAGTAGCTAATACTTACTTTATCCCAATCAAAATTTTCCAAGATAGCGAATAATGACAGGATTTTCCCCTGTTTCTCAAATTATTTTGTAAGTTTTGCATAGTCTCGGTTAAATTAAAAACTTCAGGGCACCTCTAAAAATCCATATTTGCGAGCAGCCGCTTTGCGGCTTGCCTGCTTACCCCGTTTCATCACCATACTTCGTTGCTCACAAAAAATGTTTCCTTACCTATCCATCCTATGCTGCGTCAATATTTTTTATTCGCGCCTGGTCTTGTTTAGAACGCTGAATTTTTAGCGTAGTAATCGGCCGGAGGCGGCAAGGCGTCAGGAAGAAACATGATGAAGTTAGTAACATAGATCTTTTTTATATTTCTTATAATCAGTAACTTGTAATTGTTTCTTGAAAGAGGTGTCCTTCATTTGTTGCCATCATAATCATACAGAAAATTGATAACATATCCGCAGTAGCTGCCGATAGATAATTGATCTGCTTGTGAAACTCCTATTTTGTAGGTAGCCTGTCCTCACATCCCCTTTATCAACTGCAAAAAGTATAAATACCTTTTATTATTCGCAGCCTGAAATTTAGCTAATGACAATCACTTTTTAGCTTCGGAAGCGTCTGTTCAACAAAAAAATATAACGACAAATGACTGAATTAAATCAAATAAAATCTGAATTAGTGACAAAAACTACCGCAACGCCAACAGAACCCCTCAGGACAATTGAAATTGATGGTCGCAGCATTACCCTTCTCGGTACGGCACATGTCTCAAAAGCCAGTGCAGACAAAGTCCAGGAATTAATTGCCACCGGGAAATTTGATGCAATTGCGGTTGAGCTGTGCCCAAGCCGTCATAGGGCTATTATTAATCCTGATTTACTTGCTCAGATGGATTTATTTCAGGTGATCAAGCGTGGCCAGGCCAGTATGGTTGCCGCAAGTCTGGCACTGGGTGCTTTTCAACAACGCATGGCGGAGCAGCTTGGAATTGAGCCTGGTGCCGAAATGCGTATCGCGATTAAGGATGCCACAAATGCCAAACTGCCTGTTCTATTAATTGATCGGGAAATTGGCACCACACTCAAACGAATCTATCGAAATGTTCCCTGGTGGAAGCGTTTTGGTTTATTTGGCGGCCTGCTTGCGAGTGTGATTAGCCAGGAAAAAGTAAGTGAAGCCGAAATTGAAAAATTAAAGGAAGGTGATGTACTGGAAAGCACTTTTGCTCAATTTGCCGAAAATGAAAAAGATTTATTCAAGCCACTCATCAGCGAGCGCGATGAATATATGTCGGCTTGCCTGTTAAAAGAAAGTCAGGAAACCCAGTATCAACACATACTTGCCATCATTGGTGCCGGGCATATGAATGGCATGGCGCAACTGCTTAATTCAAATAGCATCAGTGACCCGAATGAAGTCATCGCAGCGCTTGATGTCATTCCTGAATCATCAACCTGGTTTAAGTATCTACCTTGGCTGATCGTGGCATTGATCTTAATGGGTTTTACGATCGGTTTCATGCGTAGCCCTGAAATTGGCACCGCCATGATCATCGATTGGGTACTTATCAATGGCGCCCTTTCTGCACTGGGAGCAGCCATCGCATGGGCTCATCCTTTAACCATTATGACGGCGTTCTTTGCCGCCCCGCTGACCTCGCTAAACCCTACGATTGGCGCTGGCATGGTGGTTGCTGCGGTAGAAACTCATTTACGCAAGCCTAAAGTTGCTGACTTTAACCGTCTCAGGCGTGATGCCACCAGTTTAAAAGGTTGGTGGAATAATCAGGTAACACGAATCTTACTTATCTTCATACTCTCGACTTTAGGCTCTGCGATTGGAACTTATGTTGCCGGTTTTAGAATTTTTGATCGGTTGAGTGGCGGCTAACACACCATGTTTGGTTTTTTCGAACGGCGCATCAATCCATTTCCACCCGAACACCCGACAGAACCCCCCAAAGGTTTATACCAATTTTGTCGCCACTACGCCCGCGGCATCGAATCCTATCTGGTGTTAATGGGTGTATTGACAACCCTCCTGGCCATCAGTGAAGCTTTGCTATATGGCATTCTGGGGCAGATGATTGATTGGCTGACAGAAAGAGGCGCCCAGAATTTTCTTCAGGATGAATGGCAAACCTTACTTGCCATGTCTCTGTTTGTCCTGATCTTCATTCCGACGCTGGTATTACTGCATTCGCTGGTGATTCACCAAACGCTGATTGGCAATTTTCCGATGATGATCCGATGGTTATCTCATCGTTACCTGCTCAATCAAAGTTACGCATTTTTCCAGAATGAATTCAGTGGCCGCATTGCCACCAAAGTCATGCAAACGGCACTGGCTGTCCGTGAAACCGTGATGAAATTACTCAATGTCATGCTGTTTGTGACTGTTTATCTTTTCACCACCCTTATACTTGTTGCCAATGCAGATTTTCGTTTATGTATCCCGCTGCTTATCTGGCTGGCGATCTACATCAGCATCCTCCATCATTTCATCCCGCAATTACGCAAGGTATCAACTTTGCAAGCGGACGCCCGCTCCGTTACAACGGGCCGAATTGTCGATAGCTACACCAACATCATGACTCTTAAGCTTTTTTCCCATAATCAACGTGAATCCGATTATGTGAAAGAGGCTATGAGTGAATTCATGGCCACCGTCCATCCACAAATGCGCCTGGTAACCTGGCTCAATGTGTGCGTCTGGTCTATCAACATGTTGCTGGTCTTTTTTACCGGCGCATTGGGCATCTATCTATGGCTCAACAATGCGATCAGTCCCGGTGCCATCGCGATTGTCTTTAGCCTGGCGATACGCCTCACGGGCATGTCTCACTGGATCATGTGGGAAGTCAGCAGCCTGTTTGAAAATGTCGGGACGGTACAAGATGGGATTAATACCCTGTCAACCCCACAAAGTGTGGTTGATACCCCTGGTGCTAATGACTTAAGAATCCAGCATGGCACAATAAGTTTTGACCATGTTCGTTTCTCCTATCATAAAGAAAATCATGAAAATAGCGCTTATATTTTTGATGACCTCAACCTGCAAATTGCCGCTGGGGAGAAAGTCGGCATTGTCGGTCGCTCCGGCGCCGGCAAATCAACCCTGGTTAATCTGCTGTTACGATTTTTTGATGTACAACAAGGCTGCATCCGCATCGACGGGCAAGACATTCGCCAAGTAAATCAGGATAGTTTGCGCGCCAATATCGCCATGGTGACGCAAGACACTTCTCTACTCCATCGCTCAGTCCGTGACAACATCTTATTTGGCAAACCCGAAGCAACCGAGGCACAAATGATTGAAGCTGCCAAAAGAGCCCAGGCCCATGACTTTATCCAGAAACTCGTCGATATCAAAGGCCGCAAAGGTTACGATGCCCACGTCGGTGAGCGGGGTGTCACCCTCTCAGGTGGTCAACGTCAACGTGTTGCGATTGCACGCGTATTACTAAAAAACGCCCCGATACTGGTGCTGGATGAAGCAACGTCGGCACTGGACTCAGAAGTAGAAGACAGTATTCAGCAAAGTCTGTACCCGCTGATGAAGGACAAAACAGTGATCGCTATCGCCCACCGTTTATCCACCATCGCCGCCATGGACCGTCTGATCGTATTCGATAAGGGGCACATCGTCGAACAAGGAAGTCATGCAGAATTACTCTCTCACAATCAGCTTTATGCTCAACTTTGGAATCATCAATCGGGGGGGTTTTTAGGTTTATTGGAAACAAGACAGGAACAGTCATAAATCTGGATACTGGCTTTGCGACCTCGTATATTGACGCTGTTTCTCGACCCAATTATCGTATGGGCACCTCTAAAAATTCAGAGTTCTAAACAAAACGAGGCGCGAATAAAAAATATTGACGCAGCATATGATTGATATGTAAGGAAATATTTTTTGTGAGCAACGAAGTATGGTGATGAAACGGGGTAAGCAGGCAAGCCGCAAAGCGGCTGCGCGCAAAATTGGATTTTCAGAGGCACCCTTAATTCAACCTTAATCTTCAGCACCCATATCCAGTGCTAATTTTCTTGACTTTTCCATAGCTTCTTCAGATTGTTCCAGGTCAAGCCATCCCTGTAGATTCGTATAAGCAATATTTGACAGTGCTTGTATCCAGCTTTCATGCTCATTTAGACAGGGAATGTAATGAAATTCCTGACCCCCTGCCTTGATGAAGGTTTCTTTCCCTTCTATGGCAATTTCTTCCAGGGTTTCAAGGCAGTCAGAGACAAAACCCGGACAAACGATATCTACGCGCGGGGTGTTATCTTTACCGAGTTGTTTTAGTGCTGCTGACGTGTAGGGGGTAAGCCATTTTGCCCGTCCAAAACGTGACTGAAAGCAGACCTGATACTGATTTGTATCCAGCGCTAAAGCTTCGGCTAATAAACGGCCTGTTTTTTGACAAGAACAGTGATAAGGGTCACCTTTATCCAGCGTGTCACGCGGTATGCCATGAAAGCTCATAATCAGTTTGTCAGGCCTGCCATTTGCAGCCCAGTATTCATTAATATTTTGTGCCAACGCAGCAAGGTAGTCGGGATCATCATGGTATTGTTTCACAGTGCGAATTGCTGGCAGGTTCCGTATTTTGATTAGTTCTGAGAAGATGTTACTTATCGCAGATCCCGTACTGCTGGATGCGTATTGCGGAAAAAGAGGTATTGCCAGTATGCGTTCGCAGCCGCGTTCTTTCATTCGCCTAAGTACTTCTGGAATCGATGGGTTGCCTATGTTCATGGCGTACTCAACGATCAGCTCAGATTGCGTACGCTTTGCCAGAGCATCTGACAGCAATTTTGTCTGGCGTTCAGTATGGACTTTCAGTGGAGAACCTTCAGACATCCAGACTTTTGCATATTTTTCCGCTGATTTTTTTGGTCTGAAATTGAGTATGAAGCCATGTAAAACAAGCCACCATATCCATCGAGGTATTTCTATCACTCGAGAGTCACTCAGGAATTGCTTCAGATAAGGACGAAGGGCCTCTGCAGTCGGTGCCTCAGGTGTGCCAAGATTCACCAGTAAGATACCGGTTTTACTTTGGCTGCCATGCTGGTAAGTGGGTTCGGGTAACATTGGATAGAGTATTGAGTAAATAAAAGTAAACAGATTTGTTTAACGAGATCTAAAAATTTTAAAGGAGAATTCTTGTCAGGGTGATGGAGCTGGTCAATGCTGTGATAGTCCACTGGAAAGGAGTTTTGCCGTGACCTCTACAATTGGAATAATACGTTCATAAGCCATACGCCTTGGGCCAATTACACCAACGGTACCGACGATTTTTCCCTCCATTTCATAGGGAGCAGTAATGACACTGAATTCTTCCAATGATGCAATATTTGATTCGCCACCAATAAAAATCTTTACGCCTTGCGCCTGGTGGCTTAATTCCAGTAATTCCAGCAGCATTGTCTTGCGTTCAAACAGGTCAAATAATTTTTTCAGGCTGCCTAAGTTACCAGATAATTCTTGTATATCAAGTAGTTGCCTCTCACCTGCAAGTACGACTGTATCATTACTTTCATTAATTGCTTCTCCACCCGCTTCAATTGCCGCTTCCAAGAGACTTATTATTTCATGGCGTAACTGCTTAAGTTCACCCTGCAGGCGGTGATTAATTTCATTAAGTGTGCAACCGGCATAATTCTGGTTGATAAAGTTACTGGCTTCAATTAAATCGGACTGACTGTAGTTGGTATCGGTATAAATAATACGATTCTGAACGTCACCTTCAGGTGTAACAATAATCAGTAGAATACGTTTTTCTGACAACGTCATAAATTCAATATAGCGAAATACGGCGCCCGTCCGTTTAGGCGTGGCAACGACACCGGCAAATTTTGTCAGTTCAGATAACAGTTTAGACGCAACATTAATTAATCGTGAAGGATTGTCCGGATGTAAGTTATTTTCCAGATGATGCAGTTCAAGGCTGTCCAGTTCCTTGACAACCAGAAGAGAATCAACAAACAGACGATAACCTTGTGGGGTTGGGATTCGCCCGGCTGAAGTATGTGGGCTGGTGACAAGACCCATATCTTCAAGATCTGCCATTACGTTGCGAATAGTTGCTGGACTCAAGTCCAAGCCAGAGAATTTTGAGAGCGCACGTGAACCCACTGGCTTACCGTCGTGTATATAGCGTTCAACCAAAGTTTTTAATAGAATTTGAGCACGTTCATTAAGCATGGTTTTATTCTACACCAATCAGGCGAATTAAATATCTAGTTGCAATAAGTGAGTATGCGTTGATGTGCTACACTTCCTGCTTGCTCGTGTAAATACAGGTTTCATCGTAGTATTTTGTTTTTCAATGAAAATATTTGTTAACATTTTATGAAATGCGATATTAGCCATTCTGCGATAGTTTTTATTGATCTTTTGTAACGGCTTCTAAAGCAGCCTAATTTTATACTCGAAAAATTCTCGTTTTTATTAAGTGATGAACGTTCCATTCAAAACTATCGCATTGATAGGTAAGCATAAAAATCTGGAAGTTGTGGAACCTTTACTAAGACTTGCAGAATATCTTAGAAAAAATAATTTCGTGGTGGTTATCGATCAGCTTACCGCTTCTCAGCTGCCCAAGCATGAATATCAAACCTTAACCCTCGATGAAATTGGACAACAGGTTGATCTCGCAGTTGTAATTGGTGGTGATGGGACGATGCTTAATATTGCACGTAAGCTCGTGTCTTATGATGTGCCGCTGATTGGTGTTAATCAGGGACGACTTGGGTTTCTCACGGATTTGTCTATCGATACCATGTTGGAAACACTGAGTGCCATGTTAGAAGGAGCCTATGTTACTGAGCGAAGAATGCTGTTAAATGCTGAAGTCTTACGCACTAAGGAATGTAGTTTCAACGCATTGGCATTTAATGATGTCGTGATTTATCGTGGTGCCAGCAGCGGCATGATTGAATTTGAAGTGCGAATCAATGATGAATATGTTTATTCTTTACGTTCTGATGGTTTAATTGTAGCAACCCCAACGGGTTCGACTGCGTATGCGTTGTCATCAGGCGGTCCAATTCTACACCCCAGCCTTGATCTGATCGCGCTGGTGCCGGTTTGCCCGCATACCTTGAGTAATCGTCCGATCGTGGTTGGACCTGATGCCAGCGTGGAGATCCTGGTACATTGTTCATCCGATTTACGCGTTCATTGCGACAGTCATTCTCATTTTGACCTGGAGCATGCCGACAGAATTATTGTACAACGCTTTCCAGAAACAGTCAGATTGTTACATTCTACGAATCATAGCTACTACCGTATGCTGCGGGAAAAACTGGGTTGGAGTGAATTTCCTTAATCGAGTCCATCTAATTTTCTAATCATGCTAAAACATTTAAGCATCAAGGACTTTGTAATCGTTGATCAAATGGTGCTGGACTTTGTGCCTGGTTTTACAGTGCTTACGGGTGAAACAGGGGCAGGAAAATCAATTTTGATTGACGCACTTTCGCTCGCCATGGGTTCGCGTGGCGATGCAGATCAAGTCAGGTATGGTTGCGAGCGCGCTGAAATCAGCGCACTGTTTGATATTAGTGTATTGTTTTCCCTGGAAGATTGGTTAGAAGCCAATGCGCTACAAGGTGACCTGGGTAGCTGTTTATTGCGCCGGGTAATAGATGCAAGTGGCCGTTCACGTGGTTTTATTAATGGCCATGCGGTAACACTGCAGCAAATGCGCATAGCCGGTGAACACTTGGTGGATATCCATGGACAGCATGCGCATCAATCGTTACTGCGCAGCGAAGTGCAGCGGGATCTACTCGATTCCTATGCGGGGAGTAGCGAGCTGGCAAAAGCAGTCACTGACGCTTATCAACAATGGCAGCGTTTGCATCAACAACGGCTGGCATGGGAGCAGAATGCCGCTGAATACCAGCAGGAACGGGAGCAATTGGAATGGCAAAGTCAGGAATTGACGCGTTTGAACTTCACGCCGGAAACCTGGCAGACACTCCAGGTAGATCACAGTCGGCTATCACACATAGTTAGCTTGCTTGAAGCGACAGAAATGGGGTTGGAGACTTTATCGGAAAGTGATGCCGCCGCGATTGCACAAATTAACTTAGTGAACCATCAGCTACGTAATTTACTTGAATACGATAGCAGTCTAAATGCAGTCATTGAGTTATTAGACGCAGCGCAGGTTCAATTGCAGGAGGGTATTTATGAATTAAAGCACTACCGACAGCGCCTGGATGTTGACCCACAACACTTGCAGGAAATAGAAATGCGATTGACTGACATTTATGCCGCCGCAAGGAAATATCGCGTAGCGCCTGATGAATTGCCGCAATTGTTAGCAACAACAATCGAGCGACTGGACGCGTTGGGTAGTGATAATGATAATAATAACCTGACTGATAAGGAAAAAGCTGCTCATGAAGCTTATTTAAAGCTTGCCAGGGAATTGACGATGGCACGAAAGAAAGCAGGCCAATCATTGTCGCAGCAAGTCAGTGCTTCAATGCAAACCTTGGCAATGCAAGGTGGTCAGTTTTCCATTGCATTGACACCAGTGGATCCAGGCCTTGCGCATGGGTTAGAGCACGTTGAATTTCAAGTTTCCACCCACAAAGGATTGCCACTTAAACCGCTGTCTAAAGTCGTGTCTGGTGGTGAATTGTCGCGTATTAGTTTGTCGATACAAGTAATTACCAGCAAAATAGGAACAGCGCCGACGCTAATATTTGATGAAGTCGATGCAGGTATTGGTGGACGTGTCGCAGAAATCGTTGGCAGGTCATTGAAGAAAGTGGGCGAGTCGCGTCAGGTATTGTGCATTACACATTTGCCGCAGGTCGCATCTGCGGGTGATCAGCAATGGCAAGTGACCAAGTCGGCAGATCAGTCAGAGAGCAAGCAGGTTACCAGCCGGATTACGGTACTTGAGGAACAGGGACGCATAGAAGAAATTGCCCGTATGCTGGGCGGCATGAAAATTACTGAAACAACGCGAAAGCACGCAGTTGAGATGTTACAAAGAAGTGTAACTGAGAAATGAAGTAAATGATTATTACTTTACCGAATAAAGTGATCCAGTCCCATTGAGTCAACAATAATACGTCGGTAGTGTTCAGATTTACGCGTTTGTAACTGTTCCAGCGGATTGAAATTGTCGGTCAGGAGTATTCCCCGGGATTGATTGATATCCAGACGCCGCTGTTCCAGCCAGTTTCTTTGCACATATCCAAGTGCGTCTTCCTGAAGATTGATCGCCTGATTGGTAGCAAGAAAAATAAAATCATTAAAATCTCGATCCGGGTCGGAGATAAATACCAACTGATGAGGAAATACTTGAGCCAGTGTTTTAGCAACAGAAGCCAGCGCGGCATTATTGCCGTTTTCAAAGAAAGCGACAAAATTCAGTGCGAGTATTCCTTGCTCAGAGAGCAGGGTGCGTAACTGCTGCATAGTTTCAACTGTCAATAAATGTATAGGCTCTGAACCACCAGTAAAGACATCAAGGATAATCAGATCATAAGAGTCCTTGAGCTGACGGATTTCATAGCGGGCATCTCCGATGATCGTTTTGCCTGTTGGTGTAAAATCAAAATACTCGCGCGCTGCTTCAGCAACGACCGGATCAATTTCTACTGTGTCAGTGACAATTCCGTGTTTTTGCAAAGTCATCGCCATATGACCGGCACCCTGACCGACCAGGAGTGCCCGTTTCATATTGGGTGCCAGTGCGGGTATTAAACTGACAATCTTCTGGTAGGTCAGGAGGTTTTCGCCATGACTGATACTGGCCGCGCCAATGGTTGACGCATCAACGGTTAATAAACGAAAGTTATCAGAAGGCTTGTCAATTACCCGAACCCAACCATATAAACTTTCACGTTCGAACTGGGTTTGATACGCATCGTCATCTGAAAAATGGTGACCTGAGTCCGTAATAACCAGTAACAGGAACATTCCAATCACTGTCAACGAAACAACCGGTGGTAGCGCCAGGGTAAGTCTCAGGCGCTTGCGTTCAAAGCAGGCGACGCCTAATGCCAGAATGAACAAAGCAACACCCAGACCCATAAAGATTTCACGTGAACCTACCTGGGGAAACAAGTAGAACCCCAGGAATAAAGTGCCAATGACACTACCGACCGTACTTGCTGCATAAATAGAACCGGCAGTGGCACCGACAGCATCCAGACTGGAAGTGGCTAATTTAACGGCAAAAGGTCCAATCATTCCCAGCATGATCAGGCTCGGCGAGAACAGTACGAGTGTGCTGACGAAAGTACCCATGCGTAAACCGAGTGGGTCGGTCGCGAGCAAAACAGGTCCAGTTAACCAGGGTATCAGAAGTGTTAATAATCCAGACAGCGCAATAATCAGCGCCAGACCTGTTTTTTTGCCCGATCAGCCCAGCGTCCGCCGACAAAATAACCCAGGGCTAAAGCAATCAATGTAACCGAAATGACCGATGTCCAGACATAAAGACTGGCCCCATAAAATGGGGCAATTAAGCGCGTTCCCAGTAACTCGATCACCATGACGGCAGCACCTGTCAGAAAAACGGTGCAGTATAACCAGGCTTGGCCTAAGACCTTTGGAATAGGGTGATTCATCCTGTTACCTTTGAGTGGCGTGTGGGGTGAGAAAATATAAAAAAGTGTCGTGATGGCAGGGATCAATACATGTCAAATGAATATTGTTGAAAGGCCAATTGCGCGACGCTAATCATCAGATAAACAGCATTTTAATGCTAATCGATGGTTTATTAAATGTGACAAATTGTCGCACCTTGGATACGTCGGCTTCAGGAACTCCTTTAGATATGAAGTGCGGCAATTTGTCACATTGTTTCTTTTTTAATAAAACGGGATACTAATTTTAGCTGTCGGTCGTGGAAGCTATGGAGCTGCTGATCTTGGAGGCTGTGGGATAGATCAATCACAAGCAATCTGTGGTTTCTGACGATTGACAGCACAATGTTAGCAGCGATCTGCATTTTTTAAGATTATATTTTTTGGGACTCAATTCTGTATGAAAAAATTAAATAGATTTAAATTAACCACGCTTTCGTTAACTGCGGTCATGTTGGCGGGGTTAGGACAGAGCACTTTTGCGCATACCCGGTTGGATGTGCCTACGCAAACTGAAGGAACCCGAATCATCAATCATATGGTGATTGGTCATTCCTGCAATGAAAATACCCGCACGATCGGAACATCGGTTGTTTTTCCAGATGGCGTGGATTCAACCATTCTGGTGGATGGACAACCGCATAACGGCCAGTTGCTCGATTTTCTGACAAACTATGGAAATAATGCCCAGCTGCTCTTGAATCACTCGGCGTTCACCGCAATGGATGAAAAAATCGTGAATGGAAACGTGGTTGGATTCTGGGCGGGCGGCGGATCCGGTATGCCGAACAATTTAAATGTGGCCACGCCTTTCAGGCTTACAGCCGCGAGTATCAATCCGACATCCTGTGCCAAAAGCGTGGCTATCAAAATATCGGTTGCGGATATTTGTGAAATTACCGGTGTGAATGATTTCAGGGAAGGTACTGTTGAGCTGTGGACGCATAACGACCTGGGTACGCCGTTTGATCGCGTGAGCGCAACTGATGATGGTCCTGCAACGTTAACTATTGCGCGCAATCTGGCGACAAATCCGCTGCCTTCAGCATGTGGCGAAGGCGTTGCCGTCGTCGTCAAGCCATCGGCTGCTCAGATCAATCGCGATATGCCGATACGTGTGAATGGGGAGCAATTCTGGCCGAAGTGATATTTTTTGAGTAATACCCGTTCATCCTCCCAAGGAAGTCTATCCGGTTTTGTTTTTTGCAATGAAATCCAGACCGGATAGTTCCCGCCTCGAACTTCATCCTTGCCACTCAGCAGGTGCGACATTTTGTCGCATTGCTATTTCTTGGGCTGGACAAGATAATATCTTCATAGAGCGCGGTATAAAATAAATATAAGGAGTTACGATGATGCAATCTGAATCTTTGAAAAAGACCTTGATGGCCGTTTTTATTGCTGCCGCCACAGTCGGTTATGTGGGCATCGGCAGTGCGCATACCGCAGGTGCAACCCTTGATCCAGATAGCAGTATCAGAAGTTTTACCGGCCAGGCATTTGTGACCTGTTTTAATGATGGTAACGGAGAGGCGGATCATTTGATTGCCAGAATCAGGGATTTGTCTCCGCCGGTATCCGGTCTATTGGTGAACTTGCAGCTTTATAAAGGGAACAAGTCAAATAGTATCAGCGATACGATTTCGGGAGACGCGGACTTTAGTCCGTTTATTACACTGCAAAATGGCCCCGGCGTGTACTGGATAATGGTGAATAAAACCGATAAGGGCGCCAGAAACTTTGAATTGGAGTGGCACTGCAATACCCGTGACGGCGTCCACACGGGAACAGATATTGGTGTGTCACAATTTGGCGAGCCTGAATTTATATCTAAATGACGACTGACTTTATTAAAAGGGTGAGGTGATGGACAGAAAATCAGGTACTTGTTTATGAAAACGCATACAAAATTATGGGTTGTTGTCGGTTTGATGTTCAGTTTTATGGTAACAACCGTGTCTGCCGCAGCGTTAAGCGATAAGACAGCTCCTTCCTGTACACTGACTGAACTTGATGGTGCGCCTGTCCATAATCTACAGGAATTGCAAGGCCAAGTGGTTTATGTGGATTTCTGGGCTTCCTGGTGCCCTCCTTGTGTTCGATCGTTTCCATTTTTGAATCAGTTAGCGCACGATTTAAAGGATCAAGGTTTGCGCGTTGTCGGTGTCAATTTAGATGAAAACCTCGCAGATGCCGAAAAGTTTCTTGTCAAATATCCCGCTGATTTTTCTATTGTTACGGATCCAGGCAAACAATGTGCCAAGGATTTTAATGTGATTGCAATGCCATCTTCCTATCTGATTGACCGTAAGGGGGTCATTCGCCATATTCACCAGGGATTCCGGGTTGGAGAAGTGCAAGCGTTACGTCATATGATTGAGCAACTATTGATGGAACCACTGTGAGTAATCATGGTTTGATTCGGCGTGAAACCACAACAGCAAAAATAATATTCGCTTTAATCTGAGCTGCCGATGAAAATACAGCGATCTATCTTGACTATACTGATACTTGCAGTGAGTGTTGGTCTATCGGGCTGTATCAGTTTGGCACCGTGGGAACGAGGTAATCTTGCCAAACCACAGATGGCTTTAGACCCTCACCCCATGCAAAGTGTCATTCGCGCACATAATTATGGCAGTCGTGAATCAGGTGCAAGTGTTAATGCTGCGGGCGGTGGCGGTGGTTGTGGATGTTTCTAAATTAAACACCGGATAGATGATCTGAAGCTGTGAATAACACGCAAGCGGTTGGTTCAAATAAACAGGATGCGCACAATCGTGAACGGTGCAATTCGAATCCTACGACCTCGCCGGTAAAGAATGGCGCGCTGCAAGCGCTGACAGCGGCAGCCCTGGTTTTGCCTGGTTTGGTGCTGTCAACAGTTGAAGCTTCAAATGTCAGTACGGACAGCTTTAGCTTTCAATATAGTCGTTTTCAGGAAGGGAAACGAAATCTTTTTACGGTACCTAATAATTTAAAACCAATTGAGGCAGAAGTCATTCACGCCAGTGGAAATCTTTTGCTGACGGATCGGGTCAAGTTTTCATACAATTATTCGCGTGACACCTGGGCAGGCGCAACGCCGGTCACGACCGCGCCTCTGGCTGCCAATGGCAATCGTCCCATTCTGAAAAATACCGCAGATGGTTTGGTAACTGCCGGCGCATCTCCTTTTGTTAACACCCAGATTCTTCTCGATCGGCAATTAAATCCGATCAGACAGGATCCGCTGACCGGGCAGGTGATTGGTAAAGATACCCGCGCGGTGGAGATTCTTTCTTCCGCATCACCCGAAACACGTAACGCGGCGGATTTCAAATTAGGGTATGAGTGGAATGAGGCCGCTGTAGATTTTGGTGGTGGCATTTCGGTGGAAAAGGATTTTAACTCAAGTTACGGTAATGTCAGTGGACGGCTGGATTTTAATCAGAAATTGACCAGCCTGAAATTTGGCTCGGGTTATTCCAGCAGCACGACATCGGCCATTCTCGATCATGATCTTGTTCCCTACTTAACTAAAACGGCTTATTTGAACCAGATCGAGAGTCGGGGAGGTTCAGAGATATTGCATGGTTCGCGACAGGATTGGATGGGTAATGTGGGGTTAACGCAGATTCTTGGCAAAAGTTCCCTCCTCAATGCCAATATCGGCTATACCCATAGCGCGGGTTTTATGGAAAATCCCTACAAGGCGATGACAGTCATCTTCGTCGACCCTGAATCCTTTAATAATAATCTGGATACCCCAATTGTCGGAAATGTTCGGGCGTTGATCGAACAACGACCGGATATCCGTAACCAGGTAGCCATCAGCAGCCAATATATTCAACACATCCGTCCATTGGATGCGGCATTACATTTGAACTACAAATTTTCCTTTGATGACTGGGGTATTAATACCAATACCTTTGTCGCTGATTGGGTGCAGCCACTGGGGAGTGGTTGGTCACTCACACCCAGAGTTCGCTATTATTCACAAGAGGCCGCCAATTTTTACCAACCCTTTCTATTTTCCCGACAGGCATTCAGTCAAAATGCTGTGGATGCATCGGGACGAGAAATCTGGGTTGATGCAAATAATCCCAATGTGCAGTATGTCCGTGACAATAACTTTAATTTATTGGATGGTGAAGGTAAGTTAGTTAACGAATCCCTGCTAAATGTACAACCAAAATCTGTTCCCTTTAATGCGAATAAACTTCCCGATAATTTCTCCAGTGATCACCGCCTGTCAGGTTATGGTTCCTTAAGTGGTGGCGTTACTTTAAATAAGCAATTGGTCAGAGGGGTCGAGCTCCAGGCAGGGTTTGAATACTATACACGGGCGAGTACATTAAAACTGGGTGGAAGTGGTGGCACGAGCTTTGCCGATTTTGATTTTTATGTTGCCAATGCGGTAATTAAAGTTAATGTCGAGCAATTTAATTTCATGGGTGGTGGTAGCAGTAGCAGTGGTAGTGGCGCGCATCAGGGTCATTCTGTGCATAAACACCATCACGGCGGGCAGATTCCCGCCGGCATTATGTATGGCCATATGCTGGATAAAGCAGGCGATGTCATGGTGGGTTATCGCTTTATGCATAGCCGACAGGCAGGTGATATTCTGCAGGGTACCCGTGTTGTCAGTGATCAGACGGTTGTCGATCAGGGTTGCAGTGATGCCCTTAACTGTAGATTTGTGCCGACCTACATGAATATGAATATGCACATGCTCGAAGTCATGTATGCGCCAACCCACTGGCTGAATGTGATGTTAATGCCCTCATTTGTTGATATGGGAATGAATATTCGAGGATTATCAGGTCGCTCAGCACCTGTGCCGGGTGTCCATGAGCATACGGGGATTGCAGGGCATGCGACAGGTGGCGTGGGTGATACCAACGTGACTTCATTGATTAAGTTATATACTGCGCCGGGGCACTGGTTTCACCTGGGTTTGGGATTCAGTGCGCCAACCGGTGATGTCGGTCGGCAATTCAGGAGAGTTTTTCAGATTGATGGCGGGATTGCCCATTTTGACATGCAGCTAGGTAGCGGAACATGGGATTTTTTGCCGAGCCTTACCTATACCGGCGAACATGATCGCTGGACTTGGGGCGCGCAGTTGTATGGCGTCAAACGGATGGAAGACCAGAATAAATCGGGCTACCGTTTGGGCGATCTTTTCCAGGCGACAACATGGGGTGGTTATCGCTTGATGCCATGGCTTTCTGCTACGGTGCGTGGAATTTATACCGGAAAAGATACGATTCGGGGTGATTTCAATGTATTTAACGGACGCATAGGGCCGCAGGACTTTCCTTCCAATTCTGGTGGGAGATTCTGGGATGTTGGTTTAGGTCTTAATGCTTCAATTCCTCGCGGCAAGTATGCGGGCAATCGTCTAAGCTTTGAATGGCTGCAACCGATACAGGATGATGTCAATGGGTATCAGCTGGAACGTAAAGGTGCGCTTGCGGCCACCTGGAACTACAGTTTTTAATGTGGCACACAAACTTCGTCTGATATTTCCTTGCCGTAAGGGTGGTTAAGCTGAAATTTTATCAGTGTGATTTTAAAGCGATGGGCACACCTTGCGCGGTTCAGCTTTATGCTAAAACACAGGCAGAGGCTAAACGCGCAGCTGATAGGGCAATAGCCGATGTTCGTCGACTTGAAGCGATGTATTCCCGTTATCGTGACGATAGTCTTCTGTCAGAAATCAATCGTATCGCAGCCGTCGGTGGCAGTATCACGGTTGATGCGGAGACGGCAGGATTGCTGGATTATGCGGCGACCTGTTACCAGCAGAGCGATGGATTATTCGATATTACCTCCGGTATTCTTCGTCAGGCATGGAATTTTAAATCAGGCAAGATCGCAGATGAAGCTGTTATTCACAACCTGCTCGACAGAATTGGTTGGGAAAAACTGCGTTGGCAATCACCCGTACTAGCGTTCCCGGCTATCGGCATGGAGATTGATTTTGGTGGGGTAGTCAAAGAATATGCGGTTGATCGCGCAGCTGCTTTATGCCGGGAGATGGATATTCGCCATGGAATCGTTAATTTGGGAGGAGACATCAAGGTCATAGGTCCACATGCAGATGGTCGCCCCTGGCGTGTTGGGATACGGCACCCTCGCCAGACAGATGCGGTATTAGAGACGCTTCAGCTGCATCAAGGGGCGCTTGCCAGTAGTGGGGATTATGAGCGTTGCATTAGGTTGAAGGGTGTTCGATACGGCCATGTACTCAATCCTAAAACAGGTTGGCCAGTGAGACGCATGGCCGCAGTGAGTGTTGTTGGTGATTTCTGTGTGGTCGCCGGTAGCGCGGCAACCATTGCGATGCTGAAAGAAGACGCAGGCCCGGCATGGCTTAATGCATTAGGTTTGCCGCATTTATGGGTGGATGTCGCTGGTAAAGTGGGCGGCTCACTGGCATAGGCGGTCAATGGTTGACACGCTGCGCATATGGGATAAGCGGTTCATATTGTCCCGATTTTTCGTTGCATGGAATGACTATGCGCCTCAAAATCAGGTATTAGGCGACAATTAACCTGTCCGGTATGACGACAATTAACTTGGCCGGTTGAGTGAAATTAGAAGCATGTAAAGTTACCTCTTAAAAAGGAGGTGAATTTGTCAGGCAAACACATCACTCAACAACAAAGGAATTTGT
>JAUXRH010000104.1 GCA_030682075.1 Nitrosomonas sp.
TACAAATTCCTTTGTTGTTGAGTGATGTGTTTGCCTGACAAATTCACCTCCTTTTTAAGAGGTAACTTTACATGCTTCTAATTTCACTCAACCGGCCAAGTTAATTGTCGTCATACCGGACAGGATAATTGTCGCCTAATACGTGTGTATTCGTGGTTTGGTGTCTGATAGTAAAAAATGGCATAATCAAACGGTCTATATTTCACTAAAAGAGGGGTTTGGATATGCCTACCCGGAATGTTAATCTACCTGATCATCAAGCGGACTTTATCCGTAAAAACATCGAACAGGGCCGTTACAAGGATGCCAGCGAAGTGATCGCGGCTGGATTACGATTGCTTGAACAGCAGGAGGCTGAGGACAAAATCCGTCTTGAAGCCCTTCAGCATGTTGCCGAAGCAGCCTTTGCCGCGCTCGATCGCGGCGAGTATGCGAGCTTCACGCCGGCTACGCTGAATGACTGGCTTGACCAGATCGACCGGAATATCTCTCTGCCTGTTCAACCGTGACCACATGGCGAATCCGGCTATCTTATCAGGCGCAACGCGATATTCAGGAGGTGCTGGCGCGGACATACGACCAGTTTGGCGATAAAAAATACGATGAATATCGTGAATTGATACGTTTGGCCCTGATGGACATCGCCAGCAATCCCTATCATCCGCGTACCAGACAACGACCGGAAATTCATGCCAGCGCAAGAACCTGCCATTTGACAAGAAGTGGCAAGCGAGCCAGGCATTTCATCCTGTTCCGCGTAATGGATAACCACACCGTGGAAATTGGCCGCCTGCTGTATGATGCAATGGAAATCTCCTGCCATCTGCCGAACGGATATCAACCCTGATCTGTTTTTGCCAGATGTTTTTCGTCATCATTTATTGGTGAAACAGAATCTTAAACCCGAACCACTAATGGACACTAATACACACTAATTTTTCAAAAGACAAATCAAGTCTGGCTTTTAATTATTCATGTTGATTCGTGTGTATTCGTGGTTCCTTGCTGTTTTAGCAAAAAGGGGTCATGGCAAGGACCCCTTTTTGTCCTTCTTGGGAGTCGTGAAGGAATAAGTGTGACAATTGAGCGCGTCTGGCTGGATGCAATGCAGGGCGAGAGGAGGCGTCATAGCGAGCTATGGCGACGACGAACAACGCCGCAGTGTGCCCGCCAGATGTGATTCAAGTGTTACAGTTATTTATGAACGACTCCTTAGGGCAGGAATTTGATGGCTGCAACTATCAGACCGCCCACGGTGAGCGTCGTAGCAAATGACCAAATCATGAACAACCGGTCAATACGGGAAGTCAACGCCTCAAAACGTTTATCTACCTGGGTAAATCGCGTATTCATTTCAAGCACCATCTGTTCAAAGCGTTTGTCTACCCGGTTAAAACCTTCAATCATCAGTTCCCGCTGATGCTTCAATTCCTCTTCAACCCGTACTATCCGTTTCCTTATTTCCAGCTCATAGCGCACATTGACCTGATTGACTTCCGGTCTTTCAGAAAATGCTTTTGCTATCAGGTTTTGAATTTCTTCGATATCTTCTTTTGCCAGAGCCATCTCGATGCTCTCCTTCATTTTTAATGAACA
>JAUXRH010000107.1 GCA_030682075.1 Nitrosomonas sp.
CATTTGTTTTATCGGAGTTTTATATTCCATGTATCCGGGAGCCTGTCGGACTTAAATGATCGTAGCGAGCAAAGTGAGGAAGCGAGGACAGATTGGCCGGATTTTGAGGCGCATAGTCATTCTATGCAACGAAAAATCAGGATAATATGAACCGCTTGTCCCATTTGCGCAGTAGATCAATCTTAAGTCCGACAGACTCCTGGTCAGTCGAGTAATAATAGATGTGGAATCACTGGCTTCTAAGTGAAGCATAAGAAACCAGTAATTATTTGTTATTAGCATCACCCTGTTAAGCTAAGGGCTATGATATAATGCGCCGTTTATAAAATTAACATGTAAGTTCAAAGGGCTGCATCATTGTGGTTAAATAAATTAACGGCTAAAACCGATGGTTTTGCGTTAAAAGATAAACTAGACGGAATTGTAAAGATATGGCGGATACTGGTAGCTTCAAAATTGAAAATGAAATGAATGGTCGACGACGTTTTCTGATTGCCGCGACAACTGTGGCGGGTGGGATTGCTGGTGTTGTAGTGGCGACGCCATTCATGTTGAGCATGATGCCTAGCGAGAGAGCTAAAGCAGCAGGGGCGCCAGTTGAAGTCGATATCAGTAAATTAGAACCAGGCTTGCTTTTGATGGTGGAATGGCGTGGAAAAGTGGTTTGGATTTTGAAGAGAACGCCAGAGATGTTGGCTACACTGGAATTGCTTGATGAAGAGGGTGTTCTGGCTGATCCTAACTCAGAAAGAGACCAGCAGCCTGTATATGCAAAAAATGAGACGCGTTCAATTAAACCTGAAATTTTAGTGGTAGTGGGGCTTTGTACGCATCTGGGATGTTCGCCAGTATTCAGAAAAGATATTGCACCTGTAGATCTTGGTGAAGATTGGTTGGGAGGATTCTTCTGTCCTTGTCATGGCTCTAAATTTGACTTGGCCGGACGTGTCTACAAAAATTTACCGGCACCAACTAATTTGGTTGTTCCGCCCTACGCTTACTTGAGCGACAGTCGTATTTTAATTGGTTCTGAAAGCAAGGAATCTGTATAAATGAGCAAAAATTCAAAGATTGAATGGATAGACAAACGTTTTCCGTTGACCTCTAACTGGAAAGCGCATCTTTCCGAATACTATGCGCCCAAAAACTTTAACTTTTGGTATTACTTCGGCTCACTGGCCATGCTGGTATTGGTGAACCAATTAATTACCGGAATTTTTTTAACCATGAACTACAAACCTGATGCTAGTCTGGCGTTTGCATCAGTTGAATATATCATGCGGGATGTAAATTATGGTTGGTTGATTCGTTATATGCATTCCACAGGCGCATCCATGTTTTTTGTGGTTGTATATCTACATATGTTCCGTGGAATGATGTATGGCTCTTATCAGAAACCAAGAGAGCTTCTCTGGTTAGTTGGCATGGGAATCTTTTTCATACTCATGAGCTTGGCATTTACTGGTTATATATTGCCATGGGGGCAAATGTCTTACTGGGGCGCACAAGTAATTATCAGCATGTTTGGTGCGATTCCAGTAATAGGTGAAACGCTGTCGCAGTGGCTTTTAGGTGACTTCACGCTTTCTGATGCGGCACTCAATCGATTCTTTGCATATCATGTTGTGACTTTGCCAGTACTATTGGTAACTTTGGTTTTTGTGCACATACTTGCATTGCATGAAGTTGGATCAAATAATCCTGATGGCATAGAAATTAAAAAAAATCGTAACCCAGAGACCAATATCCCCGTAGATGGCATTCCATTTCATCCTTATTATTCAGTTAAGGACATATTTGGTGTCGTAGTATTCTTGATTATATTTTGCGGCATTATTTTCTTCGCGCCGGGATTTGGTGGGTACTTCTTGGAGCACAATAATTTTATACCAGCAAATCCATTACAAACGCCTGACCACATTGCGCCAGTATGGTATTTCACGCCATATTACTCAATGTTGCGAGCAGTAACGATTAACTTCCTCTGGATAGATGCAAAACTATGGGGAGTGATCTTAATGGGAGCATCAGTACTTATATTTGCTTTTCTGCCGTGGCTGGATCGAAGCCCTGTAAAGTCTATCCGCTATAAAGGGCCCATTTTTAAATTTGCCTTAACACTATTTGTTATAAGCTTTTTTGTACTTGGTTGGCTTGGCATGAAATCACCAACCCCATTGTATACATTGCTCGCGCAAATATTTACGGTTATTTATTTTGCGTTCTTTCTGCTTATGCCATGGTATAGCAGGATAGATAAAACCAAACCTGAGCCAAAAAGAGTGAAAGAGTAAAAAATGAAGAAAATTAAAATCATTTTATTTGTATTTTTTATGGCTCCTATTGCAGTATTTGCAGCTGAACCAGGAATGCCGTTGGACAAGGCGCCAGTTGATACAACAGACAATGCTTCCCTGCAGCGAGGAGCGGAAACTTTTGCAAATTACTGTCTGACCTGTCATGGTGCAAGTTTCATGCGTTACAATCGGCATCGTGATATTGGTCTGAACGAAGTAGATGTGCTGGATAGACTGATTTTTACTGGGCAGAAGGCAGGCGATCTCATGTTGACAGCGATGAGAGGAAAGGAAGCTGAAGAATGGTTCGGTGTAACGCCTCCTGACTTGTCGGTAATCGCACGCTCACGTGGCGCAGACTGGCTTTATTCTTACCTGCGCGCATTTTACCGTGATGATACAACGGTTACAGGATGGAATAACTTAGTATTTGACAGAGCCGCAATGCCGCACGTTTTGTATAAATTGCAAGGTGAGCAGACGGTTAGAATAGAAGGTGAGAAGGGGGAAATAAGGAAATTACAGCTGGATGTGCCTGGCTCAATGTCACCCAAAGAATACGATAACTATATTGCAGATTTAGTGAGTTACATGGTTTATATAGGCGAACCAGCAGCTAACGATCGTAAGCAGATTGGGATTTTTGTAATGATATTCTTATTTGGTATGCTCGGGCTAACCTATGCATTAAAACGTGAATATTGGAGAGACGTTCATTGATTGTTCAAACTGGGTTTTTATTAATATTTATTAAATTAATGGCAAAAAGAATTAAGTCATGATGACATTATATTCAACTATTACCTGTCCATTCAGTCATCGTTGCCGGATAGTATTGCATGAAAAGGATATGGATTTTCAGGTGATCGATGTTGATCCTAATAACAAGCCAGAAGATATTGCAGTCATGAGTCCGTATGGTAGGGCGCCTATTCTGGTAGAACGAGATCTTGTATTATACGAATCAAATATAATTAATGAGTATATTGATGACCGCTTTCCGCATCCACAATTAATGCCCGCTGATCCAGTAATGCGGGCTCGTGCAAGGTTGTTTTTATATCGATTTGAACAGGAACTATTTTCTCATATCGAAGCAGTTGAAAATAAGGATCAAAAAATCGCAGATAAAGCACGCGCGGTTATTTCAGATAATCTGACTGTAATTTCTCCGATCTTTGATAGACAGAAATACATTCTGGGTGATGATTTTTCAATGCTGGATGTTGCAATTGCGCCACTATTATGGCGGTTGGATCATTACGGAATTCATCTGCCGAAAAAAGCAGCATCCTTATTAAAATACTCAGAACGGCTTTTTAGCAGGCCGCTGTTTATCGATGCTTTATCTGCTGCAGAAAAAATGATGCGAAAATGAATGAGAAGTCGACAAAACCTTATTTAATACGTGCAATTTATGAGTGGTGTGTTGATAGTGGTTTTAGCCCTTATATTATAGTTCAAGTTAATTCTGATACCGAAGTGCCAATCGAACATATTAAGGATGGTGAAATAATTCTTAATATCAGTCATACAGCAGTTAGTAATCTGGAAATAGGTAATGAGATACTAAAGTTTTCCGCAAGATTTAATGGTATTTCAAGGAGGATACAGGTGCCAATCAGTACAATTAAAGGTATCTTCTCAAAAGAAGTAAATCAGGGGTTAACCTTCTTTGTTAAGAGTAAAAGTGATATAGAAAATAGTCAAGATACAAATCAGACAAATCCTGATGTTCAAAAACAATTAACTCCGAGTAATTCCAAATCCCATCTTCAGGTCGTTAAGTGAATATAGTAAAATATCGATTTACTAATGATGTCATTTGATTGTTGTCATCAATTATGTACCCTGAAAGTACTAAATAGCCGCCGACATAGCTCAGATGGTAGAGCAGCTGATTTGTAATCAGAAGGTCCCGAGTTCGATTCTTGGTGTCGGCACCATAAAAGCAATAACTTCATCATAACACGGCTTTTTTTGACGTCCCGTAAGCAGGCTGGCGAGGCTAAAATGGGATCGGCCAGACAAAATGACTAAATTATACTGGAAGCGGCTTATTCCAGAATCCAATGTGCATAGAGCATGGATTTTTCAGCGTGGAAAGGAATCTAATTTTTCTTGCCCAAAAACCTGTCAAGTGTTTGACCAGTTTCCACAACCATACTCTAGTCAGGTGTCATAGGTAGAAACACAGATTTAAAAATCTCTAAACTAGCGTAGCTGCCACCCACCATTTAGCATATTCGCTGCAACCTTACCCAATCGTTTCGCAAAACGTTCTGCAAATCCCTGTTTAGTAGTAAAATCAACAATATCTTCGGCCATAATAACTTCGCGTGCAACATAATCTGTACTGCCTATCGCATCAGTAAGACCCAGCTCGATGCTTCTTTCCCCAGTCCAAACGATACCACTGAATATCTCAGGCATATCCTTTAAGCGATCACCTCTTCCTTGTTTTACTACTTTAATAAACTGATTATGAATTTCCTTCAACATTAGCTGGGCATGTTCCTGTTGCCGTACATCTTGCGGAGAAAATGGATCAAGAAAACCTTTACTTTCTCCTGCCGTGAGTAACCTCCGTTCTATACCAAGCTTTTCAAGTGTCCCAGTAAATCCAAAACCATCGATCAAAACACCAATAGAACCAACAAGACTTGCTTTATCAACAAATATTTCATCTGCCGCAACAGCAACATAGTAACCACCGGATGCGCAAACATCTCCAATCACTGCGTATAACGGTATTTCAGGGTAAATAGTCCGTAAACGACGAATTTCATCATTAATAATGCCTGCTTGCACTGGACTCCCCCCGGGACTATTGATACGCAAAATCACTCCTTGCGTACTTTCATGCTTAAAAGCCTGCTGCAAGCTTCTGTTTATATTATCTGCACTGCTTATGCTATCAGTAGATATCACACCCTGCAGATCAATTAAAGCAGTATGCCTATCCGATTTGCGAATACCATCATTATTAATCCAACCCAACCAAAGAAAAAGTAATATAAAAAGATATAAGAAAGTAAGTGATTTAAAAAAGATACTCCAAAGGCGAGCTCGACGCTGTTCTCTTAAAGAAGAAAGTGCAACCTTCTCTATTAATTGTCTTTCCCAGAGCATATTTTTATTTTCAGGATCAACCATAATTGCAAATTCCCTTAAAGACAAAACTTACTAGTTAATATCATAACAATAAAAAGCTAAACTAATAAAATAATTACTGATATAACCGTGAAAAGTGTGACTATCCAAACTGATATTTAGCGAGGTTTATTTCAGGCGCTTAACTAAGATCGCACAGTTGAATCGCCTAATAATATTGAAATCAATTCAGGTTGACTAATCCATCGATTTTTCTCGCCATGGATATTCAGAATTCCAATACCTGCGGCCTTGATTTGTTTAAATACAAAAATGTATCCTTCATCAGCAACAGAAAATGCTCATCACACCTATAAGCATTAATGGCACCTGAATTTTATTTCCTTTATACCAATAAACAACCCCACGGCAAGACTACGGGAAATCACTAGTTCGAGATAATTAATTCTATGCTTAAATCTAGGAGTCTGTCGGACTTAAGGTTGATCTACTGCGCAAATGGGACAAGCGGTTCATATTACCCTGATTTTTCGTTGCATAGAATGACTATGCGCCTCAAAATCCGGCCAATCTGTCCTCGCTTTCCCACTTTGCTCGC
>JAUXRH010000108.1 GCA_030682075.1 Nitrosomonas sp.
GCTGCAAATCGACCGCGCCGGCTCCTTTTTTGCCGATTTCTTGCCCCATGGAACAACCATGCGGCGGCGAAATCGGCAAAAAACGACCTCGGCGGGGTCGATTTTCGCTATCGACGACCAAAGTCCGACAGGCTCCTAGGACAACTTTAAAACTACACAGATCGCAGTTCGCACGACTACTTTTAGTTACTAATTACGTGTAATGTTATACTTTTTTATTCATATGATTTAAGGAAAGTGTGTGGTAGAAATTAAACAAGTATTAATTCCTGATATTGGTGATTTCAAAGACGTGCCGGTTATTGAGGTGCTGGTAAAAACAGGCGATCACGTTAAATCTGAGGATCCACTCATTTCACTGGAATCAGATAAGGCAACGATAGAAATACCTGCGCCTTTCTCTGGCCTTATCAAGGAAATACAGGTCAAGCCGGGCGACAAGGTCTCCGAAGGATCGCCGATTTTAGTTATCGAAGTTTCTGCTACCGAAGACGGAGACGCGTCCAGTGCTGCTTCAACAGATCAACCGGTAACGAATCCTCCTCCTGTTTCTACCGTAATTGAACCAAAACAGACGGCAGCACAGCCAATACAGAAAGCACAACCCTCATTGCCGGATAGTCTCTTATTGGACACTGCTGCTTCATCCAAGGCACATGCGGGGCCTTCGGTACGACGTTTTGCACGTGAACTGGGTATAAATCTGGGGTTGGTTACCGGTAGTGGCGCAAAGCTGCGCATCCTTAAAGAAGATGTGCAGGCCTTCGTCAAAGCTCAGTTATTGAAGTCACAAAGAGGGGGTACCGGGGCCGCACTTAATTTATTGCCCTGGCCACAAGTTGATTTTGCTAAATTTGGCCCGGTTGAAATAAAGCCACTCACGCGCATCAAACAAATTGCGGGTGCGAATTTACATCGTAATTGGGTGATGATCCCACATGTTACCCAATTTGATGAGGCGGATATCACTGAATTGGAAGCGTTGCGGAAAGAATCTAACGAAGCGGCAAAGCAAGATAATCTTAAGCTCACACTATTAGCCTTTTTAATGAAAGCGTTAATTACGACGTTAAAAAAGTTTCCAGAATTCAATGCGTCACTGGATAATCATGCGGGTGAAGCTAATCTGATCCTCAAGCATTATTATCATTTGGGTTTTGCGGTGGATACACCCAATGGATTAATGGTACCGGTGATTAGAGAGGTTGATCAGAAAGGGGTGATTATGATTGCTGAAGAATTGGGTAAGCTCTCGGCGCTGGCTCGGGAAGGAAAATTAAAGCCAACGGAGATGCAAGGTGCGAGTTTCACTATTTCAAGCCTGGGCGGTATTGGTGGCACGGGTTTTACTCCTATCATTAATGCCCCGGAAGTTGCCATCCTCGGTGTTTCTCGTGCCAGTTTAAAACCGGTTTACCAGTATCAGAATAATCAGTTTGTTCCGCGATTAATGCTTCCCTTGTCACTATCTTACGATCATCGGGTAATTGATGGCGCATCAGCCGCACGTTTTACTACACACTTGGCTGAAGTGCTTGCTGATATGCGCCTGGCTTTATTATGAGCACATTCTCAACAATCGTGTATTAGAAACGCGGGATCAGCAATGATTAATATCTAAAATGAGCCTTTCTCTCGTTGGAATTTATGGAGGGACATTTGATCCAGTCCATTATGGACATCTTCGGATAGCAGAAGAACTTAATGAAGCGATTGGTTTTCACGAGTTACGTTTTCTACCTTCAGGTTCACCCTGTTTGCGTAATGCGCCCGGCGCCTCAAGAATTCATCGAGTTGACATGCTACAGGCTGCGATTCAAGACAATAATAAATTTATACTGGATGCGCGTGAAATTAATCGTGCCGACGAGAGTTATAGCGTTATCTCGTTACGTGAGCTACGACATGAAATTGGTGAAAATTCAGCACTATGCTTTATTATGGGGGCTGATGTCTTTCTGAAACTTGCCGAATGGTATTGTTGGCATGAAATATTTGAATTATGTCATATCGTTATTGTTGATCGCCCAGGTTATCTGTCAATAAAGAATAACTATAATTTATCGCCAGAATTAAAGGAAAACTTCTTCAGTCGTCAGGTAGGTGAAGTTAATGAACTGAAGAACTTAGCCAGTGGATTAATTTATGTCGCAGCCACGACCTTGCTGGATATTTCCGCGACAACTATTCGTGCAAAAATTTTAGCTGGAAAAAGTACACGTTATTTAATGCCCGATGTGGTACTTGAATATATCAAATCAAATCACTTATATTCAGGAATAGAATGAAATCAAACGAATTAGTCGAGATAGTTGTGGGTGCTCTGGAAGATATTAAAGCGCGCGATATAACCGTTATAGAAGTGGAAGAGATGACTGCTTTATTTGATTGCATGATCATTGCCAGTGGAGACTCTAACCGCCAAACCAATGCTTTGGCCAATCATGTGCAGGAGAAGGTAAAAGCATCAGGTAGGAAAATCTATGGTATCGAAGGTGCGCAAACAGGTGAGTGGTTGCTCGTTGATTTAGGTGATGTCATCGTCCATATCATGCTGCCTTCTGTGCGAGAGCACTATAATTTAGAGGCGCTATGGGCAGCAGGAAGGTCTGCAAAAGAAAAACAGTTGCATGATCAGTAATGCATCTCTGTCATTTAACCAATGAGCTAAATTGCGGCAGAATTACTTAGACTTAGACGCATGGTTTTATCCTGACCTATGAAACTTTATATCTTGGCGGTTGGTAATAAGATGCCGGGTTGGGTAGATGCTGGTTTTGTTGAGTATGCCAGGCGTATGCCACCAGAGATAAATATTAAACTCATTAATATCAAGCCTGAAAAGCGTGACAGTGGAAAGAATGTTGAACAGATATTATCTTCTGAAAGTTTACGCATTAAGGCCGCAGTGCCAATAAGGTGTCGTACGGTTATATTGGACGAATATGGCACACAATGGTCGACTGTTAAGCTGGCTGATAAAATAAAAGAATGGATGACCCATGGGGGGGATACGTCATTCATTATAGGCGGCGCTGATGGATTGCATCCAGATATCAAGCAGATGGCCAGCGAAACCTTGGCACTATCTGCAATGACGCTACCCCATGGTTTAGTACGTGTGCTACTGGCTGAACAGTTATATCGCGCAGTATCGATTACTAAACGGCACCCCTATCATCGGGAATGACGATCACATATTTGAATTACAGGGCACCTCTAAAAATCCATATTTGCGAGCAGCCGCTTTGCGGCTTGCCTGCTTACCCCGTTTCGTCACCATACTTCGTTGCTCACAAAAAATGTTTTCTTACCTATCCATCATATGCTGCGTCAACATTTTTTATTCGCGCCTGGTCTTGTTTAGAACGCTGAATTTTTAGAGGCGCCCTACAGGACAGGTAAAAACTACTTTTATCACGATTTTAATAAATCAGAAAAGCGATATGATCGGCATAATGTATCGCTATATTATAAAGGCATGATTCAGTATGAATTTTCCTGAGAACTGCATTTATCTTGCGTCACGTAGCCTTCGTAGACGTGAGCTGCTCAAGCAAATTGGCGTAAAGTACAAAATATTATTAATGCGGGAATCACTTTCCCGTCCGGTCGATATTGATGAAACGCCGCTGCCAAATGAATCACCGTCTGATTACATTTATCGAGTAGTCCATGCTAAGGCGAAGGAAGGATGGAAACGACTAATACAACGAAAATTGCCATTGCTTCCGGTGCTAGTGGCAGATACCGTCGTTTCATTAGATGGCTGTATTCTGGGTAAGCCTCATAACCTTATGCATGCAGAGGAAATGTTGAAGGCACTTTCAGGTCGAACGCACCAGGTTTTAACAGCAATAGCCGTTGTTGTAAATGAAAAAATACAAGCGCGAATTTCCAGGACTGAGGTTCGATTTCGTGAAATTGGTAAACAGGAAATTCGCGCTTGTCTTGCGAATGGTAAAATTCGCGATATGGCAGGTGCTTACGCTATACAGGGAATTGCGGCGGCCTTTATTGTCGAGATCTCTGGCAGTTATAGTGGTGTAATGGGATTGCCACTGTTTGAAACTGCGCAGTTATTGGAAGAATCAGGAATAAATATTTTTCCTTAAGGGCATCTCTAAAATTCAAGTTTCCAGGCAAGACAAGGCGCGAGAAAAAAATTTAAGCGTAGCATATGGTTGATAGGTAAGAAAACATTTTTTGTGAGCAACGAAGTATGGTGACGAAACGGGGTAAGCAGGCAAGCCGCAAAGCGGCTGCTCGCAAATATGGATTCTTAGAGGTGCCCTTAAGTAACCACCGACGTAAATGATAATCCAATGCCTTGCTAAAACCCTTCCTTTACATCGTAACAAATCTTATTGATGGGATATCATTGTCGGCAGTTTACGGCTTGATATAAAAGATCCTATCTCATATTCACCTGATTCGGAATTTATCAATAGTTACCTAATCCATAATAAAATCAGCAGAACAATCTTTTATATATATTATTTAATGAATAATAAAATTCTTATTAATACAACACCGCAGGAAACCCGCATCGCAGTTCTAGAAGATGGTGTAACACAAGAGTTACATATTGAACGTGCCAGCAGCTGCGGTATTGTTGGAAATATATATAATGGCCGCGTTAGCCGTGTTTTACCTGGAATGCAATCTGCATTTATTGATATTGGTCTTGATCGCGCTGCATTTCTACATGTGGCGGACATTTGGGATTCGAGTCAAAATGGTGATGCAATAAAACCCATCGAAAGATTATTGCATGAGGGAAACAATATCCTTGTCCAAGTCATTAAAGATGCAATCGGAACCAAAGGTGCAAGGCTTTCCACTCAAATCAGTTTAGCCGGGCGTATGCTGGTTTATCTGCCACAGGAATCGCATATTGGCATTTCGTTGCGTATAGAAGATGATGAAGAACGTGAACTGCTACGTGAGAAACTGCAACACGTATTACCTGGCGATGAGAAAGGTGGTTACATTATTCGCACCATGGCAGAGGCGGCAAATGAAAGTGATTTGCAAGCAGATACCGACTATCTACATAAGCTGTGGCATGATATTCAGAAAAAATCATTGATGGTTGCTTCCCCTGTCTTACTTTATCAAGACTTAGATCTAAGTCATCGGGTATTACGTGATTTTGTAAATGAAGACACAATATCCATATTAGTAGATTCTCGTGAGAACTATCATAAATTAAAAACATTTTCCGAGAATTTCATGCCTAACATTGTTCCACGACTAGAACGCTATATGGGAGAAAGGCCATTATTTGATCTGCATGGTGTTGAAGATGAGATTGAAAAATCGTTGGCGAAACGTGTCGATCTGAAATCAGGTGGTTATCTTGTCATAGATCAAACTGAAGCGTTAACCACCATGGATGTAAATACTGGCGGATTCATAGGTGTACGCAATTTTGATGATACTATTTTCAAGACAAACCTTGAAGCAGCACAGGTTATTGCACGACAATTACGTTTACGGAATCTGGGGGGGATCATCATTATCGACTTTATTGATATGGATAATGAAGACCATAAAAATTCAGTATTATCTGAATTTAATAAAGCACTGCTGAAAGATCGAACCCGCATGACAGTCAATGGATTTACGACGCTGGGTTTAGTCGAAATGACCCGGAAGCGTACACGTGAGAGTCTTTCGCACATTCTTTGTGAGTCATGTCCCACTTGTCAAGGGCGAGGTGAGATCAGAACAGCACAAACCATTTGCTATGAAATCCTGCGCGAATTATTACGTGAGTCTCGTCAATTTGATGCGAATGAATTCAGAATACTTGCTTCGCAGCAGGTAATAGACCTTTTTCTCGATGAAGAATCTCAAAGCTTAGCGCAGCTTGGTGACTTTATAGCCAAACCAATCAGCCTGCAAGTTGAAGAATCCTATACTCAAGAACAATACGATGTAATTTTAATGTAATGTTTTATTTTAGTACTTTCTTGATGAAAGGACTCTGACACAATGTCAGCGCTGAACTTGGCCGTAGAGCACACTACAGGAACGAGTTGAAGTCGCTGATGTTCTCTGGTTGCAGGCGCATCTGTATTACGGTTACTGCCCCTTGTTCAGTCAGCCGAGGATATTTTAGGCTATGTCGCAATTACCTGTTGAAAGTGCCTTATTTTTACGATAGACGATATAAATAAACAGTTGGAGGATACTTTGACCGTAAGCGTCCAACGCCACCATCTATCAAATTTTTTGCTTTAGGGCACCTCTAAAAATCCAGATTTGCGAGCAGCCGCTTTGCGGCTTGCCTGCTTACCCCATTTCGTCACCATACTTCGTTGCTCGCAAAAAATATTTCCTTACCTATCCATCATATGCTGCGTCAATATTTTTTATTCGCGCCTGGTCTTGTTTAGAACTCTGAATTTTTAGAGGTGCCCTTATGTCATTGACGCGATGATTTCTTTTTTCTTTTCCTGAAACTGCAAGACTAAATGATAGCTAACGGGCAATACTAACAAACTTGGGATCAATACCGTTAACATTTTTCCCGGCAGTCTGTCGGGCCTCATCGTCAGGCTATGCCTCGAGAAATCGAGGTAATATGAACCGTTGATCCCCTTTGCGCAAAGTAGATCAACCTTAACAGGCCGACAGGTCACTTTTAAGTGGCATAATGAATAGCCCATTTTCAACGGCTCATAAAATCAAGCCTCTGGCAAAGCCTGAGGTAGTTGATTGATTAACCACGAAAGGCACAGAATACACGGAAAAAAGCGGATAGTTTTTTTCCGTGCCTGTGGTGTCTTCCGTGGTTACAAAAGGATTTGAATATGCAGAAAATCAAAGCGACAAACCCCGCAGCGCTGTCTGCCGATCTTAAGGCGGAGAACATTGCCCAGCTCAGAGCGCTGTTCCCCGAATTGTTGACGGAAAGCGCCAACGGCGTCGCCCTCAATGTGAACGTGCTCAAGCAATTGGTGGGTGATGCGACCATCACCGATACGGAGGAAAAGTATGGGCTTAACTGGCATGGCAAGCGTCGCGCCCGCCAGCTTGCGCTGACCCCCAGCATCGGCACGCTACGCCCTTGCCCGAAGGAGAGCGTGGACTGGGACACCACGCAAAACCTGATGATCGAGGGCGACAATCTCGAAGTATTGAAGCTGCTGCAAAAGAGCTACGCGGGCAAGGTTAAGCTCATCTACATTGACCCACCCTACAACACCGGCAAGGATTTTGTGTACCCGGACAACTTTCAGGACAACATCAAGAACTATCTGGAACTGACCGGGCAGGTGGAAGGCGGCAGGAAGATCAGCAGCAATACCGAAGCCAGCGGGCGGTTTCATACCGACTGGCTGAACATGATGTATCCGAGATTAAGACTGGCGAGGAATTTACTGCGTGAGAATGGAGTGATCTTTATCAGCATTGATGATGTTGAAGCCGCCAATTTGCGCAAGGTGTGTGATGAGATTTTCGGGGAGGAGAATTTCATTGCCAACGTGGTGTGGCAAAAGAAATATGCGCCGCAAAATGATGCGACCTATTTCAGCGATATGCACGACCATATTCTGGTATACGCTAAATTAGCAAAACGCACCAAAAATGATGAGAAAGGCTGGAATCTGGATTTGCTGCCGCGCACCGGCTCCCAAAATGATGCTTACAAGAATCTCGACAATGATCCTCGTGGGATTTGGAAAGCGGGGGACCTGTCTGTCAAAACCTACTCGGCTAAAAATGATTACGCGATTACCACACCTGGCGGCAGAGTGGTGCATCCGCCTGAAAGTAGATGTTGGGTAGTATCTCCAGAACGTTACGCGGAGCTGGTTGCTGATAATCGCATTTGGTTTGGTACAGAGGGTAATAATGTGCCATCGCTTAAACGTTTTTTATCTGAGGTGCAAGATGGCGCCGTGCCGGTCACTTGGTGGACTTATCAAGATTGTGGACATAACCAAGATGCAAAAAAAGAACTGAAGGACTTATTTGCAGACGCAGAAATAGATACGATTTTTGACACACCAAAGCCTGTTAAACTCATTACGCGGATGCTGCAATTAGCAACAAAATCAGATCCTAATGCCTTGGTGATGGATTTCTTTGCGGGCTCAGGCACAACGGGACAAGCCGTTTATGAAATGAATTTAACCGACGAAGGAAGGCGACGTTGTATCTTGGTGCAATTGCCTGAGCCGATTGAAGGTGACGCGCAAACCATCGCCGAACTAACCAAGGAACGCCTACGCCGCGCCGCCAAGAAGATCAAGGAAGAAACACCAATGTTTGCTGGGGATACTGGCTTCCGCGTTTTCAAGCTCGACACCTCCAACATCCGCGCATGGAACCCCGACCGCGACAATCTGGAAAAAACCCTGCTCGACCACGAAGAGCACATCTTGCCGGGCAGGACGGAAGCGGACATCGTATATGAACTGCTGCTCAAACTGGGGCTGGATTTGTGCGTGCCGATTGAGACAAGAGCGATAACCACGGAACACACGGAAAGCACTGAAAACATCAAAAGCGCTGCTATCAATTCCGTGTGTTCAGTGTCTTCCGTGGTTAAAAAAGAAGTTCATGCCATCGGTGGCGGCGTGCTGCTGGCCTGCCTTTCAGAACGCATCGCCGCCATTGAGGTGGAAGCCTTGGCGCAAGGCATCGTGGCCTGGCGCAAGGAACTGGCCCCGGCGGGCGATACCACCTGCGTGTTCCGCGACAGCGCCTTTGAGAACGACATCGCCAAGAGCAACCTCGCCGCGATTCTGGAACAGTACGGCATCGCCAACGTGCGGAGTTTGTGAGGAGCAGAGCATGAGCAAAGACCTGACCAATTCCGCCATTGACCGGCAAAATATCCTCAATAACCCCTACGCTTTGGCCGAGATTGAGAAGGCAGCCGGGGTTCAGGGCATTCCCTTTGAGGGTAAGACGGTGGTGCTCAAGGAGCAGGTGGCGGCGTTTTTTGAGGTGACGCCCCGTACCATCGAGAACTATCTTGAGCAGAATGCCGAGGAACTGTCCAAAAACGGCTATGAGGTACTGAAGGGTAACCGCCTGAAATTGTTCAAAGAAGTCATTCAGGGGCTGGATGTTCACGAAACCGATTTCGGTAACATCGCAAAGACCCCCCAACTGGGAGTTTTTGACTTCCGGGCTTTCCTCAACCTGGCCATGCTGGTATCGGAGAGCGAACGGGCGAAGCTGTTGCGCCAAGCGATTCTCGACATCGTGATCGACACGATCAACAGTCGTACCGGGGGCGGTACCAAGTATATCAACCAGCGCGATGAGGACTTCCTGCATTCCGCGTTTGTTGAAGAAAACTATCGCAAGCAATTCACCGATGCCCTTAAGGATTGCGTGGCAATGGGGCAGTTCAAATATGCCGTTTACACGGACAAAATTTACGTCAGTATCTTCCGCGAGAAAGCGCATGAATACCGAAAAATACTGAAGCTGGAAAACAGAGACAACGTGCGCGAGACTTTCTACGCTGAGGTACTCGATTTAATCGCTTCTTACGAGTGTGGTATCGGTGACCTGCTCCAGCAGGAAGCAAAGGAGCAGGGGCGCAAACTTAGCCCTTGGGAAGTGGATGCGCTGTTCAAAACATTCGAGGCACAAGCGCATTGGAAGCCGCTGATTGAAAAAGCGCGCATGAAAATGGCCAGCCGTGATTTGGCGTTCCGCGATGCGCTGCACCGTCAGCTTGAGGAGTATGTCACCCCCGTGCAGCGTGAGGACTTTGAGCGCTTCCTGGGTGAGAAGAGCCGCGAGTTGTCTGATCGCCTGGAAGACGCCAAGGACGTGATGAAGCGGCTGAAGGAACGCGAATAGTGACGCTGACCTATCTCACCCTGGAGCAGGCCATCGACATTCACGCCAGGACGGTGGAAGTCAGTGGCGGCGGGACATTGGGGCATCTTGAGCTGGGCAAGCTGGACAGCGTGCTACAGAATATCCAGAACGATGACTATTACCCGTCATTTGAAGAAAAGCTGACGCATTTGTTTTTCAGCGCGTGCAAGTTTCATTGTTTTCAGGATGGCAATAAGCGGATCGCCATTACGCTCAGCGCGCAGATGCTGTTGTTCAATGGGTACATGTATTGCGCCAGCAGCTTTTTGCGGGAGATGGAAAATATCAGCTACCACGTCGCCGCCGGAAACATCGACAAGGAGCTGCTGCTAGGAGCCTGTCGGACTTTGGTCGTCGATAGCGAAAATCGACCCCGCCGAGGTCGTTTTTTGCCGATTTCGCCGCCGCATGGTTGTTCCATGGGGCAAGAAATCGGCAAAAAAGGAGCCGGCGCGGTCGATTTGCAGCCG
>JAUXRH010000109.1 GCA_030682075.1 Nitrosomonas sp.
GAATAAAAAATATTGACGCAGCATATGATGGATAGGTAAAGAAATATTTTTTGCGAGTAACGAAGTATGGTGACGAAACGGGGTAAGCAGGCAAGCCGCAAAGCGGCTGCTCGCAAAACTGGATTTTTAGCGGTGCCCATAAGTCGGCTATTCGGGTTCGGGCGCTATTACACTTCAGCAATACCATAAAAGCGCATTCATTCAGAATGCCCGAATAACTGATTTTATTGGCAATTTTACATATAAAATTTTAATATATACTTCATTACGCCGCCAGCCGCGATAATGATCACGATCAGACCACCCACCACAGCAGTACCTTCTGTAATAATTGATACAAAAGCCCGGCCCGTTGTATCAAACTCCTCTTCTCCCAGCTCGTTACGTCGCTGTGCTTTACGGCTTCTTACCCAGATCTGTAGCCAGATAGCCACTGGAATAGCTAGCAGAGACAACATTAAAGCGATTTCAGCATCTCCCATTACCATTAGTTGACCTCTTCCTTTATAAAAATAAATTACGACAATTCACTGAGTTCCGGGATATCTATTGTTTAATAGGTATCTCAAAAGAGAAACCTCAGTTAGAATAGGCATCCTCTACCAGAGAATACTTAAGGGCGCCTCTAAAAATTCAGAATTCTAAACAAAACCAGGCGCGAATAAAAAATATTGACACAGCATATGATTGATATGTAAGGAAACATTTTTTGTGAGCAACGAAGTATTGTGACGAAATATGGATTTTTAGAAGTGCCCTTAATAGCATAGGGTACCTCAAACAGGAGGTATTGATAAATACTTTTTCTTAATTGACAGATCCCAGCAAAGCAAATAAATTTGGCTGGCGCTCATTCTGGAAAATCCACTATTTCTACACATTACAAAAAACTCATCCGCCTTGATGCTTTTTTACAGGATATCATCGGCAATTTTACGCGTCTAAAATACAATGAAATGGCTTGATCTCCCCTCGGCAGGCACTGCGCAAGGCATTATTCAACTACCCGGATCCAAGAGTATATCCAATCGAATTCTGCTACTCGCAGCCTTGGCTGAGGGGGTCACTCATGTCCACGACTTACTCGCCTCTGATGACACAGCACGCATGCTGGATGCACTCAAAATACTGGGCGTATCGATCACTCAGTCGAGCGAAAATGATTATCGTATTGAAGGCACAAAGGGAAGATTCCCGGCACTTACCGCCGATTTATTTCTAGGCAATGCCGGAACAGCATTCCGACCGTTAGTTGCCACATTAGCACTCATGAAAGGGAATTATCGATTAGCGGGTGTGGCGCGGATGCATGAACGCCCCATTGCTGATTTAGTCGACGCATTGCGGCAACTGGGTGCAAATATTACCTATCTGGGTAATGAAGGCTTTCCACCGCTGGAAATAAAGCCGGCTGATGAACAGACCAATGACACCAACCAATTGACAGTAAAAGGTGACGTTTCCAGCCAGTTTTTGACTGGTTTACTGATGGCGCTACCGCTGACTGGAAAACCATCCATAATTGACGTCACGGGTATTTTAATCTCACAACCTTACATTGAGCTTACCTTGGCGCAGATGAAACTGTTTGGCGTACAAGTTGAGCAGCGGAATTGGAAACAATTCATTCTGCCGACCACTCAATCGTATCAAAGTCCTGGTACAGTGATTGTCGAAGGCGATGCCTCTTCGGCCTCCTATTTTCTTGCAGCGGGCGCCATCGGCGGTGGCCCTGTAAGAGTGCAAGGTGTTGGGAAAAACAGCGCTCAAGGAGATATCCGTTTTACAGAAGCGCTTGAGAAAATGGGGGCTCATATTACGCTGGGCGACAACTGGATTGAATCACGCTCAAACCGGTCCAGCCCATCTGACAAACACTTAAAAGCGCTAGACCTTGATTGCAACCATATCCCCGATGCCGCGATGACACTCGCTGTCACCGCATTATTTGCGGACGGGATAACAACGCTTAGAAACATTGCCAGTTGGCGATTAAAAGAAACAGACCGCCTTGCTGCAATGGCAACAGAACTTCGTAAATTAGGTGCCGAGATAGAAGAAGGGCCGGATTACTTACGCATTACACCGCCTGTTACCCGCCTGACACCCAATGCCGCGATTGACACCTATGATGATCATCGCATGGCCATGTGCTTCGCACTGGCCTCTTTTGGCGCACCCATACGCATCAATGACCCAGGCTGTGTCTCCAAAACATTTCCTGACTATTTTGAAAGATTCTCACTGATAACCCACGCCTGAGAAAAAATGAATTTTTATACCAGAAAATTTCACGATTTAACCCCTCATCATGGTAATTAATACAATACCCGTGATTGCGATAGATGGCCCTTCTGCTTCTGGTAAAGGGACTGTTGCCCAGCGGGTCGCTAAAGCGCTTGGTTTTCATTATCTCGACAGCGGCGCACTTTATCGTCTCGTTGCACTGAAAGCGATGCAATCAGATGCGGATTCTACAGATGAGAAGATATTGACCGACATTGCCAAAAACCTCAATGCTGTTTTTGAAGGTGCCAACATTCTGTTAGAGAACCATGATGTTTCTGACAAGATTCGAGAAGAAGCCTGTGGTATTGCCGCATCAAAGATAGCAACCCGGCAAACTGTTAGAGCCGCTTTAATGGAACGCCAACGCGCATTTCGCCAGCTCCCTGGCTTAGTAACGGATGGTCGTGATATGGGATCGGTAATTTTCCCAGATGCGATTCTTAAAATATTTCTTACCGCCAGTGCTGAGACACGGGCACAACGACGTTATAACCAGTTGATGGAGAAAGGAATAAATGCTAACATCACGGACTTGCTGCGGGATATCCAAACACGAGACGACCGTGACAGTCAGCGCAGTCTCGCGCCACTGCAGCAAGGTGCTGACGCAAAGTTACTGGATACAACGTCTCTCAATATTGAGCAGGCGGTAGATGCGGCATTGGATTGGTATGCTAAAATCCGCAACAAAAATACATAAGCGTGGCGCTGCCTTTCTTGTCTCCAAGAAATAAATCAGCCCCATATTTTTTAACTAACCCATCCCGCCAGATGAACCTCTGAACGGGTTTTTTTAATCAGGTAATTTTTAAATGACTACTGCTTCTCCAGCAACTGATACCCACGAAAGTTTTGCCCAACTGTTTGAAGAAAGTCTGACGCGCCAGGAAATGCGTGTTGGCGAAGTTATAACGGCGGAGGTTATACGTGTTGACTACAACATCGTCGTTGTAAATGCAGGCCTCAAATCTGAGAGTTTTATCCCCGTTGAAGAATTCAAGAATGACAGAGGTCAAATCGAAGTCAAGGCCGGTGATTTTGTCACTGTCGCGATTGAAGCCCTGGAAGATGGTTATGGCGAAACTCGTTTGTCGCGTGATAAAGCCAAGCGCCTCACCGCATGGCATGATCTGGAAGCAGCTATGGAAAGTGGCGCCATTGTCAGCGGCATGGTAAACGGCAAGGTTAAAGGTGGTTTAACTGCCATGATTAATGGCATTCGTGCATTCCTTCCCGGTTCATTAGTAGACATTCGTCCGGTTAAAGATACGACCCCCTACGAAAACAAGGAAATGGAATTCAAGGTCATCAAACTGGACCGCAAGCGCAATAACGTGGTTGTTTCCCGCCGTGCCGTGATGGAAGAAACGCAGGGCGCAGACCGTGACACCTTACTGGCCAGCCTGCAGGAAGGCGCCGTGGTCCATGGTATTGTGAAAAATATTACCGATTATGGCGCATTCGTTGATCTGGGTGGTATCGATGGCCTGCTGCACATTACGGATCTCGCCTGGAGACGCGTAAAACATCCATCAGAAGTCATCAATGTGGGCGACGAAGTGGCCGCCAAGGTACTCAAGTTTGATCAGGAAAAGAATCGGGTCTCGCTGGGTATGAAACAATTAAGTGAGGACCCATGGGTTGGTTTATCCCGTCGCTACCCACAGAGCACGCGTCTGTTCGGCAAGGTGACCAACCTTACCGACTATGGTGCTTTTATTGAAATTGAACAAGGCATTGAAGGATTGGTTCATGTATCTGAAATGGACTGGACCAACAAGAATGTTTACCCATCCAAGGTAGTACAGTTGGGTGACGAAGTCGAAATCATGATTCTGGAAATTGATGAAGAGCGCCGGCGGATTTCGCTCGGCATGAAACAATGCAAACCGAATCCCTGGGAAGAGTTTGCCATGAGTCATGAAAAAGGCGACAAGGTGAGTGGTCAGATCAAATCTATCACCGACTTTGGCGTATTCATCGGACTACCTGGCAATATTGATGGCCTCGTTCATTTATCTGACCTTTCCTGGAGCCAAACTGGCGAAGATGCCGTGCGCAACTACAAAAAAGGGGATGAAATCGAAGCGCTGGTCCTGTCTATTGATGTTGAACGTGAACGTATTTCATTAGGTATCAAACAAATGGAAGGTGATCCGTTTAATAGTTTCGTCACGATTCATGATAAAAACAGCATTATCGAAGGCACCGTTAAATCTATTGATGCAAAAGGAGCTGTCATTGCCTTGTCTGACGAAGTGGAAGGCTATTTACGTGCTTCTGAAATTTCTCGTGATAAAGTCGAAGACATTCGAACCTTTCTGAAAGAAGGCGACAAAATCGAAACGATGATTATCAATGTTGATCGTAAAAACCGCACCATTAATCTTTCCATCAAAGCTAAGGAAAAATCAGAGGAATCCAGTGTCCTGCAGAAGGTTGCCGCTAAAACACCTGCCAGCACCGGAACTACTAGCCTGGGCGCACTGCTCAAAGCCAAGATGGATAGTAAAAACACTGAGCAATAAAGGTTACTTATGACAAAATCTGAATTGATTTCGCGTCTTGCCGCCCGCTATCCTCAACTCGTCACAAAAGATGCGGAACTGGCGGTTAACGTAATACTCGATGCCATGGCTCAGAGCCTGTCTCAAGGCCATCGCATTGAGATTCGTGGATTTGGTAGTTTTGATCTTAACTATCGCCCACCGCGCATCGGTCGCAACCCAAAATCCGGTGAAAAGGTACATGTTCCAGAAAAATATGTTCCTCATTTCAAAGCTGGCAAGGAAATGCGTGAGCGTGTAGACTACAAAAAAGGTACCTGAATTTTTGATTCAGGATTCTGGACGTTGACACTCTTTTTTAACATCGGAGTGTCAACTTCATCATGATAACTACTAGTATGTGAATGATGCGCTATCTCGTCTGGTCCCTACGTCTCTTTGTATTTCTGGTTTTTGTTGCTTTTGCGGCGAAGAACTCTGATCCTGTAACCCTCTCCTACTATCTTGGCTATGCCTATGAACTACCCCTCAGCATTGCCTTGCTTATATTTTTTGCGTTAGGAACCGGCTGCGGTTATCTTTCCGCATACGCGAATAAACCCAAAAACAATAAGCCAAAAACCAATTAAATTCCCGTATGCTTGACCCACGCATCATCGTGGCGCTGGATGTCAGCAGCGCAGAAAAAGCCATGGCAATATCAACCAGGCTGGACCCGGGGCTATGCCGACTGAAAGTTGGGAAAGAACTGTTCACCGCAGCCGGTCCTCAGCTGGTAGAAAGCTTAATGCGCAGTGGATTCGAAGTGTTTCTTGATCTGAAATTTCATGACATCCCCAACACCGTAGCCAAAGCCTGCAAGATTGCAGCCGGACTCGGCGTATGGATGATCAATGTGCATGCGCTCGGTGGCAAAAAAATGCTACTCGCCGCCCGTGAAGCAATACCGCCTGGTAAAACCCGCCTTATCGCAGTCACCTTGTTAACCAGCATGGATCAGGAAGACCTGATTGAAGTGGGTTTAAACGGTAAGCCAGAAGAGGTTGTGCAGCGACTCGCGCGTTTAACCCATGAGTGTGCGCTGGATGGCGTAGTATGCTCACCGCTGGAAACCAAAAAACTACGGCAATTGATCGGCGGCAGATTCTATCTGGTCACACCGGGGATACGTCCAGCCCATACAAGCAGCGATGACCAGCAACGCATCAGCACCCCCCGTCAGGCAATTGAAAATGGCTCGGATTATCTGGTAATTGGCCGCCCCATAACGGAAGCAGCAGATCCATTATGGACGCTACAGCGGTTTAACGACGAAATACAACCCAGTTGATCGTTTCCTGCCATTCAAACAGCGAGTGACAGTGTACCGTATTTGCTATTAATTCAATAATCCCAGATTACGGAAACAATGTTTATCCCATCACCCTGGCAAAACCTTTTCCGCCAGCTCCCTGATCTCAACCTCGTTCAGCGTCATTTTACTGGCTACGACCCATAAATCCAGTCCCTTTGCACAACGTTTCCCCGCTATCGTCTGGAATCCTGCTGCCGTCAGCGCCAAAGTCAATGTTTTCAGGGTAAAGCCACACTTATACGCCATGTAATGATGACCCGCCGCAATTGCCGCGCCATGACCATAGAGCATATCCAGCGGGGTAATGGGTCCAGCGGGAGAATGATAGGCTGGGTCCGATAGCTTGTCCTCAGCGACCAGTACGGCTACTGCCTGCAAATCAGGGCAGGTTACCACCAGATATCCTTGCGGTTTCAACACGCGCAGAAATTCCTTCAGTACCACGGCGACTTCATGGGCATAGGCATGTTCGATATTATGCGCCGAATAGACCGCGTCCACACGCTCACTCGCCACAGCGGTCATATCCAGCATCGAACCGACAATATCCGGCGCATTAGCTGGATCGATATCGAAGCGCACTTCTTTCCATTCCGCTATTTGGAAGGCAGGCGGCAACTTCGCACCACTGTCACGATGACCACAGCCGACATGGAGGACCGTTTTAATTGTCATCGTAGTGCCCCTCTCCTGGATTTGGATATGGTGGTAAAGATCAATCAGGGTTTGTTCCAACTGTCGGGTGAAGCCCGCATTATCCATCAATGGCGATTTCTGCATGCGTTCGCGCAGCCCGCTTCGCAGCGTTGCCAGTCTTCCCCGGTCTGATGCCAGTTCAACGGCAATGCGCACATAATCGTCAGCATCCTGCGCCACCAGGCCCGGCAAATCAATCACCCCGAGCAAAGCAAAAGTCTGCCGACTCACGACTCTGGATTGCGGCCAGGTAATGACAGGAACACCCATCCATAGCGCCTCACAGCTGGTTAATCCGCCGGTAAAGGGAAAGGGATCCAGCGCAATATCAATAGCCGCATATTCCCGCAAAACAGCAACATGAAAAGAAGCGCTACGCAGCTCAACCCGTTCTGATGTGATACCCCGTTGCGCAAAGCCGTGCCATACCGTCTGGCAGAACGCCTCATCGGCAAACGTGCGCCACTTCAGAACCAGGCGAGAATCTGGCACTGCTTGCAGAATCTGCGCCCACGCATCGAAGACAGCGCCATTGAGCTTGCCGGTATTATTGAAGCAACCAAAGGTAATATAGCCATTGCGCAAGCAGGGCAAGGCGGAGACTTCTGGCGCGTAAGGAACCGGTTTATAGCAAAAACGACTCCTCGGCAGTCGAATAATCGATTCGACAAACCTTGATTCAAAGCCTTCTGGCGCATGCCATGCATCCAGCAGGACCGCATCCATGCATAACAATCCCGTGGTAGCGAAATAACCCAGCCAGGAAACCTGTACTGGCGCGGGTCGATGCGCAAACACGGTCAAGCGGGAACCTGCCGTATGCCCGGATAAATCTACCAACAGATCAATTTCGTCTTTCCGGATTAACGCCGCCAGATCAAGATCGTTCACGGCGGCGACATCCCGGAACTGGGATGAAGCTTTTATCCCACCCGTCACCCAATCCTTCACCTGCCCTGCGCTATAGGCAAAGACGGTCACGCGCGTCGTATCATGCGCTGCCAGCACATCCTTTACCAACAAGCCAACCGTGTGCTGACAGAAATCGGCGGAAACATAACCAATACGCAATGGGCGTCTTTCGTGCAAATGCAACGTTGGACGCTTACGAAAACCACCCGCTTGCAGGGTAGCCCACTCACCCCAGGCACAAGCCTGAACCAGGCGCTCATCATCGGGCACCAAGGGATCATATTCCAGGCTGACCAGCGCATTTCGACGAATGACGGGATGATGTGGTAACTGTTTCCGCAGCGCTGCATATAATCGACGCGATTCGGCATGGTCACCCGCATCGCGCGCCAGATTAGCCAAATTGACTACGGCGCGAAAGTCATCCGGTGCGAGCTTAAAAGCACGTAGACAACAATTGTCGGCAAGACTGAGATAACCAAAATTAAGTAACAGCGCACCGACATCCAGCAGTGGGTCGACTTTGTTCCCATGCGCGTTGATAATACCCTGACAAACAGCCAGCATTTCATCAAAACGCCCCAATTGAGCAAAGGCATGGGCGGTTTTAACGCTATTACTCCATTCAGAATCTGGCGTAGTCAATCAAACCTCCTGTAGTTATCTAACCTCCATTATCCTGGGAACCATGGTTAGACCGGGTAGAGTGTGCGGTTTTTGCGAGCTTTCACCTTACGGCGAAATACCTGCTTACCCTGCCTGAGGTGCAGAACAAAAGCCCAATGACACGGGATGGTTGTCCATTCCAGGGAATTGCAACACCGCCATGCGCCTCAATAATCGTGCAATCCACCCCGTAGCGTGCTCACTCATTGGATAAAACATCGAATTTAGGGCACCTCTAAAAATTCAGAATTCTAAACAAGACCAGGCGCGGATAAAAAATATTGACGCAGCATATGATGGATAGGTAAGGAAACATTCTTTGTGAGCAACGAAGTATGGTGACGAAACGAGGTAAGCAGGCAAGCCGCAAAGCGGCTGCTCGCAAATATGGATTTTTAGAGGTGCCCATAAAACTCATTATGTAAAACAAGAGCCCGACGAAGTGGCGCGGGGTGAAGGAAAGAATGAAAATGTCGAATGTAAGACCTGACCCCTATGCACTCTTTTCTTTTTCTTGCCCACCCTAACCCGGCTTATGGTAAAAATTTGATGGCTGCAACGATCAGGCCACCCACGGTCAGCGTTGTGGCAAATGACCAGATCATGAATCGGTCAATGCGGGAAGTCAGCACTTCAAAACGTTTGTCTACCTGCTCAAAACGTTTGTCTACCTGTGTAAATCGCGTATTCATTTCAAGCATCATCTGTTCAAAGCGCTTATCTACCCGGTTAAAACCTTCAAGCATCAGTTCGCGCTGATGTTTCAATTCCTCTTCAACCCGTACTATTCTTTCCCTTATTTCCAGCTCATAGCGCACATTAACCTGATTTATTTCAGGTCTTTCAGAAAATGCTTTTGCTATCAGGTTTTGAATTTCTTCTATGTCTTCTTTTGCCAGAGCCATCTCGATGCTCTCCTTCAATTTATCTACGGTTCAGCATATCATAGATACATTCTTTTGTGTTCACAGACACTTGCCGCGCATACCCACTCGCCTGAATGCCTGATAGTGCCATAGGATGTGCTGAACGCAGCGAAGCGCATCAATTGTGAATGATGCGAAACGAGGAAAAAACAGGGTGGCGCAGGATGGAGTGAAGATGAAGAAAGGAAAGAAGGAAATGTCAAATGTAAGGCCTGACCCCGATGTCTCCCAATACTGTTGGCTCAGGTATCTCAAGTCCTTTAGATTCTAACGTTGCAATGGTCGCGATAAGTGCCTCACGCCCATTTCTAACTGCTTCGTCGATTGTTTCGCCATCAGAAATGCATTCTGAAAAATCAGGATATGAAATAAGAAAACCACCGCCATCTTTTTCAGAAAGTGGATAAATCTCAAAATGATAATTATCTGGACTGAACATAATTAACCCCTCTTAACAAAAGCAATGAATTTTTTGATGTAAATCGGTTTAATTGGACGATGGGCAGGAACGGGCAAGGTTCTTCCATCTGCGGTAATAAATACACAATGACTACCGCCCTCATGCCGCCAATCAATGCCATGCTGTTTTGCTGCTGTTTGCAATTGAGAAATTTGCCAATCACGCGGATTATTACTCATTGCACTTAATAATTTAACTGATGTATTCATAAATCCATCGTTAATTTTAAAACACCTTAGTTATTTTATCACTCCCCGAATCATGATGCCAAATATTCGATTCAATTTTTACCTGCCAAAAGTACCCAAAGGGGTCTGACCCTTATTTTTTGAATGTTTTATGAACCGGCGAAAAACAATAGACTCCCATCAATTTTATTTTTTCTAACATAAAACTCATTAACCTAAAAACCTCAGTTGAATGGAGTTTAAAGTGCGCTGATTTTTATTTTTGGCAAGGCACAATGAGGCGTAATAACGTGTTATTACAACGAATTGTAACGCAGCAAAAATTAAAAAGCGGCGTGCTATAAACACCATAGTTTGACTCACCATTTGGGTGAGCCGGCATTTGTTCGAATTGTCTCATGTATTCATATCGTTAGTCATCGCGGATAACGGTCAACTGAGGTTTTTAGGATTAAGGGCACCTCTAAAAATCCAGAGTTCTAAACAAGACCAGGCGCGAATAAAAAATATTGACGCAGCATATGATGGATAGGTAAGGAAATATTTTTTATGAGCAACGAAGTATTATTGTGACGAAACGGGGTAAGCAGGCAAGCCGCAAAGCGGCTGCTCGCAAATATGGATTTTTAGAGATACCCTAAAGATGAAGGGAAGAAGGAAAATGTAAGGCCCGCCCCCTATTCCCCTTGGAAATTCTAGCGGGATGTTCTGACCCCTTTGTTTTTTAAAGCAGCTTAACCAGAGCAGCAATAATGCCAATAGAAAACGCCATCAGGCCGCCTAGTTTAATGACCAAGCGCTGTTCCATGTCATGCATATCGCGGCGAAGCAACTCCACCTCGTGCCTTAAGTCTTCTTTGCTGGCCAAATCCTTAAGATTAATTTCCAACACCTCAGAAAGCGCCATTGCCTCGGCTTCCGCTTGTGCGGGTGGAACACCAGCCTCTTTCAGGGTATTGGCGAATTTCAATGTATCAAACGTAATCGTCGCCATTTCATTCTTCCTGACTTGCAAAAACATAACCAAAGTATATCACAACAAAAAGTCCCAACCCATGGTCTTAAAGTAAATGGGTCTGACCCCTATTTTTTGAATGTTTTATGAACCGGCGAAAAACAATAGACTCCCATCAATTTTATTTTTTCTAGGAGCCTGTCGGACTTTGGTCGTCGATAGCGAAAATCGACCCCGCCGAGGTCGTTTTTTGCCGATTTCGCCGCCGCATGGTTGTTCCATGGGGCAAGAAATCGGCAAAAAAGGAGCCGGCGCGGTCGATTTGCAGCCG
>JAUXRH010000110.1 GCA_030682075.1 Nitrosomonas sp.
GCATTATTCATCATGCTCACATTATAGAAATCGAAGGAGAGAGTTATCGGAAAAAACAACAACTGAAAAAATAAATCACTATCATTCAACCGGACATCTTAATTGTCGTCAATGTGGACAAGTTAGTTGACGCGAGACAGAACTCTGAATTTTTAGAGGTGCCCTTAAGAATGCCGTGCATCGAGCCGGATTGAAACCATTGCCACACATCATGGACCAGGTCCAGAATCAAGAATCTTTACTGCCACGAACTATAATCCCTACTGTATTCTGCAGTTGAAAATGCTCCCTCATTTCTCGCTGGCTGTATACCCGTTGCGTAAGCAGCAATGAACTTCATGTTCAGGCCTTGCATTTTACATTTTGAACTGGGCTGGGAACGCCAGCAGAATAATAAAGGGTAGCGTCCCCTTTTCCCCCGTCCCCTTTTCCCCAAGCCTGTTGCAGGTATTATTTTATCCATTAGATTATTATGGTCGCCCCCAATTGAATAAACCCAGTGAAGGACGCTTTGTCATTAAAAGTCCAGAATTCCTCGATCCGATGGTTTATGCCACGAATAGAGGGGTTATTGCTGTGGGTACAATTGCTGGAGATATTGAACGTATGGCCGACACTAAGCGTATTTGGGTGCCACTGATAACGACAACGCCCACGGCTATTTATCTCTGGCCGATTAATTATCGAAACAATTATTACGGTAATTGCAGATCCTGTTACTTCAGGCAGTTATTCTGGTAGGTGAAAGATCTTTTTATTTTCAGCGTTTAGGTGCGGACATACGCTTGCCGACAGTAATCTGTAGCGAGTCTATTTTGAATATAGACATGGCGCTCGCGGCTTAATGTGCTATGCAAAAGCTGGCTTTGATCCTATAATTCCGCGCTCGCTGTGACATTAATTTGAAGCAGTAACTTTCTTGGAGATAAAACCTTAATGAAAAGCAAAGCCATTTTCTACCATGCAGGATGCCCAGTATGCGTTCAGGCCGAACAAAGTGTTGCCAAAGCACTTGATCCAGCGAAATATGAAGTTGAATTTGTTCATCTGGGCACTGAAAAATCACGTGTGAGTGAAGCTGAGGCCGCCGGAGTCAAATCTGTTCCTGCCCTGGTTATGGATGGAACAGCCTTCCACATCAACTTTGGTGCAGGCATCGAAGCTTTAAAATAAGCTTTTCGTACCTCTTGTAATTACAATGGCACTTAATTTTTAGTCAAGTGCCATTGTTTATTTTGGAACAGTGATGGGTAACGGTAATGTCATATAACATGATGACTCATATACAGGGCGCCTCTAAAAATCCATATTTGCGAGCAACCGCTTTGCGGCTTGCCTGCTTACCCCGTTTCGTCACAATACTTCGTTGCTCACAAAAATGTTTCCTTACCTATCAATCATCTGCCGCGTCAATATTTTTTATTCGCGCCCGGTCTTGTTTAGAACTCTGAATTTTTAGAGGCGCCCTACATGCTCTGGGTTCTGTGCCTGTTCAGGCTGCGAGTTGAGAATAAAAGGAGTGGATTCCACCCGCAGCATACTTGATTCGTAATTCGGCACCTGAACTCATCTTTCATTTACAGCATATCCTTACCTTACTACCGTAGAATCACGATCTGGATTAATCTGTGCTTTGTTGATTAGACTACCTTGCCCTGCAGCCATTTTTCTGTAGAAATCAGCATTTCTCAAGTTTTCCTTCAAAGTTACCTCGTACTCACGAATATTGGCAGAAGTATGTGATTTAATATCCTGACCTTGCCTGCCATAATAATAGGAATGCGCTTCGTATTCTTCGAGTACTGCTTTATTTTTTTGCAGTTTTGTTTCCGCTTCCTTGACCAGATTTTCGTAATGTTTGACCAAAGCAGCAGAGTCGGTCTGACCAACTTCTGGCTGCGCAGCGACAGATGAACCTATTGGCGTACAGAAAACCAACAGGGCAAGTACAAGTAAAGATAATTGTGTTGAGAATTTTAGTACTTTCATGATCAATATCCTCCAGATATATAAACGAACGATATCATCTTAACTCGGCTAATACACCGTGCCTATTAGGGAAACCCTTGTTTTTTACTAAGGGTTTCCATTAGTTTGCATTGTAAAGCGGTCACCGAGAAGCACGCGGTGACCGCTTTCGTGCGGCACGCCATTTCATGTAAGTTACGCCACCGTGAAACGGGTGGGAAGGAAGATGGGGGGGATGTCAAATGTAAGATCTGAGTCCGTTACATGCAGAGAGATATTTCCATAACAAGATTTATAGCAAGCCTCGCCGGACTCATCCAACCTTATTCATTAGGGGTCGAAAGTTCATTGACGGCAGAGACTTCAGGCGATCACCCCAAAGAGCGCGCCAACTCCAGCGGTCAATGCCATTGCCAAAGCGCCCCAAAATGTAACGCGTGTTACAGATGCAATCACGGGTGAGCCGCCTGCGCGTGCCGCCAGAAGGCCTAACAGCGCAAGAAAAAAGAGTGAGCTGCCAACGAGACCCCACATGAGTAGAGAAACTGGAAGCAAGAGAACCATCAGAAGAGGAAGCGCTGCGCCTACCGCAAACGTACCCGCCGAGGCCAATGCAGCTTGTACTGGTTTCGCGGCCAGTGTGTCCGATATACCCAGCTCATCACGCGCATGTGCGGCAAGTGCGTCATGCTGCATCAATTGAGTAGCCACGCTCGACGCCAGGGTTCTATCCAGTCCACGTTTGACGTAAATGGCCATCAGTTCTGCGTGTTCCTGCGCGGGATGCGCGGCTAACTCTTTGCTCTCCCGCGTCAGATCCGCGCGTTCGGTATCCGCTTGTGTACTGACTGAAACATACTCGCCAGCAGCCATTGACATGGCGCCAGCGACAAGGCCGGCGACGCCTGCAACCAGAATGCCCTGGATATCTGCGCCTGCAGCAGCGACTCCCAAGACAAGGCTGGCAGTAGAAACGATACCGTCGTTCGCGCCAAGAACGGCAGCGCGGAGCCAGCCTGTTCGATGAGTTCTGTGTTTCTCGCTGTGTCGCATAGCGTCTACCGGGTGATTGAGCGTTTGTTTAGATGCCTGACGTTTAAATTCTCTGACATGGCGTGCAGATCAACGCACAATGGCCTGGTCAAGCCAACTACGGGAAAATCAACCTCGAAGATAGCGCCTTTACTTCGGAGCGCGGCGTGCATACAACTTTGGGGCTCAACTTTGTGGTCTGGCCTTACGTTTGACATTCTCGCCTCCTCTTCTTTTCCGCCTGTTTGACGGCCCGGCTCACAGTGGCGTAACTCACACCAAAATGCGCACCCACTTGAGCCAGCGTATAGTGCCCGCTCCAGTATGCCTGAGCCATGCTTTCGTCGCGGGTTTTATATTGCACGGCAAAATAGCTCAATGGTTTTACGGGAGCCTGTTTTTGTTTTTTGGGTATGTCCTTAAGCGATTGCTCGGGATTGAGCTTGCATTGCATGTCATTGACAAAATTGTCATCGCCCAGAAAAATCTGGTTCTTCAGCTGTCGCCAGGGTGAAGGCTGTCCGTTGCCTGCCTGAACAAAATCGCGATAGCTTTGCTGTGCGATATTTTTTGTTTGGGCAAATCCGGCGAGTATCCATTCGCTGGTTAAACAGGCATCGCTTGCTTCATATCCCGCCGTTGCACGATAACTGCTCCAGCGCCAGTCACGGACGTTGCGCACCATCTGCGCGCGCACCGGGTTCAAAACAATATAACGCGCCAGTTCCAGCAAGTGGGTATCTTTCTGCACCAATATGGCTTTGTATCGGCCTTGAAATACGTGACCAACACGCTGATGCTGCCGATTGAAATATTGCGTATAAGTACCGTTGAGATACTTCATGCCCTTGGACAGGGTTGGTGTGCTGGTTTCAATCAACAAATGGTAGTGATTATCCATCAGGCAATAGGCATGGCAATACCAGTCGTAACGATTGACCGTGGTCCGCAACAACATCAAAAACTGTTCACGATCAGTATCATCGCGATAGATAGTTTCCCGAGCGTTGCCACGTGCCGTCACATGATACAGCGCCCCGGCAAACTCAATGCGTAATGGCCTTGCCATTTGTATAGCCTATCTGTTTTTAAACTCATTGCAGATTAGAACAATGGAACAAGGATGTCAAATGTAAGGCCTGACCCCGTTTTTCCGGTGCAGCGCCTTGTTAGCTGCTTTTCTTCTTGAAGTGACTACGGAGTACATTTTTAACGTATTCAGGGGCTTCTTCCTGCACTTTTGCTGCTTCTTCAATGAGAATTTCATAATCGCCGACTTCCTCGCCTGACCAAAGTAGATCAAGCCTTCGTATATCTCGCATAGCGATATGCTTGTACGATTCCGGGTATGCCCAATAACAAGTTTTACAGGCCGAAAGCTCATTAAGTTTCCAGTTTGGGCAATTCTCACAACTCCATGACTTAGCTCTGTTTGCCGAGGCACACAGCAACATATATTCATCAATGTCCTCTGAAAGTGCGCCATTGTCACCAGCGATTTCAAACGGAACCCTGTGGTCAATTTGCAGCTCCCGAACCGGGAAAGGCTCAAGATAAATATTGCATCGTGCGCCATGTTTTTCTATTAGCGCATCCTTGAGTTTTGATGAAAATGCTGTTCTACCTGATAGCTGTGTAGCTCGAACACCTGAGGGATCACCGAATTTATACGCCGCTATTTTCCTTCCATCTGACCCAGTGACGCGAAACATTTCGATAGGGATGCCTCGCTCACGAACATCTCTAATTGCGCGAGGGGGATGATTGTAGCCGTAAGTGTTTTTTAGCTCCTCCGTTGTAATCTGACCGTGTTCCAGAATATGCTCAATAACGGTTTTTGGGCGTTTGGCGTCAACACTTTTGAGAAGTTTCAAGAATTCTGGCAGGTAAATTTGCTTCGTCATGCAAATGCAAGCTTCTGTTGTTTTAATGCACGATGTTGTCTTATGGATGGCTTATCGCTTTCCAAGCGGCGCACCAAAGACGGAGATAAATACAACGATTCTATCGTTTCATGATTATTGCCAAGTAGTGTTGCTTGGCTAGATCTGCCAGCATGGATGTGTAGATGTTTAAGATGAAGGTTATCTGGAAGCAGCTTACCATGTGATTTTTCACCAGTGATGCCGTCATAGCTAATAATGTATGACAGATTTAGCTCATTCATATGAGAAAGAGCCTCCGCAAATTCTTCATAAGACAAGCCATTGAAATATCTATGATCTCTAGTAAATGAAGTTCCTTGATAGGGCGGATCCATATAAATCAGATCATTTTCCTTGGCCTTTTTTACTGCCTGGCGGAAATCAACTGCGGTAATAGTAGTTTTCTTGCTCAGAAGTGCTGATACGCCAAAAATGTTTTGCCTCATGGTATTTGGCTTCATTCCTGAACGCCGGTTGTCTGCGCTTTGATTAAACTGGCCGTCAGAACTGTACCGGACAGAGCCTTTTACGATCCGTGCTAGCAAATAAAGCAACTGATATGCACTATGTGTTTTATTAAACTCGTTGCGCACCTTAAAAAAATAGGCCTTTCGGTCTGGCTGCTGTTCTAGCCACTGCCTCTCATATTCATCACAAAGCACACTTGGGCGTTCAAGAATTTCTGACCACAACTCCATCAGAGGCTTGTTCAAATCATTTAAAGTAAATTGTTTTGCCAGCCCATGTGCTGCTGCTGCAATGGATACCGCACCGGCACCACAAAATGGTTCAATTAGGCATCGAACATCCGACGGGAAATAGGGGAGGATATATTTAGCGATACCACGCTTGCTTCCTTGATATGGGAAGGGATGCGGAACGTTGATTTTTGCTAATGTTTTCATGACTTTAATTCTATCTCAATTCTGTTGGTCTTGTAATGCCCGTGTTTTCAGCAGCTAACGTTTAAATTGAGGGACACCCCGTAGGGGCGAAGCCGTGAACGAAGAGAGCGGTGTTCCCTCGAATGCAGCGTTCTCTGACATGGAGTGCGGGTCAATGCACAATCGCCTGTTCAAGCCAATCATGGGGAAATCAGCCT
>JAUXRH010000120.1 GCA_030682075.1 Nitrosomonas sp.
CCGCTTTGCGGCTTGCCTGCTTACCCCGTTTCGTCACCATACTTCGTTGCTCACAAAAAATGTTTCCTTACCTATCAATCCTATGCTGCGTCAATATTTTTTATTCGCGCCTGGTCTTGTTTAGAACTCTGAATTTTTAGAGGTGCCCTTAACAATTTGTTTCAGCAAATATCAGCGTAATCCAGTCAAGTACAGAGTATAGCATCATCAATTCACCGTGATGACGCATAAATTTGAAACTGGATTTGGGTGTTAAAGTAATAAGGGTGGAATATTTACTTGCCAATTTATTTTGGTCAAGTGCATTCGCTTTGTCGGAAATATGAAGGGTAAAGATTTGAACGAATGGATGAATCATCCGATAGTACAAAGTGGCATTGCCCCTTTTATAGCCGCCTTAATTACTGCCAAACTCTTAAGTAACTCCATCTAACCGATTGTTTTATATAAACATATTTTGAGTGACATTCGGGCGATTTTCGGCCTTGGCCCGATTACCCCGCTATTCAGTTACCTAAAATTATCCGGGCTTACTGTAATTGCAGGTTTTTGTGCCACTGTTTTTCTTATCGCTGACTTTAATTTCGAATCACTCATCATCATCAAGAGAATTATTTTACCAGGATTGATTGCTACTGAAATCGTGATCCAGGAGTCTGTCGGACTTAAGTGATCGTAGCGCGCAAAGTGGGAAAGCGAGGACAGATTGGCCGGATTTTGAGGCGCATAGTCATTCTATGCAACGAAAAATCAGGGTAATATGAACCGCTTGTCCCATTTGCGCAGTAGATCAACCTTAAGTCCGACAGACTCCTAGTACCTGGTCATATCCGTTTTTTACGTTATTTAATTGTCACTACCGGTGCAAGCGTCGCTTTATGGGCACCTCTAAAAATCCATATTTGCGAGCAGCCGCTTTGCGGCTTGCCTGCTTACCCCGTTTCGTCACCATACTTCGTTGCTCACAAAAAATATTTCCTTACCTATCCATCATATGCTGCGTCAATATTTTTTATTCG
>JAUXRH010000175.1 GCA_030682075.1 Nitrosomonas sp.
ACCTCTAAAAATTCAGAGTTCTAAACAAGACCAGGCGCGAATAAAAAATATTGACGCAGCATATGATTGATATGTAAGGAAATATTTTTTGTGAGCAACGAAGTATTGTGACGAAATATGGATTTTTAGAGGTGCCCTAAAATTGAAGTTGGCGGTAGTCGAGGTCATGCAACTTATACGCGACAGGTCAAGGTGCAATAATCCGGCGCAGAATTGGTCGGTGATTTCCTGGTATTGCGCGAGGTGAATCACAGTTCACTTATTGGACTGATTTTGCCAGCTCATAACTCTGCAAGGTAAATTGAAATGTATTGGCGTCGGTTAACTTCATAAATACATTATTCGCAACGGTAGCCGCATCAATCATCACGGATGGAATGAATAATATACCCGCTTGAGATGAGAAGGTCGCCACATGAGCAGGGGTTGTTTGCAATTGCCTGACGCTGGCAGGAACGAGTTCAAATACAAGGTCGGGATCATTTGCAGTCAGTTGCAGGTTGACGTCATAGTGTTCCTTCGCTCCAATATCCACCGCAAAGCTTAAAAAGCCCTCGCTGAAGATGCCAGAAGTCTCAGTAACTTCAATAGAATTTGTCACGACGAGGACTACCTGTGTGTTGTCGGAATCTTTAATGGGTACTTCGGTCAAGCTGTTCCCAAGATTCAGGTTCTTTACAGGCAGTTTTCCAATGGTATCAATTACCGTCATTCCATCAAAAATAATTCGGCCAAATACGGTAAAGCCACCATTTTGATTATTAAGATTCTCAGCGTTATCGGCAAGATTGACAAACCATTCGCTGGTTGCGCTATCAGGATCGCCCGCAACTTTTGCCATTGCTACCGTGCTGCGGGTATTGGAGATCTTAAATTCATTCGCAATCGGTGGAAATGTTTCAACAGCAGCAAGAGAATTGCCATTCGCAGTACTTATGATCTTGAAGCCGCCCGCCTGGATTACAAAATCAGGTACGCTACGGTGGAGAATTCCACTGGTATAAGCGCCGTTGTTAAGGTATTCAAGAAAGTTGGCAACAGTTTTCGGGGCATAGGTTTCAAGCAATTCCATGCAGAAATCTCCCGTGTTGGTTTTAAAGCATGCAACGGGATTAGCTTGTGTAACTGTCGACAAAGAAAACAGGCCAGCGAATAATGCAGTCCTCAAATTTTTTTTAACAAAACTCATGGCTATTTGGTTGTATGAGAAAAATCTAATTATACTGATACGTTGATGCTTGAGTAAAGATTGACGCAAGCTTGCAGAATGCAGTGAAGGGCACCTCTAAAAATCCATATTTGCGAGCAGCCGCTTTGCGGCTTGCCTGCTTAGCCCGTTTCGTCACCATACTTCGTTGCTCACAAAAAATATTTCCTTACCTATCCATCATATGCTGCGTCAATATTTTTTATTCGCGCCTGGTCTTGTTTAGAACTCTGGATTTTTGGAGGTGCCCTTATGTCTAACTATTGTAGACATTTTCAACAATAATTCAAGCACGGTAGATGTGCCGACGTCAGGAGGCGGATGTTGCGAGGGTCGTGTCTTGCAATCATACATTGGATAACTTAAGGATTAGCCGCCATAGTGAAAACGGCAGGAGATAATGACCAGCTCCGCATCGGTTGCCCGGTACACCAGCCGGTTTGCGTCATCAATGCGCCGGGACCAGTAGCCGGATAATTCGCCGCGTAGCGGTTCGGGCTTTCCGACCCCTGCAAATGGGTCACGAGCGGCGGCAGTAATCAGCAGATTTAACCGCTTGAGCGTCTTTTTATCCTGATCCTGCCAGTACCGGTAAGCTTCCCATGCATCGGGCACAAATCGAATGGCACGCACGGTTAATCAGTGGGGTGCAGTGGATGTTCTTGCGCCTGCCCGGCTTTGTCTTGTGCAATTGCCCGAGCCAGTGCCGCTGCATTCGCAGGGTTGCTGGTCAGGTGTAACGTTTCCATGATGCTGTTGTAACTGTCCAGTGACATCACCACGGCATCACCCTCTGCATCGCGGCGGCTGATAATGGTCACGTCTGCGTCCCGGACCACGTCATCCAATAGGGATTTGAGTGCATTGCGCGCATGGGAATAAGTAACGACTTTCATATTTGTTTCACTTGATCACTAAATTGTACAAGTATAGCTGGAGCGAATGCGCAATGCAAATGGCAATCGATGGGGTAAAATCTCCTTATTTTTGCGCTCGCCATCAGGTTGAGTGTTTTTAATGCACCGGTCAGAATGCAGGCGATATGGATGATTTACTCGTAACCCTCGCGCAATGGCTTTCAGTCGATGTGCTCATCGGCTTGGCGACGGCTTCCATCATTGGTTTTGTTGGTTCGCTGATAGCGATTCCCTTAATTCTGATTCGCTTGCCGAGCGATTATTTTGATACGCGTATTCCTCGCCACTGGATGAAGGACCATCATCCAGTGCTGCGCGTGCTGGGTTTAATGGGCAAGAATATCATCGGCGCTGTCTTCGTGATCGCTGGTTTTCTGATGCTTTTTTTGCCGGGTCAGGGTTTACTGACTCTGCTGATTGGGCTTTCGTTCCTGGATTTCCCTGGAAAGCGCAGGCTGGAAGCCAGAATCGTTGGGCAACCGACGATATTACATACGATTAACGCCCTGCGTCACAAATTTAACCAACCGCCGCTCATGCTGTCAGCGGATGACTGAACCGGACACACCATTTAAAATAATCTGAAAAGAGTGTGATGCTAATATAAAGCGAGAAAAAGGCAGCCGGGCGCCGCTAAAAATCCATATTTGCGAGCAGCCGCTTTGCGGCTTGCCGGCTTACCCCGTTTCGTCACCATACTTTGTTGCCCGCAAAAAATGTTTCCTTACCTATCAGTCCTATGCTGCGTCAATATTTTTTATTCGCGCCTGGTCTTGTTTAGAACTCTGAATTTTTAGCGGCGCCCTTTATATTTAGATTTTTTCAGGATCAAACATGATCAAAAAATATAAGCGTTTTAAAAAAGATCCATCATTGCTGAAAACAGAACTGACAACGTTACAGTATCAAGTCACGCAGAAAGCCGGCACCGAGCCACCGTTCCAGAATGCGTTCTGGGATCATAAAGAGGAAGGCATTTATGTGGATATTGTTTCTGGTGAGCCCTTGTTTGCTTCAATTCACAAGTTTGACTCGGGTACCGGCTGGCCAGGTTTTTATCAGCCGATCGATGAACAATTCATTCAGCTGCAAAGAGACGTTCAATTGTTCAGGCCCAGGACAGAAGCACGCAGCCGGTATGGAGACAGTCATCTGGGGCATGTGTTTGAGGACGGCCCTGCGCCCACCGGGCTTCGCTATTGCATTAATTCAGCGGCGTTAAAGTTTATTAAGCGAGCGGATCTGCACCCGCTGGGTTATGGGGAATTTGACCGTTTGTTTGCTGATGCCGAATCATGACGAGAAATGAACTGCCAGGCGGCCACACGCTGCCAGCGCACCCACTGCCCTCGTTCCGGCATGCCATCCTCTGTCTTTCTGGCGTGTTTTTAATGATTTCGCTGGGCATGTTTGCGTATGCCGCCAGTTTGCACGCGATCATGTTTCTGGCCTTGATCTGGGTCGGCGTGCAGGCCGCGCTACTGGGTTACGCTTTTACTGACATCCGTAAGATGATGAATAGCGGGATCACTCAGGCTTTGCCCGCGATCTATATCTTTCTGCTGATTGGGATGGTGATCGCGAGTTTTATGCAAAGTGGCACCATTGCCAGTCTGCTGTATTACGGTCTGGATTTGCTCAGTCCGGCGATTTTTCTGGCAGCGGGATTGATCCTGTGCAGTTTTATGTCGGTGGCAACGGGGACTTCCTGGGGTACGGTCGGGACGGTGGGGGTGGTGTTGATGGGCATCGGTGAAACAATGGACATTCCATTGCCGATTGTTGCGGGCATGATCATTTCTGGCGCAACGTTTGGCGATAAACTTTCGCCCCTATCCGATACCACTAATCTGGCGGCAATGAGTGCCGGGACGAATCTCTATCGCCACATCTACGCCATGCTCTATACCACCGTACCCACTTTTTTTATTGTTCTGGCCATACTGGCACTGCTTGGGCTTCAATATGCGGACAATACCTTGCCGACTGCCCACATTGAGGAAATTAGAGTGGCTTTGACGGGTGCTTATGCATTAAATCCGTGGGTTACTCTGTTGCCGCTGTTGCTGATGTTTGGCTTGAGTATGAAAAGATATTCGCCCGAGGTGAGTATGTCTGGCAGCATTTTACTGGCGATGGTGATTGCCATTCTCTATCAGGGTAGAGCGGGGGTTGATGTGGTTAATGCGCTGTGGTTGAATACGGCGGGCACCACGGGGATTGAGCGTTTAGATCATTTGCTGGGGCGTGGCGGTATTTATAGTATGGCCTGGACCTTGTTGTTATCCATCATGGCGTTGGCATTGGGTGGAATTTTGCATCATGGCGGGTTTTTGCGCGTGCTGTTGGTCCAGGTGATTGCCCATATCAAACGCGTCAGTACCTTGATTGCCACCACGATTGCGGCCGGGCTTGTGGGTAATATGGCAATGGGTGAGGCCTATATATCCATCATCCTTAATTGTCAGTTATTCAGGGACTCTTACCAGAAGCAGGAACTGGATAACGCGGTATTGTCTCGTTCCGTGGAGGAAGGATCAACGCTGACAACCGGGTTAATCCCGTGGACGACGGCCGGGGTGTTTTATGCGGCAACACTTGGGGTTCCGACACTGGAATATGCACCCTATGCATTTCTGAATCTGCTGAATCCTGTGGTTTCAATTATTATGGTGACCCTTGGCATTGGTTTGCTGCGCCAGAAATTAAATAATCCTTCAACGGTGGATTGATGGGCATCCGTCACAAAAACTTTTAGTTGAACCTAAAAACCTCAGTTGACCGTTATCCGAGATGACTAACGATATGAATACATGAGACAATTCGAACAAATGCCGGCTCACCCAAATGGTGAGTCAAACTATGGTGTTTATAGCACGCCGCTTTTTAATTTTTGCTGCG
>JAUXRH010000176.1 GCA_030682075.1 Nitrosomonas sp.
CATGATTCATCGCGGTCTCCTGAGTTGTTTTGGCTGTTTGCAAGACAACCATTATTATACTCCTTGTGAGACCGACTTTCTTATTCTAATCAAATAATTAAGTTTCTTTTATGGAGTTTTTGAACTCCGAAACTTTAGTCATGTAAAGCATAGATATAGTTAATCAGATTTTGTTTACGATTTCCGCTACAGTTATCAATTAGTCTCATCTTCCAGCTCACTAATACCCAGTGTGCGTAATAGCATTTTGTGGACCTGTATTTGATTAACTCTCTTGATTTCACTTTTTGAAAGTATTGCTTTCTCATGATCAGACCACATATATGGTTCGGTTGCACTTACTTTTACACCAACAGCACCAATTCTATACAAGCAATTCAATATTTCAGAAACAACTTCCGATTCATTTGTTTTACCGCCAGAGTTACAAAAATCAACTACTGCTTTCGCACATGGGTCATCACTATTATCTATCAAAGATATATTATTTAGCCGTTCTGCTAAAGTTGAACGTTTAAAAATAAAGGGTATCCCTCGCATTATTTCAATAGTCTCCTTTAGGCATGGATATATCTGACTCCACTCTTCATATAAAGACTTTATTCTTTTTTCTGAATAAACTCCTTCTGCGCGGGTTAATGCCTTCCAAGATACGCGAGGACTGTTTAAAGCTGACATAAAGCATTCATTTATAAATTGCATAACATCTCTTGGACGCAGCAGAGTTCTTTCGATTACATAATCTAACGCCACTTGATTTCCCTTTTTTCGTGGAGGAGGAAAAATATCATCAAACCTCACACCTTCCTTTGTGTATTGCCTTTTAAATACCTCATTTATTCTTCTCTCAATCATTTGTTCTAACGTGTCTTTTGACCATAATAATGGCAACATATAAGATTCATATTTTTCCTGCTGAAAACCTGCATCCCTTGTGCGATCAAATACAATATCAAGTAAATCTCTTCGTAAAGCCACTATGATTTTGATATTGCTTATTTTTCTAAATGTCTTTATCTCCTCAATAAGTGCTCGGATAAATCTATATCGTGTCTCCGTGTTAGCCCATTCTTCATCTAGCTTATCAATAAGCAAATAATATTTCTTTTGCTGATCAGTAAATACAGATTCTTCAAGAAGATCCAAGATGTTTGCTAATTTCTTAATTTGTATTGAATTTACTACCTTATTTGCTTTATGTACTATCTCTGTTTTCTTCTCCGTTGATAGGTTTCTTGCACCTACAAGTGAGATATCTACACCTTGTAATTCCGTATCAAAGCCTGCTTTCAATTCCTGACCAAGTTTCTCAGTTACTTCACGTAATTGTTGATCAGTATCTAACCAAAACTTGGTACCCCATTCCCGGAAATATGACAGTGCTTCTTTTTTAACCGGGTCGCGTTCTACCATACTTGCAAGTTTTGTAAGAATACCTCTTCCGTCATTCTCCGACTTGAGGTCATAACGTAGCTTCAGCAGTTCAACTGTGAGAATATGTCGCCAAAGTAGCCTATAAAATAGATCAAGTTTCACTCCTATCGATTCAAAAAACTGAATAATATCTGAATGCTCAAGAAATCTAATTGATATATCATTTGGATCCAGCATTTTGGATTTATCAACATGTTTTTGTATCTGTAGTAACAATGCACTTTTTCCAGAACCGGTACGACCAACAATAATACTTTCTGGCTTATCCACATCAACCAATAAATCAAGGTCGCCATTATCAACGAAACATGCAGAAAGAAGTTCCTTATCTGTCTCTGCTTCAAGATCACCAATACGTAATCCTCGTTTTATAATTATTGGGTTTATTAAATTACTCAAGATCATTCCCCTTCTTTTAATGCAGATAGCAAAATTGTCCGTTTGTTCTTCTCGCTTATAATTAGGATAGAAGAGAAGCAAAATAAGGCACTCCGTAGCAAACTGCGAGGCATTAACTATTCTCTTAGGCCTGTTGATTTTCAACTAGCCTTTGCTTCAAGGCACAGGGAATTAAACCAGAAAAGATTAATTTCCTATCCGATCGATTACTTAAATTTTCGTTCTAACGAATGAAGGCGACCGTGTTTTTATCCCTATCTACAATTTAATTGAGCACCATAGTACGAGTCCAATCATTTGCGAACAGTGTTCAGTGGCTTGCACAACGTATTGAACTGTAAATTATTAACTGAAAAACAACAAGTTTTTTCATTATTGGTTCTTTTTGACTGTGACGAAACTCACAATGCCTTACTTCTTCTGCTCACTACGCTGATTCCTTTGTTCTGTTAGAATCGTGCTGATGGCCGTTTTTCTCCTGCACCGTTTGATAAATTGAGCATTCCTTCCTTCTCGGTATAACCCAATCTCACTATGAACACTCTTTGTCCGCTGGATAATGTCCGTATCATTCTCAGCCACACCAGCCATCCCGGCAATATCGGCGCAGCGGTGCGGGCAATGAAGACCATGGGACTCACTTCGCTTTACCTGGTGAATCCTAAGTCCTTTCCTGATAAAGCGGCGGATATCCGCGCGGTGGGTGCGCGGGATATTTTGGATCAGGTTCAGATTTGCACGGATATGGATCAAGCGCTGGATGGCACGATGATGGCGGCGGCGGTTACGGCCCGTGCGCGCGGGCTGCCTCACGAGTGCTTTGATTCGCGCCAGGGGGCGCAGGCCTTACTTGATTATGCACGCATGCATCCGGTCGCGTTGCTTTTTGGCGCGGAGACGGCGGGGCTGACGACGGCAGAGGTGAGTAAATGCCAGATGACGATCCATATCCCGACCAATCCTGATTATTCTTCGCTGAATCTTGCCAGTGCAGTGCAGGTCATGGCTTACGAATTGCGCATGGCGCTACCTGCGGTTGAACAGCAACCGCATCTCCCTCGAATGCCGGCGGCTTTTAAAGATATTGAGTTATTTTATCAGCACCTGGAACAGGTGATGGTCAGGACGAATTTTCTTAATCCTGAAGAACCCAAGCGACTGATGCAACGGATGCGCCGCTTGTTTTCACGTGCCCGGCTAGAAAAAGATGAAGTCAATATCCTGCGTGGGATCTTGAGTGCAGCGGAAAAACAGATGGACAAATAGCGGCTTCGACAGATTAAAAATGCGGGATTCTTTTACTCACTTCTTTTGATCAAGGTGCCGACACCTTGATCGGTCAATATTTCCAGTAATAGCGCATGCTCAACCCGGCCATCAATGATATGGCAGGAGTTCACGCCGCCTTTCACGGCATCGAGTGCCGCGCCAATTTTAGGCATCATGCCGCCGGAAATGGTGCCGTCAGCAAATAATTCATCGATTCGTTCGGCTGTCAATCCGGTTAATAAATTGCCTGCTTTATCCAGTACGCCGGGTATATTCGTCAGCAGGATGAGTTTTTCTGCGCGTAGAATTTCCGCCAGCTTACCCGCCACCAAATCCGCATTGATATTATAGGATTCGCCATTTGCGCCGACGCCGATGGGTGCAATGACCGGAATAAAATCTTGCGTATCGAGCAGTGCAATGAGCGAGGGGTCAATATGTTCAATCTCACCGACTTGCCCGATATTTAACCATTCGCCGATCTTTTCCTTGTCTTTCATCAACATTTTCCTGGCGCGAATGAAAGCGCCGTCTTTACCGGTCAAACCGACGGCAAGTCCTCCCTGGCGATTGATCAGGTTCACAATGTCTTTATTAACCAGGCCGCCCAGCACCATCTCAACCACATCCATGGTCTCGGCATCGGTGACGCGCATGCCTTGAATGAATTCACCCTGTTTACCCACCCGCTTCAACATTTGATCAATCTGCGGGCCGCCGCCATGGACGACGACAGGATTCATCCCGACCAGCTTCAACAGCACGACATCGCGCGCAAAACCCTGTTTGAGATTTTCCTCAACCATGGCATTACCCCCATATTTGATTACGATAGTCTTGCCATGAAAGCGCTGAATATAGGGTAATGCCTCGGTCAGGATTTTTGCTTTATCTTTTGCAGCGGATAACGGTATCATTTTTATCTATCAATTAATTAATATAAGGGCACCTTGGTCCAGCGCTCATATTTTGTCTGTTGTCTGGCTGTTCGCTGTAGACAGAATTACGGGGATTTGCGGGGTTACTTTGTCTCTTACAGTCTTCCGCGTAGCTTGAAAGCCATCCAATCCGGGCATAATGACGTCCATCGAAATGAGATCCATGGTCTCTTTGGTCATTACCCGGCTTTCCTCTCCATTCTTTGCCAATCCAACCCGGTAACCATGCCTGGTAAGAATATTAGACAGCACATGCCGATCCGTTGCAGAGTCATCGATTATCAGAATTTTCCTTATTACCCTGATCTTTTACTTTAAAAGTCGTCGAATGATTAACGATCAAAATAGCGCATAATTTCTCAACAAAACGGCCTTCAGTCTCAATTTGTCGCAAAAATCAATATGCCAATTAACTGACCTTCTATACGACACAGGCTTATTTTACTGTATTATCGGAAATAGATTAGACAAACTCCACGGTATGAACTAAATGAAAAATTTATATTTTAATGGGCTGCTTCTTACCTTGTTAATTCCTGCACTTGTCGGCTGTGTTCCGCTCTTTGCCGTAGGTGTTGGCGCAGGCGCGGGTACTGGCGCTTACATGTCGGTTGATCGGCGCACCAGTGGCATTTTTGTGGAAGATGAGGGTATCGAATTAAGAACGGCACGACGTATCAGTCAACAGCTTGGCAACAGTGTCCATATTAACGTGACCAGCTTTAACCGCAATGTTTTACTTACCGGGGAAGCACCTACCGAAACCGCGAAACAAGAAATTGAGAAACTCGCCATGAGCGTGCAAAACGTACGTAATATTGTGAACGAAATTAAAATTGCCGGAAATACTTCGCTGCATTCGCGCAGTACTGATGCTGTGACTACATCCAAGGTTAAGACACGCTTTTTGCATGCGGGACAATTTCAGATCAATCATGTAAAAATCATCACTGAAAATGGAATCGTCTATTTAATGGGTTTGGTAAAACATCGAGAGGCCGAGAGTGCTGCTGAGATCGCCAGCACGACATCTGGTGTTTTAAAGGTGGTTAAGGTGTTTGAGTTCCTGGATTAAGGCTGTGAGCAGCCTATTTTCATAATACGACTGATGTCATGCTGCCCGCTGAACTTTTAACTGATCTGCGCTCGTTACTTGCTGATGAGCGGATTTTTACTGACCCGGTTGATTGTTACGCTTACGCCTACGATAATAGCCGCAAAATCTTTCCACCGGAAGCTGTTGTCTTTCCTGTCACTTCACATGAAGTGCAAGCGATTGTGCTTCTGTGCAATAAACACAAGGTTTCCCTCACACCACGTGGCCGTGGCACCGGCACAGCGGGTGCATGTCTGGCTGAACAAGGTGGCATTACATTGTCACTTGAGCGCATGGTAAAAGTACTCAAAGTGGATGCTGCCAATCGGGTAATTGTGGCCGAACCGGGCGTGCTCAATCAATCGATTCAGGATGTGGCAAAACCGCATGGGTTTTTCTGGCCGCCAGATCCTTCCAGCGCTGCATTTTCCAGTATTGGTGGGAATATTGCCACCAGTGCAGGGGGTCCACATGCAGTCAAATACGGAACAACCCGTGAACATGTGCTTGGATTAAAAGCGGTGACTGGCGCGGGCGATATTATCAAGACGGGTTGCTACACGACGAAAGGTGTCGTCGGATACGACCTCACCCGACTTCTCGTAGGATCTGAGGGAACGCTTGCAGTCGTCACAGAGGCGACACTCAAACTGACCTCGTTACCTCAAACTATCAGTGGCGTCACGGCTCATTTTCAAGATACGGCGACTTGCGCAGCTGCCATTGTCTCGATTATGGCGCTGCCTCAACTTCCCAGCGCTCTGGAATTTCTTGATAGCGGTTCTTTAAATTTGATTCGAAGACACTTTCCAGACATGCTACCTGCTGAATCCAACGCCATGCTGATGATTGAAGTGGATGGATCAGCCCGCGATGTCGCGGATTCCGTCACCGCCATATTGACCGCTTGCCGCAATAATGGATTGATACAGGCAATGCAAACGATTGACGCAGCCAATCTGTGGAAAACACGCAAAGCTTTATCACCCCTATTACGTGACATTGCCCCAAAAAAGATTAATGAGGATATCGTTGTGCCTGTGAATTCACTACCGGAATTTCTGGACCGACTGGCACATCTGAGCACTCATTATGAACTGGCTAACGTTAATTTTGGACATGCGGGCAATGGCAATATTCACGTGAATTTACTGATTAACCCGGACGATCAGGACGAGGCGAGACGAGCGGAATTATGTCTCAATGAAATTTTTGATTTGGTAATCAGCCTGAATGGAACGCTATCCGGCGAACATGGTATTGGTCGCGAAAAACGTGCTTTCGTCAGCAAGGAAATTGATGAAACAACCATGCAATTGATGAAGGATATAAAAATGGTATTTGATCCAAATAATATCCTTAACCCCGGAAAATTATTTCCGCAGCCTTAACAATCCACAGATCAGGAAGCTTTCAGCAGCGCCTTGATATCATGAACAAACAACTCCACGCCCTCGCCATATCTTATATAGAGCCGAATCTTGCCCTGAGTATCAAAAAGATAAGTGCCGGTGGAATGATCTACAGATTGAATGTCGGATCCAGCTGGGTTCTTCTGGGAGTGAACTTTAAAATCTGCTGCGGTTGCTTTTATTGTGTTCTCGTTACCTGTTAATCCAATGAAATTAGGATCAAATGACGTTACATATTGTTCCAATATATCCGGCGTATCTCTCGCGGGATCCAGCGTGATAAATATTACTTGGACACGCTGGGCTTCATTTCCGATCTGCTTCATTGCTTCTGCCAGCAACCCCATCGTTACTGGGCACATATCGGGACACTGCGTGTAGCCAAAAAAGATAACGACAACCTTATCCTTAAAGTCCGCTAGCGAATGCAGTGTCCCCGCGTGGTCAACAAGGTGAAAATCTTGACCAAAACTCGCACCGGCAATATTCGTCGACAGAAATTCAGGTTCAACTTTACTTTCACAAGCTACCACAAGAAATGCAATGATACTTACAACAAACACATAATAATGAAGCTCTCTCACTTAGCGAAAATTAGAAATAGAAATAATGATCGATCAGCAGTGCAACAAATAATAAGGCTAAATACATGATGGAAAAGCGGAAGGTTTCTTTTGCTAATTCATCACTATAATTACGATAGATTCTTATTGCATAGTACATAAAGATCCCGTCCAGTATCAAAACACTAACGAGATAGATCAATCCACTCATTTGTGTGATATAGGGTAGGAGCGTCACGATGCTCAGTATCACGGTATATAAAAGAACATGTAACTGCGTAAATTGATCGCCATGTGTAACCGGAAGCATCGGCATACCGATTGCCGCATATTCTTTCTTGCGGTAAAGCGCTAAGGCCCAGAAATGCGGAGGTGTCCAGGCAAAAATAATTAAAAATAAAAGCAGCGCATCGGCCGTCACTTCACCCGTCACTGCCGTCCACCCCAATACCGGCGGCATCGCACCAGAAGCCCCACCTATAACGATATTCTGGGGTGTCAGTGGTTTTAGTATCAACGTGTAGATAATGGCATAGCCTACAAAAGTTGCCAATGTCAGCCACATCGTTAGTGGATTGACCCACTGATGAAGCATAAATAAACCCGCACCACCGACTATCCCCAGGAAAAACAGCGTTTCACCCGTACTCACTTTTCCCTGAGGCAACGGCCTACCTTGTGTTCGTGCCATGACGGCATCGTATTTTTGTTCGACCAGGCAATTCAAAGCAGCTGCTGCACCAGCAACCAAAGCAATTCCCAAAGTACCAAATATCAGCACATCTAATGGAACCGCACCTGGAACAGCAAGAAACATTCCGATGACTGCGGTAAAAACGATAAGTGACACTACCCGTGGTTTTGTGAGTCTATAAAATTGATTGATTCGCGACGCGGTTTCTTGCCATGCCATACTATTTGCCATTCGAATTATCTCCTAACATTATTACCCAGTGAATACGTGTAAATCTTCTGGAATTTATTCAAAATTACAGCAGCAGCCATAATAGCTACCAGGATAGTTTTAATGCTCCATTTGTGACAGATGCAACAACCGTTTAAGGTCATTTACCATCAAAGATGGATTTTCATTTTCAGGAAAACGCATCATCACATTACCCATTGGATCTACGAGATAAATGTGCTTTCGCTGTGATTCTATCGGTTTGAAGGACTCGAGTATTTCACTTTCCTTGGCATTGATAAATATCGTGCCTTTATATGCATCTACTAACGCTGTGTCATAGGGTTCATCATCGTCAATTAACCATACTCTTTCTACGCGATGCATTTCCTTATTTTGAACAAGTCTTACTTGGCGCATATGATAAAGCTTAGTTTTACAGGCTTCATCACAATTCCCGGAATCCACAGATATCATGACCCATTTACCCTGCAAATCTCGTGGTCTAAAAATTGTATTATCCGCTTGATTCAATCCTATCCCTTTTATAGTCTGGAATTCAATCAGCTCGCCATAATTGGTACTCGCAGGGCGGTATTCAAAAAAGTAAAGTGAATATGAGATCGCAACAGGCGCAAGTAAAAGCGCCATTATTACCAGCAATTTACGTTTATGAGCCCTCTGTATCTTCTGATCCGTTTCGTTTGACATTCAACACCAAAAAAATAATTACAGTCAGTACAGCAAAAGAATACCACTGAAAAGCATAGCCTAGACTCTTCGATGACCCGGTATCCAGACGAATCCACTGGCGAATCAAGCCGTCGTCTACGTTATCCAATTGTTGTATCAAAATTGGTTGCAAGGAAAGCCCCATTATTTCCTGGTAGCGATCTAAATATAAGGTGCTCCATACTGCACCGTTTATTATCTGATCCGAAAGTTCAAGTGTTCTTTGGGTCGGCTGCACAACAATACCGGTAACCCGCACCTCTCCGTCTATTTTCGGTATAGAGGGCAAACTCTTACGATCCAAACCTGTTCCAATCCAGCCTCTATTTATCAAGACATGCATCGAACTATTCGCTATTCGAATCGGTGTCAGTATATGATAGCCAGCGACGCCTTGATGCGTTCTGTTATCCAGGTAAATTGTTTTTTCAGGCAGGTATTCACCTGTTACTTCAACTTCTCGATATAAAAAATCTTCCAGCTTAATCGCGGAAACTGGTAATTTGATTATTGGCTGCTTTGCGAGCTGATCAAGTTGCTGCTGTCGCGCATCTTTCTCATCTGCTCGTGATAACTGCCAGTTGCCCAGTTGTATAAAAACAATTACAAATACGGTTGAAACTAATAGCGTCCAAAGCTTTGGCCTGAAATGACAACCGGGTATATTCATTATTTAAGATATTGTGCCTTATAAAACGCTTGGTCATCACGTAACTCAATTGAAAGCTGATTCCATTGTCATGTAATGGGCTTAAAGTATAGTTGCAGTAGCTTAATGTGAATTCAAGCTATATATCTTATAAAGGAATTTACTATTGAAGATTATTCATTTTACTTGAACTACAAGATTCCAGTTTTATCAGATTGATTCATGATATTCAGTAAAGCACTTACATAAATAAATCATTCATCGCCTGAAAAACTGGAAGCCATTTTCATCTTGCTCAGCTTATATAAGTTTACTTTACATCAAGTAAACAAATATAAAGAGTCCTAGCCAGACTACGTCAACAAAGTGCCAATACCATGCGACACCTTCAAAACCAAAATGCTTTTCAGGTGTAAAGTGCCCGGCTGCACAACGGAAGTATATTACCGTTAGCATAATCGCACCCAGCGTTACATGGAATCCGTGAAAGCCAGTCAACATAAAGAATGTTGAACCATAGGCACCTGATGTCAACTTAAGGTTAAGGTCAGCATAGGCATGACCATATTCATAGATTTGCAAGCCAAGGAACAACACGCCCAGGAAAATTGTAGCCAGTAGCCACATTTTCAAAGATTCGCGTTTACCCGCCTGCAAGGCCCAATGCGCTAAAGTACAGGTTACACCTGACGTAAGCAGCAAAAGAGTATTAATTGCCGGCAAACCCCAAGCACCCATCGGCGTGAATTGTTCGTGTGTGCCTGGGCCAGCTGTTGGCCATTCTGCGACAAAATCAGGCCATAGTAAACTATGGTCAGCATCCCCAAGCCATGGCAGTGAGAATACTCTCATGTAAAATAAGGCACCAAAAAAAGCAGCGAAAAACATGACCTCTGTCAGGATAAACCAGCCCATCCCCCAGCGGAAAGAACGATCCACGGCGGCATTAAATTTACCACTCTCGCTTTCTCGCGCTACTGTTCCAAACCAACCAAAAAGCATATAAATAAGTATGGCAAAACCAACTGCCAGCAAACCATACCCCAGTTCCATTTTGTTCATTGTTAATGCGGCACCAAACGCCATAAAGAGTAGCGCTGTAGATCCTACAATTGGCCATCCTGATGGGGCCGGCACGTAGTAATGACCTGATTCTTGACTCATTATTATCCTCCTACTTATGTTTTATTCAATTTTAACTTGTAACCATCCGAACTAAAAACAGCACAGTTAATACAAAAAGCACACCCCCTATAAGCCCACCAATAATTACTTGAACTGGTTTCAGCCTTTCGAAATCCGCTTCATGATCACTTTTCTTTCGTATACCTGTGAATGCCCCGAATACCGCTTTTGCAACTTGGAACACTGAAGCACTGCTATCCTTCTTAACTTCTTTGCTCAATACCACTCTCCCTAGTTATCTTTGATGGCTTTTGCACCACTAGGCAATTCAAAAAATGTGTACGAAATTGTTACCGTATTAATATCGGCTGGAATTCCAGGTTCAATTATAAATTGTACCGGCATCTGCCTAACTTCATTCGGTTTCAAAACCTGCTTAGTAAAGCAGAAACATTCAAATTTTCTTAAATATTTCTCTAAAGACCTCGGGCTATAACTAGGTATCGCCTGCCCGTTAATTTCACGGTCAGAATCATTTCTAATTTCATACATCACATCTACCGGCTCGCCCGGGTGAATACGTACGGATGATTGCAATGGTCTGAATTGCCAAGGTAACCCTCTTGTATTGGCGTCCAATTCCACCGTTATCCACCGACTTGTATCCACCTGAGTTTCTTTAGTCAGTACGTCCGGTTGTAACAAATTATTAATCCCGGTTACTTCACAAAATTTGTCATAAAACGGCACCAGTGCATAACCGAAACCAAACATCACGATGGTGAAAATAAAAAGCTTTTTCAACATTATAAAATTTGATTTAGAAATGTTCTTTACCATTGTTTCACAATAACCGTTAAATAAAGCGCTACAACTGTTATCAACAGAAAAATCGCTGTTCTAACTTTTTTGCGTTTTGCATCTGTATCTTGTGACATACTTTCTTCCCCTTCTGTCTACTTAACGACAGGTGGCGTTTCAAAGCTATGATAGGGTGCTGGTGTTGGTAATGCTGTCCATTCCAACGTGGTTGCACCTTCCCATGGTTTTTGCGGGGCTTTTTCACCACTACGAATACAATTGATCACAATGTAGAGGAAGAAAAGCTGAGTCAAGCCAAACCCGAATGCACCCAAGCTGGAAATCATATTGAAATCAGCAAACTGGAGCGCATAGTCAGGAATTCTACGTGGCATACCGGCTAATCCAAGGAAATGCTGAACAAAGAATGTAATATTGAAAAACACCATGGATAACCAGAAATGCCATTTACCCAAGGTCTCGTTATACATACGTCCAGTCCACTTTGGTAACCAGTAATAAATGCCCGCAAAGATCGCAAACAAGGAACCAGATACTAAAACATAATGGAAATGAGCAATTACATAGTAGGTATCCTGTACCTGGATATCGATAGGCACAATGGCGCAGATCACGCCACTAAATCCACCAATTACAAAGAGGAAAATAAATCCTATTGAAAACAGCATAGGTGTTTCAAAGGTCATGGAACCGCGCCACATTGTGGCCGTCCAGTTAAATACCTTTACGCCTGTTGGTACCGCAATCAACATAGTGGCGTACATAAAGAACAGCTGTCCTGTTACTGGCATTCCCGCTGTGAACATATGATGCGCCCATACGAAACACGACAGGATCGCAATTGAAGCAGTCGCATACACCATTGATGAATAACCAAACAGTGGTTTACGCGAGAATGCAGGTATTACTTCAGAGATAATGCCGAAGGAAGGCAGAATCATGATGTAAACTTCTGGATGACCAAAGAACCAGAAAATATGCTGAAATAAAACCGGATCACCCCCGCCAGCAGCGTTAAAAAAGCTGGTGCCAAAATGACGATCTGTCAGCAGCATTGTTACAACACCTGCCAATACCGGCATCACCAATACCAATAGGTAAGCGGTGATTAACCAGGTCCACACAAACAACGGCATTTTCATCATTGTCATGCCAGGTGCCCGCATATTCAGGATGGTTGTAATGATGTTGATCGAGCCCATAATTGAGGAAGCACCCAATATATGGACTGCAAATATCATCATATCAACACCCAAGCCCCCTTGCGTAGACAGTGGCGGGTAAAAAGTCCAACCACCTGCTGCAGCGCCACCAGGCACAAAGAATGATACTACCAGCAATGTGGCTGCCACAGGCAATAACCAGAAACTCCAGTTATTCATGCGAGCAAATGCCATATCCGGCGCACCAATCATCATTGGCACTTGCCAGTTAGCAAAGCCAACAAAGGCTGGCATAATGGCGCCAAACACCATAATCAGACCATGCAGTGTTGTAAATTGATTAAACAGCTCTGGTTCTAGAATTTGTATACCCGGCTGATACAACTCTGCCCGAATACCCATTGCCAAGGTTCCTCCAACCAGGAACATGGCAAAACTGAACCACAGATACATCGTACCAATATCTTTATGGTTGGTTGTGGTTATCCAACGCATAATGCCCGTTGGATGATGGTCATCATGTCCGTGACTGTGACCGTGATCTTGTACTGCTGCCATAGTTATCTCCTTAGCACTTACTTAATTTCTAAACTGACTAATTTCTGACGGTTGTACAACGTCGCCTGTTTTATTACTCCAGGCATTACGTTCGTAGGTTATAACCGCAGCGAGGTCAACGTCAGACAGATGCCCAAAAGGGGTCATTGCTGTACCGGTCTTGCCTTTTACAACAATCCCAATATGCGCGCTTACAGGCCCATTAACAAGCTCGGATCCATCCAGCGCAGCGAATGCCCCCGGAATTCCTTGACCATTTGGCTGATGACAAGCTGCACAGGCAGCAGCATAAACCTGCTCACCCTTAGTTATCAACTCATCTATCGTGAACTCTTTCTCAGCATCAGCAGTCGCTTGCACAGCGGCAGCTTTCAACTCACCTTGCTGTGCAGCTACCCATTGACTATAGGCATCAGCCTCAAGCACTTCGACCACTATCGGCATATAGCCATGATCCTTACCACACAATTCAGCGCACTGACCACGATAAATCCCCGGGTTATCGGCCGTAAACCAAGTATCTCTGATAAAACCAGGAATTGCATCCTGCTTGATTCCTAATGCCGGCACCCACCACGCGTGAATCACGTCATTTGCGGTAAGGATAATTCGAACCTTCTTGCCGACAGGCACCACCAAGCGGTTATCAACTTCCAGCAGATAATGCTCACCCTTAGGCTCTCTATTTTCGATCTGCGCTTTAGGTGTAGATAATTTACTGAAGAAACTGACCCCCTCGCCTTCACCATGGAGGTAGTCATAACCCCACATCCACTGATAGCCCGTTACCTTAATTGATATATCAGGCTGAGATGTATCCTTCATGGCAATAACCGTCTTTGTCGCTGGATAAGCCATGACGATAAGAATCAGACATGGAATTACTGTCCAGACAACCTCAACCGAAGTACTATGATGAAAATTTGCCGCTTTGTAACCCAAGGATTTACGGTGCTTTAGTATTGAGTAAAACATCACACCAAATACGCCGATAAATATTACGAGACAAATCCACATCAGCCAAATGTGCTGATCATATATCTCTCTAGCAATAATACTCTGCGGCTCTGGAAAGTTGTACTTAGAACCTACTGCCATGCTTGAGTACAAAGCGAGAGCGGAAACCCCCGCCAGGCCTACTAACTTACTACTCATATATCCCCCCACATGATTACTAATTTTTACTGATTTCAGGCGCGACTTTATTCGTAAATATTTCAAACCTGAATGCCCCTTATATTCAGCCGGTTTGAAATCAGTCATACGCCAGAAATCTCGTTTTTTTGTATTGCGATAACCACACTACGACTGACGATAATTGTATTTCTTTGACTGAATTTCCTATATTTCCACAACTTAGATTTTTTAGTTATAGAGAACTTCTACCCGCTATCAAATCGAGTTGAAATTCTAGCATGTCGAAATGGCTGTAACAAGGGAAAATCATGATTTTTATAGCAATATTACCCTGTTTACAAAATGGTATTGTCTTTTTCAGCTTCAATATTTTTTTTTCATTTGTAGTAAATTCCATTTATTCTGCTCCACAAACTCCCATTTTTTAGCGCTTACGGCAACTAACCCGCCACCAACAGTACCCCACCCCTCCACCCCATTTCTCTAAACGAGGCTGTTGCGTTATGAGGTCAGAAATTGCAATAATGGTCAACGGTTTACTGCGAATTTAGTCTATGAAACATGATCAAACCGAAATTTTCTTTTAAGGGCACCTCTAAAAATTCAGGACTCTAAACAAGACCAGGCGCGAATAAAAAATATTGACGCAGCATATGATGGATAGGTAAGAAAACATTTTTTGTGAGCAACGAAGTATGGTGACGAAACAGGGTAAGCAGGCAAGCCGAAAAGCAGCTGCTCGCAAATATGGATTTTTAGAGGTGCCCTTAACGAATCTTTTATCTGAACACCTTATTCATGTTACGGGAACCGTTACCCGACCAAGTTTTTACCAGGAACATTAACCTAAAAACCTCAGTTGACCGTTATCCGAGATGACTAACGATATGAATACATGAGACAATTCGAACAAATGCCGGCTCACCCAAATGGTGAGTCAAACTATGGTGTTTATAGCACGCCGCTTTTTAATTTTTGCTGCGTTA
>JAUXRH010000148.1 GCA_030682075.1 Nitrosomonas sp.
TAATGGGACGAACTACCGATATCGATTCCAGCCGCATTGGGATGGGTGATCGTTAAAGGCTCTCTTGATTTGCCGGGTTTGATACTGATTTTTTGCTTGCGCTGTACCATGATTATCTCCATCATTCGTTTTGGAATGTGGCACCACATCGGGTACGTCGTCAAGCTCACTCTCTTAAACGGGATATCGGCCAAGCGTCTCAACAGCGCCAAGCCGATTCACCAATGTCGATGACGTCACCCATGACCACGCTATTCCTCGGGCAATATGCACCATTGCTCTTAAGTAACTCCATCTAACAGATTGTTTTATATAAACATATTTGGAGTGACATTCGGGCGATTTTCGGCCTTGGCCCGATTACCCCGCTATTCCGGTCTTCCGTGGCACAGCATTCCACTTTGCCACATTCGGAGAGCGACGTGTTTCTTCGGCGCGATTTGCGGCACAGGGCCGATTACTACGCTATTCTTTCGCAACGGCGATCGCTATGCCGCCTGGTGCAGTTGATGCGCGGCTAACGTGGATCTATTTCTGGAATCATGAGTTTATCGCTATTTACTGTTCTTAATGTGGCAAGGTAGGCAATCTGTCTTCGTTTCCGCTTTGTGGCTACGATTACTTAACTCCGGCAGATTCCTGGAAAACAGGCATCTTTTTGTGTATATCAGTTTCTTCCTGCTGCTGAAGTTCCCACATCCGGGCATACGTGCCATTGCTGGTTAATAACTGTTGATGGCTACCCCGTTCGATGATGCGGCCATGATCCATGACCAGTATCTGATCCGCATCAACGATGGTGGAAAGGCGATGGGCGATGGTTAAGGTGGTGCGGTGGGCGGCGATACGTTTTAATTCGGCCTGGATCTGTTTCTCGGATTTAGAATCCAGTGCCGAAGTCGCTTCATCAAAAATAAAGATATCTGGATTCTTTAGAATGGTACGGGCAATGGCAACCCGCTGTTTCTCGCCGCCGGAAAGTTTCAAACCACGTTCGCCGACGATGGTTTCATATTGTTCTGGCAGGCTTTCGATGAAGTCGTGGATATGGGCTGAACTGGCAGCGGCAAATACTTCTTCTGGCGTGGCATCCGGTCGGCCATAAGCGATGTTGTAATAGATACTGTCGTTAAACAACACGGTGTCCTGCGGAACAATTCCTATCGAGGCACGCAAGCTTTGCTGGGTGACGTCTCGAATATCCTGATTATTGATCAGAATACCACCCGCCTGTACGTCGTAGAAGCGAAACAATAACCGTGACAAAGTGGATTTTCCGGAACCGCTATGGCCGACAACGGCGACATTGTGCCCGGCTGGAATATCGAAACTGATATCAAACAAAATCTGGCGGTTGGATTCATAGCTGAAATTCACCTGGCGAAAGCGAATGGATGCCTGTTTTGATTTGAGTATTTGCGCAGATGGTTTGTCCTGGATTTCTTTATTTTCTGCCAATAGGCTGAACATGCGCTCCATATCCGCCAGCGAATGTTTGATTTCGCGATAAACGAAGCCAAGAAAGTGCAAAGGCATATAAAGTTGCAGCATAAAGGCATTGACCAGCACCAGATCACCCAGTGTCATGGTGCCTGCAATCACTTCATCCGCTGCCAGCAACATCAGCAGGGTAACACCAATGGCGATAATGGCGCTCTGAGCGGCATTGAGACTGGCCAGCGAAGTTTGGTTGCGTATCGCTGCTTTTTCCCATGTTTTCATGTGTTCGTCGTAACGCTGGGCTTCCCAGGCTTCGTTACCAAAATATTTCACGGTTTCATAATTCAACAGACTGTCGATTGCCTGGGTATTGGCCTTTGAATCCATGTTGTTCATGGTGCGGCGGAAAATCATGCGCCACTCGGTGACAATCAGTGTCAGTGTGATATAGGCCAGCAAGGTTGAGAATATGATGATAGAAAACCAGATATTATATTTAGAGATAAGAATCGCCATGACCAGACTGATTTCCAGCAGGGTGGGCAGGATATTGAACAGCATGAAGTTCAGCAGAAAAGAAATGCCGCGTGAACCGCGTTCAATATCACGCGATACGCCACCCGTCTGGCGTTCCAGATGAAAACGCAGTGACAGCGTGTGCAAATGCGCGAAAACTTTATTAGCGACACGCCGAATCGCACGTTGGGTAACTTTGGCAAAGATCGCGTCGCGTAACTCCCCGAATAACGTGCTGCACAGGCGCAATGCGCCGTAGCTTAGCAATAGAAAAACCGGCAGCATCAGCATGGCGCGGGGTTGATCCAGGGTGTCAACAATTTCCTTTAAAACCAGCGGTACCGAAACATTGGCCAGTTTAGCCAGTATCAGCAGGATGAGTGCCAGGATGACTCTGCCTTTGAATTCCCATAGATAAGGCAATAAGGTCGCTATTGTTTTCAGGTTGTTCCGTGTGGCAGAAGCTTCTTCAGAGGGCGTGGGTTGCATCAATAATTTTCAAAAAGATAACCAAAAAAGAGGGCGGATTTATTTTCTTAAATAAATAGTGAAGGTGTTGATGATCCCTTGCGCTGAACAACTCAAGGGCATTTCAACTCAAAGTAATAAATAACTGATTGAACAACCCATCAATGCAACTAATCCGAGTAAACACCAGAGCAGCATGAATCTTCCAGGGCGGTGCTGGGCCGGAATGTCTTTATCAAACATAGCCAGCGTGTTTAATATCGCCAGTACCGGTGCGGCGACAAAAGCAACCACCGTAGCGATCTTTATCATCTCTCCCATGGATGCCAGGTAAAAGAACAGTATCAACAAAGTGCCCGCAATGGTGAGCAGTAACCAGGTCAGATAAGTGGTCTGATTGTTGCGATGCTTAATCCGTTTTGGAAACAGTAGTTCAAGTGCAGTTACCATGGTGCGTGGAAAGGCATCCAGCACGGTCAGTGTGGTACTAAACATGGTGGTAAGTGCCGCAATGGCAACAATCGGATAAGCCCAGTGGCCGAGCGCTTGTTGATACATACCCAACAGTTGCCCTGCAAACGCCGCACCGCCTGTTTCAAAGGTTTCACCACTGCCGTACATGACCAAAGCACCCAGTAGCAGAAAACACACCGCTAACACAGCCGTTCCGATATAACCCACTCTGAAGTCAAATAAAGCGGCCTTCATATGGGTTACCTTACCGTCACTGTCATTTTTGCTTTCTGACCAGATGGAATGCCATACAGAAAGATCCAGAGGGGCCGGCATCCAGCCAAGAAATGTCACTAAAAATAATAAGTGCGCGGTATCCGAGAAAGAAAAATGTACGGTTGCAGACTCATAATGACCAGGATTATCAAATAACAGCGTGATCACAGCGGCAACGGAGGTTATAGACAATACCAGAATAATGATTTTTACCAGTTTATCCAGCAACACATAGTGTCCGCTGACCAGTAATGTGAAACAGATCAGCAGTAATACGCTACTGATAATGGCAGCAACCATTTGTGGATCATGGCCACCCAGTCCCTCAAGCCCCAATATATTGGTTAGCAACCCGGCAGTCACTAGCGTGATAGCTGCCTGAATAATGAACATGGTTGATAATGTCATGAGCAGATAAACCCAGACGGCCCATCGACCGAGTTTTTTGTAGCCATGCAATATATTTCTTCCAGTCGCTGCGGTGTAACGGGGTCCAAATTCAAAAAATGGATATTTAATCAGATGAATAATAACGATCGCGATAATCAATTCAAATCCGAACATCCCGCCAGCGCGTGTTGATTGCACCAAATGTGATACGCCCACAGCAGCACCGGCATATAGTAATCCGGGTCCCAGCTGAGAGAGCACGCCATTGAAAAGTCTATTTTGTGTCATCATTTGCAAGATAACCCGCGAGCGTCAGGCGCCAATAATAATTTATTCATCGTATTATTTGCTGAATCTGAAAAAAACCATTATCGAACATCCGATCAAAACCGGGGAGTATATTAGCCTGCAACAATACAGAATTACCATGCTTACTTATCAATTAATTTTATTCTGTAATGAATTAAATCTGGAAACCTCAGTTGGACGAGGCGGAGTGTGCGGTTTTTGGGGTGCAGGGCAAGGTGCAGCGACGCAGGATGGTTGTTCCATTCCAAGGAGTTGCAACGCCGCCAAGCGCCGCAAAAATCGTGCAATCCACCCCGTGGCGTACTCACCCATCGGGTGAAACGGTAAAGTAATAGCGCGTTTATTGTAATCATGCTGTTAAATATCCATTGAAGCGGTCAACTGAGGTTTCCAGGCTTAACGTTCTGAAGAAGGCAGAATCAGCTTGCAAGCTAAGTTGTCCGGCAAATTTCAGTTATCTATCCGGGCCAAGTTTATGCGGGATGATTTGCATTTACAGTCAGGTCAACAATTTATCCTGATTGTGAGAGGAAATATTATTGTGTGGTAGATGTAAATTACACTTAATAAAGCAGGGTAGATACTGTGTTATTGTGCAGAAAATAATCGACTAGAAAAATGGTGATTCGAATATGCCAAAGAAGAGGAAATGATTGGCAGTGAAGTCGTTGGCTCAGATAGTAGCGCGAGCTAATGGCAGTATGACTGCGATTTTTTCTATAAAGTTGGCATGTTTAGCCAGCGAAAAATCGGTGAGTATTTTAAACTCAAGTTTCGGAGTTCATTTTCATGAAGAATATCCATTCAAGTTATTGATTAATAATCAATAGAAGCCTCTAAAGTGGTAAAATGTAGTTTGCTTGACGAACTAACCCAACCACTCGGAGGCTTCAATGAATCGTGACACAAAACCACTGGCTTTGCCAAGCTTAATTGGCG
>JAUXRH010000156.1 GCA_030682075.1 Nitrosomonas sp.
TCTCCAGCTTCGACCAGAACTCATCATTGAGCATCAATCGGGGCATCGCAAACTCGTTTTGTTGGTGGTATGGGAACCCCAATATTACGAGTTTGTTTCTATCTATTAAATACTTATTTCAAAACGTCAACAGACCCTAGGCAACTATGAATATCTTAATGAAATAAAGAAATTCATGGAAAATGAATTTGCTATTACATTTGATGACAAGATTGATTGTACTGCTCACAAACTTATCTCAGGGCAGAGGATCAGGATACACAATGATTTTATTCCTGGCATGGAAACTCACAGGCTTCTGATACAACTCAATCGGGGATGGATTGATGAGAATGGAGGGATGCTTATGTTATTCAATAGTACCGACCCGAATGATCTTGGTAAGATATACAGGCCAATACACAATAGCGTATTTGCATTTGAAATATCTGCCAAATCAAACCACGCAGTTTCAACAATTAAAGGAGGAGAACGTTTTACTCTTGTTTATTCTTTTTATAGGAATAGAGAGTGAATGAACTTAAGACACTCATCCTGCAACATTTTAACAATGCAGACTCATCACCATGGTTCCCTGGTCTAGGTCAAAGGCTTGCAAAAGAAAAATGGATAACTTTAGAAAAGCAAGCAGGGCTTAATAAAGATAATTACTCAACTGAAGCTTGCCTAACAAGTGAAAGGATAGCAGGTTTGTATTCTTTGACTTATGTATTTCAAAATCAAATCCCAGTGTTTCCAGTTCCTTTGAGATTAGCCTTAAACGATGAAAAAGAGAATATATATTCTTATAGTGCAGATGACCTACGATCATTACCCATTCTGGAGTGCATTGAGAATGCTTTCGAATGGTTAAAAATTGAAAACTCCATCATTGATAGCATAAGTGCTTTGGTTAGAAATATTCATTTCCTCAAACTTGAAGATAATGAATACGATGTCAGCTACAGCTTACCTAATGTACCTTTTTCAATCTTTCTCTCAATACCATCACAGCGAATAAATAATGATAGTTTGAGAGTTGCTGAAGCTATATTGCATGAAACCATGCATCTTCAACTTACGTTAATTGAAGAGGAAACACCTCTGGTTAATCAATCTAACCAAAAATATTTCTCACCATGGAAGAATGAATACAGAAATGCACGCGGCATTATTCATGCACTCTATGTATTTAAAACAATTAGAGAGTTTATTAAAAAGATATTAATGACAGACATTAATCTATCTAATGAACAATATCTAATTAATAGAAAAAGAGAAATAGAAATCCAGTTAATATTATTTGAAAATTTTGAAAAATCTGAGGCATTAACAAAATATGGCAGACTGTTAGTTAATGTATGTACTTATCAAATTTAATTAGCTCTTTTTATTTTATCGATTGCTGCTTGCGCTGCAGAACTTACTTCAAGACTAGAGCTAGCTAATAATTTTTCTAAAGCAGAGATACTTCTTACAGCTGTTTCGCCGATATTGCCTAAAGCAATTGCTGCAGACTTACTAAATTCATTTTCATCTGAATCCTCAATAAGTCGAATGAGCAGTGGAACTGCTTTTTCTCCCTGCTCTCCAGAATAGCTAAGCGCCAATGCTATAGCATTTTTATAATTGGCAATTTCATCTCTTTCTACAATAGTACTTGGCTGCTTCTCAATTAAAGATTCAAGCAACGTAATAAGCTGATCGACAACTTTTTTAATAAATGCTATATCGCCTTTTCTATTTTCTTGCAGACTACCAAATGCTCCAATGACCGCAGCAAAATTTGGGTTAGTAAGATCATTACAGAGATTCGATAATATTTCAAAAATTCTGTCATCAGAATCAAATTCACCTAGTTTACTTAGGATATTCATCCCGAAGGGTTTTCTACCCTCTAATTCAAGTATCTTTTCAAATGCTGAGATTATCTCATCTTTTTTTACTTCATAATATGGCAAAAGATCGGCTGCTTTTTTTCTTGCATCATCATCAATTCCATTTAACTCTGCAATCAAAACTTCAACAACCGAATTAGCAGCTTCATTAGATTTGTCTATAGCTTTAAGCCATTTTTTATGTGCATCAAATCTTGTCATTAAATAATCAATGTGATCATTCAGATCATTTCTTAAATCATCATAAGCATTATCGAATCGATCTTTTAATTGCTCATCCTCGATTTGTAGTTTCTCTGCTCTGGTTTTTAAGTCCTTTAATTTTATATCCAGATCATCTACTTCTTTGAGAGATACTTTTAATCGATCTAATTCTACTGTTACCTTTATGATTGTTTCTGTACCTTTATCTTTGACATCGTTCAGTGCTGATATTTGATTCGATACTTGAGATGCCACTACTGAGATAACACTATATTTAATGAAGGCGTATCCACCAGCAAGTACTCCAAGTAAAGTTATAAAACTTAGCCAAAGGAATTGAGTATCAAACCAATTGATAATTTCATTTTTTGAATCTCTTGTAATCTCATAGATGAGATACTTCTTGTCCTTATCATTCAAACTAAATTCTCTTGAACCCGCATCAGCTTGGATAGTAATATTATCAATGTATAAACTTTTGGCAGTCACGCTTTCATTTTTATATGAATTTTGGAGATGAGAGTTTGTGACTTCCCCAAAAACTAAATTTACATTCCCCAACATTAGAGTAAACACCACACCCAAGTACACCAACATATGAGTAATTCCTTCATAAGAAGGAACATTGTTAGTACTAAGCTGTTTTGATCTACATGTTGAATTAAAAGATTTGGGGAAATATATAAAGCTCATTTATTTAAATGAAGTGTATTTTTGATAAAGCCAACTATAACAGACATTTGCATTTTATTTTCTGAGAATATTCAACTAGCTATCAGCATAGTAACAAGTGTCTCGCGTCAACTAACTTGTCCACATTGACGACAATTAAGATGTCCGGTTGAATGATAGTGATTTATTTTTTCAGTTGTTGTTTTTTCCGATAACTCTCTCCTTCGATTTCTATAATGTGAGCATGATGAATAATG
>JAUXRH010000158.1 GCA_030682075.1 Nitrosomonas sp.
GCATTATTCATCATGCTCACATTATAGAAATCGAAGGAGAGAGTTATCGGAAAAAACAACAACTGAAAAAATAAATCACTATCATTCAACCGGACATCTTAATTGTCGTCAATGTGGACAAGTTAGTTGACGCGAGACAGCAGTTAGATCATTTTACGTTGAAACAGGAAGCCTTGGATAATGAAGATTAGTGAGATTCCATTCAATTTTGAACTCCGAAACTTGAGTTAAATTATTCTATCCCAACTTAGGAAAAGGCAAATGGGAGAGTTTTAAGAAACGAATTGATAGTGAGGCGGATCGAATCGACAATTTTGACGGATTCCTTAAGAACTCACTTTCATTCTTGACGCAAATTAGAAATACCCGGAACTCAATAGAACATCCAAAGCACAACGAACGTTTAGTTGCGAAAAATTTCTCTATCAACTCGGACAATCATTTAGTGTCCCCGTTGATAGAACTTGTACATCCCGAAACACCCCTGAGTGACGTCCCAATTAGTATATTCATGAACTCGATGCAATCGCGCATTGTCGATATTGTGGAATTAATGGTGATCTTTCTCTGCGCTCGTCATCTAAAATCACCTTCAGGTCTGAATCTAATGATTATTGAGATTCCCGAAGAGCGTAGAACTAATCCAAATGTTCGATATGGTTATGGAACAATGATCGGCAATGAGCTTGTCCCTCTATCATGAAGTCCGATACATAACATCAGAGAACACAGACTGTAGGGTCAGGTCTATAACCAAGAATAATTATTCTTGCTGCATTTGGGGTCGCGATAATTGAAAAATGCTCGCACACTTTAAGAAATATTTCGTGCAGCCCACTGAATTCAAATGATACCCTTGATTATTTATGCACAATTATCTATTCTTGTATGCATCACAGAAGGAGACATCATGAGAACCACTTTGGATTTACCTGAGAGTCTGTTGAGCGAAGCGATGCGTGTAACGCACACCGAAACTAAAACCGCCGTTATTGTGTTAGCGCTAGAAGAGTTGATTCAGAAATCAAAAATTGCGGAGCTTAAGAGATACAAGGGAAAAATCGAACTGGGTATTGATCTTGATGAAATACGGGCACGACGGTAATGTTGGTACTGGTCGATACATCTGTCTGGATCGATTATTTTCGAGCCGGTAATAAGTCAGCCGAATTGGATGACCTCATCGACGAAAACATTATCGTGATCAACGAGCTAATTTTGGCTGAATTGATTCCCTTCTTAAAGCTGAAGCGCCAAGCAAAAGTGGTTAAATTGCTGAGCGATATAAAACGAATACCGTTGCAAATTGATTGGGACGGTATCATTGAATCGCAATTGCAGTGCTTGAAATCCGGATCAAATGGAATCGGCATTCCCGATCTCATCATTGCTCAAAATGCAAGGAAAAACCACTGTGAAGTATTTTCACTCGACAAGCACTTTCAGGTGTTAAGCCAAATTATCAAAGTCAAACTACACAAACGGTGTCAGGTCTTGCGATACAACATACATTCCACTCCTACTCCGTATTTTCAGCTGTTATTTGTATTAACGCAAGACGCGACCCCGTTGTCCGACCCGACCCCGTTGTCCGACCCCGTTGTCACGACCCCGTTGTCACGTGCAGATCGAAGATCAGATTGACGATCTGATGTTGCCTTATACCGTCGATCTATCGCAATACCGCCAGCTTGAAAATACCGGCCTGATCGCACATATCAATCGGGTTGGTGTGGCCATATACAACAAGGGGATGTTTAAGAAATGAACCATTGCCAATTTAGCTAAGGGTTTGGGTTGTTGCACGATGCAAGACCTGACGTCAAAGTTCCAATTCTCGATTGGGAAACTCTGTAAAGCATGAGCTACTTTCCTATGGTGGATGAAGTTCATGATGAGCAATTGATGGTGCTGGTCATCCGTATCGGTCATCGCCGCGAGGTTTACCGGTGAATTTGATCATAAGAAATCACTTCTTCATCACAGCTCAGCCGCATACTAATGTCAAACCTAAAGTCTTTGCTAAAATCTTTTAGGCATCATCGCCAGCGTCGAATTGACTTCGCTTCATGGCGATCCCTTCGTCGGCTCGCTTCTGTTCCGCAATAATCTGGCGTTCGAGTTCGGCGATATGTGTTCTTGCGAATTCACGAACATTTTTTTGCTCATCACTAAGCCACGATGTAATGGCCTCTTTCTTGGAGCGATAAGCCTCAACCATTCCGAACTCTCCTCTAACAACTCCAGCGCTATCCAGGCTGATTTTCACTCGACTCAGCTTCGAATTGTCTTTCGGGTATTTATCAATAATGCGCTTCAATACCTCGTGCGTAGAAGATTCGCCGTGATAGTTTTGCATAATTTCCAGAACAAAGTCTGCATCTACCGCATTACCTTCGTCGATAAGCTCTATGAGTGTTGCCGCAAAATCACAATTGAACGTGGGAAATGCTGCGCTGAGCAACCGTCCACCACCGAACCTAAATAACCTGCTGTCGCGCGCGAACCACTCCCGGCCATTTGACACAGCCGCCTTGGAATCTTGGGAAAGATGCTTCTGAAGACCGTGAAATTCGTATGGTACGGCCTCGTATTTGTCACTGAATAACTTCTCATCGTTTTCAGCTTCCACTTTGTCTTCATGGGTAAGGCGCAGTCCGAAATAGCTCCAGACGAGCTGCAATTGATGCTTCGCAATTGAACCAAGCACCCGTTCGAGCTGATAATCAACTTTCGGGAAGTAAATGAGATTATCCAAGAGAAGCTTTGCATCGTCGCTGTTTAGGCTATCGAAGAAAGATTGAGTAGTCTGAAGGAACCGTCCGCCACGCACCCAGCGTGCATCCTTCTTGTCCGTAAGATATCTCAAGGCCAGCAGGAAAAATTCATCACGCGGCGGCACTTTCTGTGAGCCTGCTTCCTCCATCGCAAATAACAAGCACTCAATCACTGCAATGTCGTTACTCTCTTCTATGGCAGCATAAATAATCTGTTTAATTACAGCAGGTTGCACAGGTTTGCAGTTTCTCCAATGCTTGGCAATAGCGCTCAATTCACTGCTATTTCCCAGAAATAATCCGACAATACGGTCATGGATTTTAACGTAACCGCTCTCAAAAGCGCCTTTTAGGAAAGCTGGCAGGAAACTCAGTAGATCTTTGCTCGCCACTTTGATATAACGTTCTGCAATTTCAGGTTTCTTCTTTGATAAGGCCACGAGAAATTCTTCAAAAAAATGAAAGGTAGCCAAATCATTGCATTTAGCTGATGCACAGCGTTCAATGGACTTAAACCAAGGCTGTTCGTTTTTGGGAGTAATAGATTCAACAAAACTTTTGATTTGGTCGTGTCGATACTGGTCAACTCCTTCGATGTCAAATTCTTCGTCTACCCAATGCGAAGGAAACACTGATTCATAACCAACCAGCGTCTTATAATGGACGTAGTCATTATCGGTGTTTATTTGATCGCGAAAGGTCTTAATGGATTCAAGCAAAGCTTTCGCTTCACGACGGCAGTGGCGCTTATCAACTTCGCCGTCAGCTAAGGGGAGACTGCGACGATATTCCCAAAGAAGCCGGTATTCTTGATGCTGTAATACTTCATATGAGAGCGATGGCGCTTCTTGAATCATAAAATCCACAATTCGCTTTGCATCATTCAGCGAAAGTGCCAGTAGCTCGTCAGTGTAAGCTGTTTGATTCGGTAACCGCGTAGCATTATCTAATGCGGAAAAGGCGTCATTCTTGTCGGCATCGGATGTAGCGCTCTTAATGAGCGAGAACAGGCCTTTCATAGCGCGAGCGCGAATTTTTCCTAGCATATCAGAGACTGTCACAGCACCGCTATGAATTGTTACGCTATCCGCGTTCCACGTCGTTCCAGAAATATCTGAAGAGAGCAGCTCGCCCCATACGGTGAGCAGTATTGAACGAAGCGCCTCGTGTTTTTCTTGCGGAATTTTTGCTAGTTGCCCAGACAGTGCAAACTGAACTTGCGGACCAACCTGCCTCCACGCGTGCAGGTCGTATTTTGCTAAGTGCTTTATGCTCACTAGGATTTGGTTTTGGATATCAGAATCAGTTTCTTCTACGAAGAGTTTACAGAATGCGTTAAAAGTCCTCTCGACATCTACGTACTTCAGCATGTCAAAGATGTTGACAATGAGGCGCAGTACATCTGGTGACTTTTTTCCCTTGAGTGCGCCGAATGGGGTCTCGATGGGCACAACTGCGGTAGATCTTGCTTTGCTCGCCACATCAATTAGCGGCTGGCACAGGTCACCGTAGATTACAGGTATATCATCATAATTAGGAAGCGCCACATCCTTAAGTGTGATGAGAAGATCACACCTCTCATTGTTGTCCTTTGCATTGAGGATAGCGCTGATAGCCCCTCTGTCGAATAACTCTTTACCCTGCTGCAAGCGTTCGTAGTCGTGCTGCACACGCTGGAATTCATACCCGGCTGGCATGAGGTACTTATCCATAATGTCATTGAATCTTTGGGTAATAGCATCCATCGCCTTTTTGCCAAACCCATCGCGCGGACACTCCTGATAGACAGGATCATGTGATGTTTCCGACCATGCATGATTCAGAATTGTTTGAATCTGTATTTCGCAGCGCAAGCCCTTATACTTCGCATACTCTGGCAGGTTTGTGCGCTCTTCCTTCAATCGTACAACGTAGTGAATAGCCTGATAGCGTGTCCTTTCATTTTCCTTAGTGGGATGATGGATCTTAGTGGCTTGATGTTCAATATCAAAATTCTCGAAAATTAACCGAGAGTCAAGAAATCTGTCCACATCGGTATTGGTATAGAAGATGAGCCGAATACCCGCGAGGTCTTTGCGTTCGTCTTCAATATGTTGTGATTCCAACAGGCTTTTTTCCTTCAGACGGGATTTGAGCCTGTCCGGCACCTTGGCGCGCGCTTGAATGGACTGAAGCATGGGCAATCCGGGGATCGCTGCCATTGCGTGCTCGACAATGAGCCGCACCGTTTTAGCGAACTCTGCGTAGAGCGAAAAGTACCGCTTCTCGTATTCGTCAAAGTTCATGTTTTACTTACGAATCTAAACAAATGGTGTACGCTGCCGGATTCAAGCCAAACTCTGGGGTCAGGCCTTACGTTTGACATTCTTAAAACTCTGGGGTCGCGAATCAAGAATAACGAGGGAAGAATTTACCCGTTTCATTCCTGATTCACGATCCTGAGTTTTCTACCTGCCCATACCGGTTATTTTAGCCGGTGGTGTTTCCTTTTTAGGTTTTTTTGCTTCCTTGTTTTTTCGTTGTTGTCCTTTAGCCATGATCGTTCTCCTTGTGTGGTTACAGGTCGCTAATAATATAGCGGAATAACCGCCGTGAATTTATTTTACTTGAACGTGCAGTATAGCGAATTCCAAGTAGTTCGCCGATAAATTTAAAACCGCTCATGCGGCATCAAATAACGCCATTGGCCGGGTGGCAGTTTGGCCATGGCCACGCGTCCGATGCGGATTCGTTTCATCGATAGCAGCGCTAGTTCGACCTTTAAGCACATGTGCGCGATCTGGCCGGGTGTTACGCCCTTGAGTGCAAAGCGCAGGCGGGTTTCATTTTGCCAGCTGACCTTGGTCGGGGCCAGTTCCCTGCCATTAAATTTGATGCCGTGGTTGAGCAGCTTGAGCCCCTCGGCAGACAGCCCGCCTGCAACTTCGACGACATACTCCTGCTCGATGGTGGCGGCATCTTCGGTCAGCTTGCGGATGATTCGCCAGTCCTGGGTCAACACCCGCAATCCGCCCGCATTCCGCTCCAAGGGTATGCAGGGTGTCAGCCGAAAAAAATGTTGCTGGAGCAGGGGGATGCCGGAATGGTCGTCCGCCGCCCGCGTATCGGCGCAAATCAGTTGCTGCGCGGTATCGGCACTCATGTCTGGCGTAGGCGGTTGGTGAAATAAAATGGTTACCGGCTCAACCGGGGTGAGGTTCGCTTCCGGGTGCAGTTCGACCTTCTGCTGCGATACCATGAACTGGGGTTCTTCCACCACTTGCCCATCCACCATGACCCAGCCGCCTGCGATATAAAGCTCGGCCTCACGGCGAGAGCAAGGGATTAGTTTGGCAAGGTGTTTTGTGAGACGGACGGGGACGGTCATGAAAAGTGACTCCTGAAAATGAGTGAAGGGCGCCTCTAAAAATTCAAAGTTCTAAACAAAACGTGGTGCGAGTAAAAAATGGTGACGCAGCATATGTTTGATATGCAAGGAAACATTTTTTGCGAGTAACAAAGTGTTGTGACGAAACGGGGTAAGCAGGCAAGCCGCAAAGCGGCTGCTCGCAAATCTGGATTTTTAGAGATGCCCTGAACCCATTGTAAGCCTTTAAGGACGGTAATCCGCTGTAAAATAAAACAGGAGTGCCGCAGTGCCGTTTTAAATCTTTCACTAAAAAAATAGAATTCTGCGCGTATTCCACCGAAAGCTGGGATAATCGCGCATGAATAATACTTTACCGACCAGCGCTTTGTCCGCAGCAAATATTGCCGGGCGCCTTTTTAATGAATTGCCGTTATCGCCGGGCATCCTGGCAACATTGCAGCAGCTGGAATACCGGACGATGACACCCATTCAGGCGGCCAGTTTGCCGATTGCGCTTGCCGGCCACGACCTGATCGCGCAAGCAAAGACGGGGAGCGGCAAGACGGCTGCATTTGCGCTGACGCTACTCACCCATCTGAATCCGCGTCACTTTGCGGTGCAAGCCATGGTGCTGTGCCCAACGCGTGAACTGGCGGATCAGGTAACGCAGGAGCTCCGCCGTCTGGCGCGATCCGCCGATAATATCAAGATTCTTACGTTGTGTGGCGGCAGCACCATGCGTCCACAGATGGCCAGTCTTGAGCACGGCGCCCACATTGTGGTCGGCACCCCCGGCCGTATCATGGATCATCTGGAACGCGACAGCCTGAATCTGGAAGCGCTCAACACCCTGGTGCTTGACGAAGCCGATCGCATGTTGGACATGGGCTTTTACGACGACATTGCTTATGTGGCGAAGCGTTGTCCGATGAAACGTCAGACATTATTGTTCTCGGCAACCTATCCCGACGGCATCGCGCGACTGGCGCGTCAGTTCCTGCGCAATCCGCAGGAAGTGAAACTGCTGGAACAGCATGAGGAAAACAAGATACGCCAGCGTTTCTATGAAGTGACGCACGAAACGCGGTTGCAGACCGTAGGCACCTTGCTCAAACACTACCGCCCGGTCAGTACGCTGGCGTTCTGCAACACCAGGCAGCAATGTCGCGAGTTACTGGAAGTGCTGCAAACGCAAGGCATCCATGCGCTGACCTTAAATGGCGATCTGGAACAGCGCGAACGCGACCAGGTGCTGATCCAGTTCGCTAATCGCAGTTGTTCGGTGCTGGTGGCAACCGATGTGGCAGCGCGCGGCCTGGATATTGCACAGCTCGAAGCGGTGATCAATGTTGATGTCACACCCGACCCGGAAATATATATCCATCGTATTGGCCGTACCGGTCGCGCCGATAAGAATGGCTGGGCACTGAGCCTGTGCACGCTAGCCGAAATGCGCCGTGTTGTTGCTATCACCGAGATGTTGGGCAGTGAGCCGGAGTGGCATGACCTGGACACGCTGCAAAGTAATGATGAATCACCGCTGGCGCCGCCCATGGTGACGTTGCAGATTCTCGGCGGGCGCAAGGAGAAGATCCGTCCCGGCGACGTGCTGGGCGCACTCACCGGTGAAGCGGGGTTCACGCGGGAGCAAGTTGGCAAGATCACGGTGACCGATCAATCCACCTATGTTGCCGTCGCACGCAACATTGCACGCGAAGCCGTGCGCAAACTGTCGGCAGGCAAAGTCAAAGGCAAGACAGTGAAAGTGCGCGCGCTGTAGGATTGAAGAGAGGAATGGTTTGTGATGATAAGCCAGCTCACCCTCATTTGGTGTCATTTCAGCAAAGGTGCATCAGTTAATCCATGGCAGTATTTTCGGATTGCAGAGCAGGCAAGGTGATAGTCCCTGCAAAATAATACCGCAAGTTTTAATTTTTAATCCGGGTTGAGTTAAAATGCGCGCTATGCCAAATTCTTACGATCCAGATCAAATCATCCGCCCAGAGATTCTTGCGCTTTCTGCTTATCATGTCCCTTCTGCAACGGGGATGATAAAACTCGATGCCATGGAGAATCCTTATCCTTTGCCACCGGCGTTGCGTGACGAAATCGCGCAGCTGACCGCTGACGCGCAGATCAATCGTTACCCTGATGCGAGTGCGGCTGCGCTCAAGGCAAGCTTACGCGAAGCGCTGATGATTCCTGCTGAAATGGAAATCATGCTAGGCAACGGGTCGGATGAAATCATCCAGATCATCGCCATGGCGACTGCCAGACCAGGGGCGGTATTGATGAGCGTTGAACCAGCTTTCGTGATGTTTCGAATGATCGCAACATTTGCCAACATTAAATATGTTGGGGTGCCGTTAAGCGCGGATTTCTCACTGGATCTGGAGGCGATGCTTGCCGCCATTGGAAAATACCAGCCAACTGTGATTTTTCTTGCTTATCCCAATAACCCAACGGGTAATTTATTTGATGCCGAGGCGATCGCGCGTATTATTGAAGCGACTCCAGGTATCGTTATTGTGGATGAGGCTTATCATATTTTTGCTGATGCGAGTTTAGTGGATAAGCTGGCGCAATATCCAAATCTGTTGTTAATGCGTACACTGTCCAAATTAGGATTGGCTGGATTAAGACTGGGGCTGTTAATTGGCCGACCAGAATGGTTGATTCAACTGGAAAAGCTGCGTTTGCCTTATAATGTTGGCATAATTACCCAATTAGTTGCACAAGCGGTATTGGATCATCTGGATGTGTTGTTGGAACAGGCCGCCGCAATCAAGACGGAACGGGCCATAATGAGCAGACATCTGACTGCATTGGAGGGTGTTGAGGTTTTTCCCTCGAATGCGAATTTTATTTTATTTCGCGTAAATGGAGCCGACCGGATATTTCTGGAACTTAAGCAGCAGGGCATATTAATTAAAAATCTGGATGGCACTCATCCCTCATTAACCAATTGCCTGCGTGCTACGGTTGGAACGCCGGGTGAAAATGCCCAGTTTTATAAAGCGCTACAGACTATAATCAGCCCAGCTGTTTGAGAACGGATCAACAAACCCTTTTGTTTTAATCAACTACCTTAATCTATGCGTCAAGCTTACGTCTCACGTGATACGCTGGAAACCAAAATCAGTGTCGATTTGAACCTGGATGGTACGGGTCATGCGCTATTGAAGACAGGCGTACCCTTTCTTGATCACATGCTGGATCAAATCGCACGCCACGGTATGATGGACCTTGAAATTACCGCCCAAGGTGATTTGCACATTGATGCCCATCACACCGTTGAAGATATTGGGATTACGCTAGGACAAGCATTCAGACAGGCGGTCGGTGATAAAAAAGGCCTGCGTCGCTATGGTCACGCTTATGTGCCGCTTGATGAGGCGCTGTCGCGGGTCGTCATCGATTTATCCGGGCGTCCGGGTTTGGCGCTCAGGATTGAATTTGTCCGTGCCCGTATCGGCGAATTTGATGTGGACCTGATCAATGAATTTTTCCAGGGTTTCGTTAACCATGCTTTGGTTACTTGTCATATTGACAATCTGTCGGGTAAAAACGCACATCATCAGGCAGAAACGGTATTTAAGGCGTTTGGCCGCGCATTACGCATGGCCGTAGAAATTGACCCCCGTGCCGTTGATATCATCCCTTCCACCAAAGGCATTTTGTAAGTATTCTTAACCTCTCAAGCCATCGTATGACCGATATCGCAATTGTTGATTATGGAATGGGTAATTTACGCTCAGTTTCTAAAGCCCTTGAACATGTCGCACCTACAGCTTCTATAGTGGTAACCAGTGACCCAGCGGTAGTGCGCCAGGCTGGGCGTGTCGTGGTGCCAGGTCAAGGAGCAATGCCCAACTGTATGCATGAGCTGGAAATACGGGGATTGCGTGACGTGGTTTTAGAGGCGGCTGCCAGCAAGCCGTTTCTCGGTATCTGTATCGGTTTGCAAATGTTGTTTGAGGAAAGCGAAGAAGGCAATATCAAAGGCCTGAATATTCTGCCTGGCAAGGTATTACATTTTCCAGCTTCCGCGATGACAACACCGGATGGACAAAAACTAAAAGTGCCACACATGGGTTGGAATCAGGTTTATCAAACCATGGATCACCCGCTATGGAATGACATTGCTGAGGATGCGCGGTTTTATTTTGTACATAGCTATTTTGTTGAGACGACTGATTTGGCATCAATTGCCGCACAAAGTAATTACCCGTTTCCATTTACTTGTGCCGTGGCAAAGGATAATATTTTCGCGGTACAATTTCACCCAGAAAAAAGTCAAGTGGCAGGATTGACGCTATTAAGTAATTTTGCTCAATGGACGCCACATTTCAGAAACCAAGCTGGTTAAACTCAATTATCAATTACTAAATCTGGCTAAGATATGCTGATTATTCCTGCAATAGATCTAAAAGATGGACAATGTGTTCGGTTAAAACAGGGGATTATGGAAGATGCTACGGTATTTTCTGAGGATCCTGGCAAAATGGCGGAACATTGGTTGGATCAAGGCGCGCGACGATTGCACCTGGTTGATTTAAACGGTGCATTTGCGGGTAAGCCAAAGAATGAAGTGATTGTTTGTGAAATTGCTCGAGCCATTGATGACAGAATTCCAATTCAATTAGGTGGCGGTATTCGCGATTTGGACACCATTGAGCGCTATCTGGATAATGGTATTACCTATGTCATTATTGGGACCGCCGCCATAAAAATCCCGGGATTTTTGCATGACGCTTGTAACGCCTTTCCAGGTCACATCATGGTTGGGTTAGATGCCAGGGACGGTAAGGTGGCTGTCGATGGCTGGTCAAAAGTCACCGGGCATGATGTGGTTGATCTGGCTAAAAAATTTGAAAGTTATGGTGTTGAAGCGATTATCTACACGGATATCGGGCGTGACGGCATGCTCAGCGGTATTAATGCAGAGGCCACTGTTGCGCTGGCAAGGGAGCTGTCCATTCCAGTGATTGCGAGTGGCGGTATTACTGATATTAATGACATCAACACATTATGCGAAATTGAAGCGGAAGGTATTATGGGCGCCATTACCGGACGCGCTATTTACGAAGGTTCGCTGAATTTCAAGGAAGCACAGATATTGGCGGACAAACTGAGCGCCGCTTCATGATCGATCAAATGCAAATGGAAGTTGATTCCACTCACCGAGTTTCACCGTATTTCGAATTGCGTCGGGCAAGGGATTTATAATTTTATGGGCCTTGCTAAGCGCATTATTCCTTGCCTTGATGTCACCAATGGACGTGTCGTTAAGGGCGTCAACTTTGTTGAACTTCGTGATGCAGGCGATCCTGTTGAGATATCACGTCGCTACGATGAACAAGGTGCTGACGAACTGACTTTTCTTGACATTACCGCCAGCTCGGATAATCGCGATCTGATTCTACATATTATTGAAGATGTCGCCACCCAGGTTTTTATCCCATTAACCGTGGGAGGTGGTGTTCGCCAGGTTGAGGATGTTCGCCGACTGTTAAATGCCGGTGCCGACAAGGTGAGTATCAATACTTCTGCCGTACTCAATCCACAGTTGATAGCCGATGCTTCTGGTCATTATGGTTCCCAATGTATCGTAGTGGCCATTGATGCGAAACAGGTGAATGATGCGAATAACCCATTACGCTGGGAAGTCTTCACGCATGGTGGACGTAAGGCGACCGGTATCGATGCGATTGAGTGGGCAAAAAAAATGCAATTACTGGGCGCAGGTGAAATTCTGCTGACCAGCATGGATAGGGACGGTACCCGCAACGGCTTTGATCTGCCGCTGACACGTGCTGTTTCGGATGCTGTGGATATACCCGTTATCGCCAGTGGTGGCGTAGGTAACCTGGATCACCTGGTTGATGGTGTGTTACAGGGACATGCGGACGCTGTGCTGGCAGCCAGTATCTTTCACTACGGGGAGTTTACTGTACGTCAAGCCAAGCAACGGATGGCGGAACGGGGTATTGAGGTACGAGTGTAATGGTAGAATACAACCAGTTTTTTTATCATTTAACCCAAAACGAAAATTATGTCTGATACTTGGCTTGGCAAAATTAATTGGTCTGCAGATGGTTTAGTGCCGACTATTGCGCAGGAAGCTGACACTGGCAAAGTACTGATGGTCGCATGGATGAACCGGGAAGCTGTTAAGCTTACGGTTGAAACAGGTCAAGCGGTTTACTGGTCACGTTCCCGCAAAAAGCTCTGGCACAAAGGCGAGGCATCGGGTCACATCCAGAAAGTAAACGCTATCTATCTGGACTGTGATGAAGATGTCTTGTTGCTGACAGTGGAGCAAGTCGGCGGCATTGCCTGCCACACAGGAAGGCATAGCTGTTTCTTCAATAGATTAGAGAATGGGCGGTGGGTTGTAACAGCACCCGTCATCAAGGATCCAAAAGAAATCTACGATAAATGACAGACACCTCCATACTTACCCGCCTGGCGGAAACAATTGAAACACGCAAGCATGCAGACCCGGCAAGCTCTTATGTCGCGAAATTGCTACATGACGGGCAAGATAAAATACTCAAGAAAATAGCGGAAGAATCCGCAGAAACGCTGATGGCCTCTAAAGATGGGGATGCGCAACATGTTGTGCGTGAAACAGCCGATTTGTGGTTTCATTGCCTGGTACTGTTAGCCCACCACGGACTAAAACCAAGCGACGTGCTGGATGAATTGCAACGTCGTGAAGGCATTCCAGGAAACGATGAAAAAGCTTCCAGGAGCCTGTCGGACAAGTGATCGTAGTGAGTGAACGTGGGGAAGCGAGGACCGACGTCGGGAGAAATAGCCCAGGAGGAACAAGATAGAAAAATGGATAACTGCCTATTCTGTAAGATCATTCGCGGTGACATACCGGCCAATAAAATATATGAAGATGACGACATCTTTGCTTTTAATGACATTAATCCAGTAGCGCCGGTACATTTTTTGTTGATACCCAAGTTTCATATCGCCGCACTGACAGAAGTCGAAGATAAGCATCAAATTTTGCTGGGAAAGATGTTGTTGTTGGTGCCTCGCCTGGCAAAAACGCAGGGTTGTACGGATGGTTTTCGTACCATCATCAATACTGGGCATGTCGGTGGACAGGAAGTTTTTCATCTGCATATTCATGTTATTGGTGGAATAGAGCGTCTGCCCGTGATGATTCGTCACGGATAGATTCTTCATATTAAAGAGGAGCAGATGATGGGCGCATTCAGTATTTGGCATTGGCTGATTGTTCTGGGAATAGTTGTTTTGGTATTTGGCACAAAAAAACTGCGTCACTTGGGTGGTGATTTAGGTAGTGCCTTAAAGGGCTTCAAGGAAGGAATAAAAGATTCAGAAACAGAGAATACGCCGCCGCCATCAACACAAGTGAAGGGACAAGCAATCGAAGGTGAAGTTAAGGAAAAAACAGAGACTGTGAACACAGCTTCATCACAATCACCCCTGCATAACCAGACGATTGATGCTGAAGTTAAGAAAGAGATAAAAGTCGTGAATATCGCGTTTTCACCGCCACAGGCGAATAATCAAACAGTCGCAAGTGAAGCCAGGGAAAAGATAGAAACTAAAGTCTGATGAATCTTCAATCAAACAAGACTTCCAAATAACCATCAAGATCAAAATTTGATCAATGGTCATTATTAAGCATTCAAGGAAAATGAGGCGGCATGTTTGATATCGCCTTTACCGAGATACTGATCATTTCAGTCGTGGCATTGATCGTGATCGGACCCGAACGACTCCCAACGGTGGCTCGTACCCTGGGTCATCTGTTAGGCCGTGTTCGACGCTATATCAGTAGCGTTAAGATTGATATACATAATGAAATGAGAATGGATGAATTAAAGAATCTACATGCTTCTGTAAAAGAAGCGGCAGATTCTATGGAGAATTCAGTACGACAGGAAGTTGATGAAATAAAATCAATGACAGGCGCTGAGAACTTAACAACGGCTTCTTCACCGTCCTCAACTGGAGTCAAGGCTGAAATTGAATCCAAAACGGACTTATCTATTTCATCGGCCCAGCCAGCATCTCAACAACAGATCTCAGAGTCAAATGAACAAAAGCGCAGCACGTTCGAAAAGGATAACAAATAGTTATCCGTATTAGCTTTACATTAATGTGAGAATATCGTAATTGCTCGTTATGTCTGTTCAATTAATTGACGACACATCAGCTGCCATACTATGAACACCGAAAGTACATTTATTTCACATCTGCTGGAATTGCGTATGCGAATGATACGCATACTGGCTGGGCTGATGCTTGGTTTTCTACCCTGCGCCATGTATGCACGTGAGCTATATACAATTCTGGCACAACCCTTGCTGGAAAAGCTGCCGCTGGGTGGACAAATGATTGCTACGGATGTGGCCACGCCATTTTTCGTGCCAATGAAAGTGGCCATGATGGTTGCTTTTCTCATCACATTACCGCATACACTCTATCAAGTATGGGCTTTCATCGCGCCTGGCCTCTATTCTCACGAAAAGCGTTTGGCTTTGCCAATGGTTTTCGCCAGTAGTTTTTTGTTTTTTTCTGGCATGGCTTTCGCTTATTTTGCGGCGCTGCCACTGGTATTTGAATTCATTACCTTCTTTGCCCCAGAGGGTGTTGCTGTCATGACGGATATTGGTAAATACCTCAGTTTTGTGCTGTCCATGTTCATGGCCTTTGGTATCACGTTTGAAGTACCCGTGTTTGTTATGGTATTGGTTAGGACAGGCATAATAACCGTCGAGAAACTAAGAGAAATACGCCATTATGTTTTGGTTGGCGCCTTTGTTATTGCTGCGATTTTTACTCCGCCCGACGTCATTTCACAATTTATGCTGGCAGTACCCCTTTATCTACTTTATGAGTTGGGTATATTCATTGCCGCTTTTACCATGAAAAAAAGTAAAGAAGCCGCCCCGTTGGACATTGTTCCAGCGGCTGGGAGTGAAACGAAAGAATCTGAAACAGAACCTCAGCAAACGGAGATTAGCGAAGAAAAAAAGAGCTGATTCTGATAAACAGCCCGCGCCACTTGCCTTACCAGCGCCTTTAATATCATTGGAACTGGAAAAGTTAGCTGAACGCGGAATTCTACGGTTTAATCCCGCTCAGTCCCCAATAAAATATTAAACCAATCTTTCCAGCGACGGTATTTTTCAAGCAGGGCGTTGTTTCTATGTCCAATTTCTATCTTTTCAGTTTCTCGATGGTTTTTCCCCATCATGTCAGCGGCAGCGAGCGCTGCGCCTTGCAAGCTGGTTTCCTTTTGTTGCAGGCGATAGGTTTCATGGCGCCCGCATTGAGCAATACCTTGTTGCAAACAAGTCAGCTCGGATAATCCACCTGAAAGATAGACCTGCGTAAACGGGGATTCGCGATGAAAATCTTCCAGTATGTGTGCTATGCGAAAAATAATCGCTTCCAATAGTAGCGCAGTGACTTGGCGGTCATTCAAGAATTCAATCGATTGAGAGAAATGGATACCCAGATCATTGCGAAAATAAGGCGCGCCCAGGCCGCTGGGTTCTGCCAGGCAGAAAATATCATTTGTTGCTAGGTCTTCGATCTGGCACTCATTGACCGGATAGGGGGCGAGTGCGGTGGCAATTGAGTTGAGCGTTCCTTCAAACGCAGTGTGACCCTGTCCAACTCGATCCTGGTATATCAATGTTCGAAGATAACCATTCCGTGCCGTTTCTTTAGTGGTTTGATACTGAATAACAAACCCGCCGGTGCCCAGATTAACCAGGACGTCAGCTGAATTTTCATCGACACTGGCAATCAGTGCGGTTGATTGGTCGCCTAGGCTGGCTTGTAATGTCAGGCCGTTATCTAAGTGAAGATTTAATCCTGTCGAAGGTTTGATTTGCGGCAGTATCGATAACGGAATATGGAACAGGTCGCACAGTCTGGGTGACCACTGCAGTTGTTGTCTATCCATCAGTAAGGTGCGGGCAGCCATGGAAGCATCGGTAAGATGTTGTTTGCCGTTGGTCCAACGCCAGATCATAAAACTATCAAGTGTACCTACCAGTAATTCGCCACGTTGCAGTGGGTCGCGCCACTCTGGATGCGCTTGCAGCAGAACGCTGAGTTTGGGTGCAAGATAGTAAGGCGTCAGGCGCAAACCAGTGAGATCCTGAATGATATGCGCGGAAGTTTGCATGGCATCACAACAGGCGATGCCACGATTATCCTGCCAGGAAATCAGCGGGGTGATGGGTTGGCCGCCGATTTTTTCCCAGATCAGGAAAGATGATCGCTGGCTGCATAATCCCAAAGGGGGGTTGGCTTCAGTTTGTGCAAGGCATTGTTTGAGTGTTTGTTCGGCAGTCTCGGCATAGGATAACGCATCACTTTCGTAGCAACCATTATGGGTATTCATTTTTGGTGCAGGCTGTGTCACCCTATGATGGAGCATGCCGTGTTGATCCAGTAATGCGGCCTTGATGGATGTCGTGCCCAAGTCGAGGGCAATGGCAGAAATTAGTGGTGTAGCCATTGTTTGCAGCAGTCTTCAATTTCCCGGTTTACTGTTTTATTATCCCAGTTCATGATGGTTGCGACTTCCATGGCAAGTCGTTGTACATCATGTTGAGTGAGCTGTGCCAGAATGAGTAAGGGCATGCGACGGCGGAGCAGATCCTCCAGATGCACGACCATTTCGGCTCGGGCGCAGTGCAATAGATCAGCATAAATAAAGGGTAAAGAAGGAAGGATACGGTCAGTCAGAGCAGATTCATTTTCAATACGCTGAAAAATTTCAGTTACTCGCTGGCCATGGCGTCGTATCAACCACTGGGCACTTTCTGTATCAATGCCTAGCTGGGCTGCCCGCACATTCATCGCAACTGTCCACGCTGCAAAATTTTCCTGTGGCACCCAGGGAAATGCCCGGTCTGTGGTTGCGCATGTTACATTGAGGCCAAGCTGTGAACACACGGTGTCGACAATGTCGGCGGCATCTTGCCGGGCGGAAGTCAGCTTTCCTCCGATTGAGTAATGCACGTTATGGTTTGTGGTTTTTAATTCCCAGTCACGGCTGACAGTGGAGGGCAAGATTGCGGCGGCGGATTGGGTGCTGCGCTTTAATACCCGAACACCGGCATATTGGCCAATAATGTCGGCCTGCGTCCAGGCTGTTTTGAGATAAGCATTCGCTGCAGTGAGAAGATATGACACATCGGCTGCTTCAACCGTCACATGTTCAACGCTTCCGCGATAGTCTGTATCCGTCGTGCCGAGCAAGGTCAGTCCGTACCAGGGAATCATGAAAAAAAACCGTCCGTCGGATTTTGCCGTCAGAAGTAATGCCTCGTTACCCAGAACAGCGGGCATGACCAAGTGAATCCCCTTGGCGAGTCGGCACCAGTCCTTACCTTGTGCTGATGCGGCATTCCACTGGCCGGTAGCAAAGACGATTTGCCTTGCCGGGATTTCCACTGTGGCGCTGCTTTGCTGGTCTTGAACATGGGCGCCGAAGATCTGTCCGTCGACTTCAAGTAAATGGGTTACCTGGCCATAATTCAGGCACACTGCACCGGCTGTCATGGCACCTGCAATCAATTCCAGTACCAGTCGGGCATCATCGGTCTGCGCGTCGACATAGGTAAAGCCACCTTGTAGCCGGGTGTGACTGAGCGTGGGGAAATGGGCCATAAATCTTTCGTGATCGAGATAATGATGCTGCATTGCTTGATCGGTGCTGCCTGCAAGAAAATCATACAGGGTCAAGCCAAGCTTCAATTTAAGCGTGCCGACGCGACTGTCGCGATATACCGGCACAGCAAAACGTAATGGCCACACGCGGTGGGGCGCCGCCTGTAATAACCGGCTTCGTTCAGTCAGTGCTTTCCTGACCAGCTTGAAGTCAAACGATTCCAGATAGCGCAGACCACCGTGGATTAATTTGCTGGAAGCCGAGGAAGTGGCGCTGGCCCAGTCGCCTTGTTCAACAAGGGCAACCTTTAAGCCGCGCAAGGCGGCATCATAGGCGACCCAGGCACCATAAATGCCACCGCCACAGACCAGAAGATCGAATTTTTTATTTTGTAGTAATGAAAAGTCGCGTTTCATGCATCACGCATCATCAGTGCTTTATGTGGTAAATCACTGATCAAGATATCAACGCCAAGCTCAAGCGCTTTATTTATTTCTTCATCGCTATTACAAGTGTAAACAGCAAGACATTTTCCGTGATCACGAAGAAGTTCAACCATGGATTCATTCAGAATGCTGATGGGTAAGCAAAGTCCATGAAAAAAAGGCAGTGCAGCAAGAATATTTTTTGCATCCGCGATGGTCTGATTATCTTTAAAGTTATAAATCAAAGGAAATTCGGGTTTGTACTGGTGTGCATAAACCAGGCTGGCAAGGTTAAATGAAGAAACGACGATCTGATTATTTTGGCGTGATCCGATGATATTCAGTGTTTGACGGACTTTTATTTCATGACGTAACGTGGATTCCCATTCGCGGTTCTTGATTTCAATCAATAAGCGACAGCGTGTGCGATAAGCCTCCAGAAATGCCTGCAAACTCATAACACCGGTGTGTTTTTTATGCGGTGAAAGCTGGCTGGAAAAATCCAGCGTCTTTAACTGGTCAAAAGTAAAATCATCAATATGTTTATCTGGCAGGCCGGCTTTGCCAAGGAAATTATCATGCCAGAGCACAGTGATTTCATCACGGGTGAGTTGTACGTCTGTTTCAATGCCGTCGACTGCGTATTCCAATGCTTTGTCAAAAGCAGTCCGTGTATTTTCAGCGGCTTCCCTATTGGCGCCACGGTGAGCGAAAATCAGGCAATGTTTCGTGTTGTTCATTATTGGTTTTTTATAGGTACGCTGATCCAATCCAGCCTGGCAATTTTTGCATCAACTTTGTTTGCCTTAGTGTCAGATAACGTGTGGTATTTTACGCTGTTTATAAAATAACCATTTTGATTTTTTTACCTCTCTGAATAAATGCTAATTACTGTTCGACCGACTCCGTGTTGTATTTGTGATTGAGGTGGGATTTCAGTTGTCAAGTAGTCATTCAAAAATTCTTTAACCCTGTTATGGGCATCTCTAAAAATTCAAGTTCCTAGGGTCTGTTGACGTTTTGAAATAAGTATTTAATAGATAGAAACAAACTCGTAATATTGGGGTTCCCATACCACCAACAAAACGAGTTTGCGATGCCCCGATTGATGCTCAATGATGAGTTCTGGTCGAAGCTGGAGA